>JANLTU010000115.1:0-3560 GCA_031363085.1 Gammaproteobacteria bacterium
GCCGGAAGGTTGGGTCGCGCAATTTACCGGCAATCCGATTGCGAAATCGTTTCCGACGTTCGATCAGTTTTGATTTTAAGGGCACTTCAGAAAAAACGGGATAGACTCATTCAAATGAAACCCGCTGAAGCATTTCGCGCGTTGCTCGCGAAATTTTGTGCTCAGATACTTCAAGAAGCCGTCACGGTATGAGAACAAACCCACGCTGCTGCGTCAGCTTGATTATCTAAACCATATGCTGGAAGCCATACGGCTCGCGTGTAGTTACATTGTGATTGAGCATGTGAAGGTGGCGATCTGTCTGAGGCTTGGCGTGAACATCTGCACGCGTGACCGTGCTTCTTGAGGAAGAAGCACAGGCTTCCCAAGCGACTTCAAAGAGGAAGCATACAATCCGCTGTTTGGGATGTGGCGCGACCGCGAGGACATGACCGATGTCGAAATCCTACGTGCGAGCTGCGGCTTATAATTGAATGTGGGTAACTAAAACATAAGCTCGGCAACGGTGGTTCATACGCTCCAAGGAGAAACGTCGATGGCGAAGAGTTCCAACCAATCACGCACACTCATCGAGAAAATCGCTACGCTGCCACCGGAACAACAGGTGGAAGTCGAGGACTTCGTGGATTTTCTGGCGAACAAACAACGTCGGCGCGCCGCCTTGGAGCGCCTGCTGTCAATCGCGCCCGCGCTCGAGGCCGCCGGGGCGCCGCCGATCAGCGATGACGAGGCTGTGGCTTTGGTGAAAGAGTCGCGCGCCGAACGGCGGCAGAAAGACAGTCGCTAAATTTCAGTCTTGACCATGCGCCTGACTCTGGATACCAACGTGGTGTTATCCGCTTTGTTGTGGCGCGGTACGCCGTATCGCCTGCTCGACGCGGCGCGCCAGTCCGCACCAACGGTGCAGATGTACAGCAGCTTGCCGTTGCTGGAAGAGTTGGCCGACGTACTGGGTCGTCCCTTTTGTTTACAACGGATGGTGCTCATCGGGATCACGGCGCAACCGCTGCTTACCGATTACGCCAGTGTGGTGGAGCTTGTGGAGCCGGCCGCCATCACGCCAACCGCGCGCGATCCCGATGACGATATCGTATTAGCCACAGCGCTAGCCGCCGGGGCCCACATCATCGTCTCGGGTGATCGCGATCTGCTCGACCTCACAGAGTACGAAGGCATGAGCATCGTCACCGCCGCGCAGGCTGTCACGATGATTGTTGGATAACCCCTCGGCACAATCGCGATGCGTTAATGCAAGGTTTGGTACCGTATTCGGCTGATTTCCGTTGCCTTGGTGTCCGGTCCCAATGGCACTACCTTAAGGAAAAAGCCACTGACTTACGTAGTCGTGCCCCCAAAAGCTGACATCCAAAATTGTCTCAATAGCCGATGTTTTTTGATCGCCCGGTTTCCGGCGTTCGCTGGATTGGAGCGAAGGCAGAGGGTTTTTTCCTTAAGGTAGTGCCATTGGTGTCAGACCCTAATTCTTCCTCTGCTCCGTCATCTATGGGTCGAATGCATGTCGCGCTGCCCGCTTCAGCGGCCTGATTTTCTTGCGTGCTTTCTGTTCCGCTTGCCACAGATCATAAGTCGCCTGCATGCGTAGCCAGGACTCGGCCGAGCCGCCCAGCGCGGCGGCCAAACGCAATGCCATGTCGGCGCTGATGCCCGCCTTACCATTCAACACGCGCGTAACGCCGATGTGCTTGGCGAACTCCGTAACGGTAATCGCGGTGTCGGCGAATAATCCGTCTTTGAGTACTGCGCCGGGGTGCGGGGGGTTGTGCATTTTGCTCATTGCGAGACTCCTAGTGGTAATCACGATAATCCACGAGCGCGACGTCTTCATGATCGAAAGCGAACGTCAGCCGCCAGTTCTTGTCCACCCACACCGCCCAATGACCCTTCAAGGCGCCCTTGAGCGCATGACACTTCCAGCCGGGCAAGTTCATATCGTCCGGTATGTCGATGCTTCAAGGCGGGCAAGCTACAGGGCACTTCTATAAATTCAGATTTCATCCCAACTGCCGCGTTGCGGAAAAAATTTCTTGCTTACATATACCCCATATGAGCGCGGCGAAGTTTTTTCCGCGCCTTGCATTTGGGCGAACTCTGAATCTATAGAAGCGCCCTGTGGCCGCAATCGCGCCGCATGCGCGGGCTGAATCCCGGCCTTGTTTCCGGTTTCAAAAAATCGCTCTAATCCCTTGTGTCGGAAACTCTTGATCATTTGAAAAGTGTATAGCTTAGGTATACACCCGTCAAAGCCCTCGCGCCCATCGACCTACGACGGGTTGACCAGTGTCGATTTTGTACAGCGGAAGTGAAAATAGTTTCGGGCACACCGTGGCGGATGAGAGGTCCGGCGCAATCGCGCGCGCGAATTGCGCCGGAGGGTTGTGGTGGTGAGGAGATATGTAGCGGTGTAATGCGCTCGTGTGATTGCCCCCGTCGTTGATGACATTTAATAAAAAGGGAACCGTCCCATTCTTACTTGGATCGAGACATAACGACACTGAGTCGCGGAGTCTGGCAATTGGGCTTGAAGTCGGAAAGCTCCACGGCACTGGCGAAAAGATTGGAGAGAGTTAATAATGCAATTATACAAGCCTGACCCCGCTCCGCGTTGCCTTGGTGTCTAACCCCAATGACACAGTGTTCACCGGCGCACCGCTTTTGCGCGCGCGGTGGGACGACGTGTTATTCGTGGCCTCGCTGCTGGAAGTTCTTCGCGGATAATTTGGCGCAACATAGCAGCGGTAACCGGTTGTTCATTCTTTTCCAAGAACGCTCTTAAAGCTTCATTCATCATCGTCTGGTAGCCGGTGCCGATGCGTTCAGCGCGGGAGCGAAACTCATTTAGTACGGCGTCATCTATGTAGATCGTGATGCGTTTTTTACCTTTAGCCGGAATTAGCGCACCTCGCTTGCCCTTTGAAAAGTCGTATTCAGCTTTCATAGTTTTTCACCTCATGCCGCGTTGCATGGCGAGCCGATATGAGCCGGATCTCCTCACCGCGAAGTGTGTAAACAACAACCAGGATGATTCCCGCGCTACCCATGCCCACCGCAACAAACCGTTCTTCATCTTCTGCATCAGAGTCCAGTTGATGGATCGCCAGCGGGTCGAAAAACACGCCTTCTCCATCCGCGAAGGACACTCCATGCTTTTTCAGATTACTTACGGCTTTTGAGGGATAGTATTGGAAGCGCACTTATGTGACTATATGCATGGTATGCATATACGTCAAGCTGCAGACTGCGCGAAAGCGCTGCGGATAAAGTTCTTGATCCATGGAACCCCACAACAAAACGCCTTTGCGGTATGAGCCGTAAGGGCGTTTTGTTGGATATCGGAGCGCATCTCTCCGGCCGTGAAATGCTGGGTTTAAAAACCCAGCCTACGGGCTTAAAGGGTAGCGACCCAATGTCAGTAAGTTAAGCGCTAACTATTTGAAGCTGTTAAAATATCAAGCATGGCACCCACATTCAAAAACCGCATTGAAAGGAGCTCAACATGGAACTGACGAAGGTTATTTAAAAACATTTATACGGCGATCAAT
>JANLTU010000177.1:0-17378 GCA_031363085.1 Gammaproteobacteria bacterium
CGACTCATTACCATCGCTTGCCTCACTTCATGCACGTTTCCGCGCTTGCGTTGAAAGCCTCTGCGAGCACACTACAACAACACGCCGGGATAGCTCAGTCGGTAGAGCAACTGATTCGTAATCAGTAGGTCGGAGGTTCGATTCCTCTTCCCGGCACCACTTTTCGCCGCAACCCCCGCTACCACGCCGACGGCAGTTTCTCGTTAATGGTGATCGATTTTTTGTCGACGGTGATATAGCCGCCGACGCTTAAGTCTTTAAGTATGCGGCTGACCATTTCACGCGAGGCGCCTACCATACTAGCGATGTCGCGCTGCGTGAGGCGCTGATTGACCACCAACTTGCCGTCTTCGTCCGAGGCCAAGCTCAACAGCGTGCGCGCGACGCGTCCGTATACGTCCATGAGGGCGAGGCTTTTCACGTTGTCGGTGAGATTGCGCAAGCGCTTGGTCAGGCCCTTGATCACACGCAAGGCGATTTGCGGATGGCGCACCAAGCAGGCTTCGAAGTCACGCTTGGACACGATCGACATTTTTGAATCGTCCAGAGTCATGACCGACGCCGAGCGCGGCGCTTCGTCGATGAGCGCAAGCTCACCGAAATAATCGCCGGCTTCTTGCGTGCTGAGGATGACTTCCTTACCTTCCTCGTCGCTCAAAAATGCCTTCACCCGTCCGCTGATGATCACGTACAGCGAATCGGACTCGTCACCTTCGTTGATGATGACGGTATTTTTGACGTAGGTTTTGGTGATGGCATGACTGGAAATTGCCCTGATATCTTCATCGGAAAGACCTGCAAACAGCGGGATATTGTTGAGCATGGCGGCTGTACCTAGAAGTGGCGTGATGCGCGTAAGAATACAACGAATCGGTCGACATGCGAGCCCGACCGGCTAGGTATTAAATTTTGATCGATGCCTAGTTTCTGAATCAAACAGAGAATATTAAGTATAGATTAAGATTGGCGTATTAGCGTCCCGAAGTTATACACACATCGCCAATAGCAAGAGTCTCCACTTAAACTACTTTAGCCACTTAAACGAGGCAGGGTCGTATGAGTCGAAAAAGACGTCCGGACTTATTGGTTGTGCTCGCGGTGCTCGTGGGCTTCGGATTAATCGCAACAGCGGTGTCGCTGGAATGGCTGAATACCGCACGCAGCAAATTTGCGGCCCGCGACCAACTGCACAAAGACGCGCAAGAAACCATCATCGACCGACGCGCTACCGATTGAATAAGTAAAGCTGCCGTTCCGTTACCACCCCGTCCAAACTTACATCCCACGCTTGTCGATCCAGCCTTGCCACGCGCTGTAGCTCATAGGCCACGCCGATCAGACGTGGCTTGTACCAGCAACGACGAAACAACCGCGTGGCAAAACTGCGGTCGTAATAACCGCCGCCCATGCCTAAGCGCGCACCCTGATCATCGAAGCCCACCAAGGGCACCAACACTAAATCCATGCTGATGCCACGTAGCAAGTGTGCGTAATGCACGCGCGGTTCCGGAATAGCAAAGCGGTTGTTTTGCAACATGCTCGCGGCAGTGAAGGGCGCGAAACGCAAGTGATTGTGAAACCGCCCAAGCAATACCGGCAGAAACACGTGTTTGTGCAATGCCCAGGCACGCTGCGCAATAGCCTGTGTATCGGCCTCGCCTTGGCCGGCGCAATACATAGCGATGCGAGCGCTGGTACGAAACACGCTGGATTGCGTAAGGTGCTGTGTAATCCGGGCGTTGAGAGCCGCGCGTAGGACCGGGTCAAGCGCACGGCGTTGTGCGCGCAAGCGGGAACGAAGTTCAGAGCGTGACGACATGCGCGTAGAAATACTCCGTTGCTAAATGCAAGCACACGCACGAAGACCACAGGCAGACAGGGCACGCCGCTGCCAAAGTGCGCGCTTGAAATAGAAATGGAATTGAATTTAGGAGGCGTCCCCACCTGTGCCGCTTGCCCCGATATCTCTGAACCATACGGTTCAGTTTGGAGACCGCTGCGATGCATTAGGCTTTCCGCCGCGAAGCGGACATGCACACAACATCAACGATAGGTCCCCAAGGGTATCAAGTTACGGCTCAAGAGAACTTGGAGCGATCACGAACACCGCAGGTGACGCCAAACTTTAAAAACTGATCGCTACATCGACAACAGACATAGCGATTTGAAGCACGAAATGATTGTCGGGAAAACCACGCTCGACGGCAAGCGGAATAAATCTATAACTCCAACTGCTGGTCTTTTTGCAGTGCGCTTTCGATTTTGTCATGCAGATATTTTACGCGCGCAGCGAAGGCATTCTCCGCCGGCGCCACCGTTTTGTTTTGCAATAACTCATGCGCCAGATTCAGCGCACAAATCACTGCGATGCGATCCATGCCCACCACTTTGCGACTGTCGCGAATCTGGCGCATTTTTCCATCAAGATAGCGCGCCGAAGCCATTAAGCTGTCGCGCTCATTCGCCGGACACGCCACGCAAAATTCTTTTTCCAGAATACGCACGGTCACCGGCACGCTGTCGCTACTCATGTTTCAACCTCCAGCGATTTTAAGCGCGTAATCATCCCCTCGACGCGCGTGCGCGCCATGTCATTCTTTTCGATCAAGCGGGCGCGTTCGGCCACCAACACCACCTGTCGCCCGCGCAGCAAATTATTTTCGGTTTTGAGTTGCATACAAACTTTAAGCAGCCGCTCCACTTGGCCTTCCAAGCGAGCCAAGTCGGTGATGTTTTTGTCCGTATGTGCGTGAATTTCCATAGCGACGCAACTATAGTGCGCGGGTGCCGAGACGGTCAATTGCTACGGCGAATTCCCGCACGCATCGCACTGCACCCGAGCTTGTCTGCGGCGCGGCTCAACGGTGTTTGCTACACTAAGCGCTGCTGATGCCTAGGCCCTCTGCATGACCACCGCGTTGGATTTTGAAACTGTCGATCAAGCCTTACACCACGCTGAGGCGGGCATCAATGCCTGTGAAAGCCATGGCATTTTGTGCGGACTATTATGCGCGCAACAACCCTTTGATCTACAAACGTGGTTGCTGCACACGCTGATCGGCAGCCATGAAGAAAACCCAACAGTCACCGAAACACGGGCATTGCTGGCGCAACTGGCGCAGATCGCCATACAGCAGTTGAACGACGCCGACTACGGCTTTACGCTGCTGTTGCCCGACGACGAGCACGCCTTGCAAACCCGCACGCTGGCCGTCAGTCAATGGTGCCAGGGGTTTTTGGAAGGGCTACGCCTCGCGGGCGTGGCGCACCCGGAAACACTGCCCGGCGATGCGGGAGAAGTCATGGGCGATCTCCTGGAAATTTCCAAAACAGCACGCTTTCAAGTCGAAGACAGCAACGACAATGAAGCCGACTTTGCCGAGCTGATAGAATTTTTGCGCGCCGGAATCCGCTTGGTGTACGAAGAATTACATGCGACGCCCGCGCACCTGACGAGCGCGAGCGCGCAGTTGCACTAACTGCTGTATACATAGACACAAGGACTCGCCCGTGATGGATCAAAAAGAATTTGCCGCTCGCCGTAAACGACTGATACAAACCATGGGGCGTGGCACCATCGCCATCCTCCCAACTGCGCCGGTGCGGGTGCGTAATCGCGACTCGGAATACCCTTACCGCCCCGACAGCGACTTCCATTACGTGACCGGATTTCCGGAACCTGAAGCGGTCGCAGTGTTGATCCCGGGACGTAAGGAAGGCCAGTATGTGCTGTTCTGCCGCGAGCGCGATCCAGATGCCGAGATCTGGCACGGTCGACGTGCCGGCATCGCCGGCGCAAGTGAAAAATACCGCGCCGACCAAGCCTTTCCCATCAAAGATCTCGACACCCTGTTGCCGGGATTGATGGAACATTGCGGACGCGTGTTCTATACCTTAGGCCATAACGCGGAATTCGATCAGCGCGTGGTCGGCTGGGTCAACCGCTTGCGTCAACAAGGCCGCGCGGGTGTGCATACCCCCGGCGAATTTGTCGCGCTCGATCATGTGCTACACGGTATGCGCCTGCTCAAAAGCAAAGCCGAAGTCGCGCTGATGCGGCGCGCCGCCAACATCTCGGCACTGGCGCATGTGCAGGCGATGCGCACCTGTCGCCCCGGCCAGTTTGAGTACCACGTTGAAGCGGAGTTGCTACACACTTTTCGCCAGCACGGCTGTGTGCCAGCCTATAACTCCATCGTTGGCGGCGGTGCCAACAGTTGCATCCTGCACTACAACGAAAACAACATGCTGCTCAACGACGGCGAATTGTTGTTGATCGATGCAGCGGCAGAATATGAATTTTACGCATCCGACATCACCCGCACCTTTCCCGTCAACGGACGCTTTTCACCGGAACAAAAAGCCATTTACGAACTGGTGCTGGCCGCGCAATATGCGGCGCTTGAAAAAGTAAAGCCCGGCAACCTATGGACCACGCCACACGAGGCAGCAGTGAACGTGCTCACGCACGGACTGGTGAAGCTCGGCTTGCTGAAGGGCAAGCCCGCGCAGCTCATCAAAGACCAAAACTATCGGCGTTTTTACATGCACCGCACCGGACATTGGCTGGGCATGGACGTGCATGACGTGGGCGAATACAAATTCGGCGACCAGTGGCGCGCGCTGGAACCCGGCATGGTGCTCACCGTCGAACCTGGGCTTTATATTTCGGCCGGCAGCAAAGGCATCGCGAAGAAATGGTGGAACATCGGCGTGCGCATCGAAGACGATGTGCTGGTAACAGCGACCGGCCACGAGGTGCTGAGCGCGGCGGCACCCAAGAGCGTCGCAGAAATCGAAGCGTTGATGGCAGGCTAACAGGTGGGTACAACCGACTACGATGTGATCATCGCAGGTGCCGGTTTGGCCGGTGCCAGCCTCGCTTTGGCGGCCGCGCAACAAGGCTTGCGTGTGGCGCTGGTGGAGGCGCTTGCGCGCCCGACGACGCAACAATCCGGCTACGACGAACGCTCGATCACCTTGTCGTACGGCTCGGCGCGCATTTTCGCCGGTCTGGGTTTGGAAAGCCACTTGGCGCGCGACGCGGTGCCGATCCAACGCATTCATATTTCGGAACGCGGCCGCTTCGGAGTGACACGTCTTGACAGCCGCGAAGAACAGGTCGCGGCGCTCGGCTACGTGATCAATGCGCGCCGTCTCGGCGGCGTGCTGCACGCAGCGCTCGATGCGTTACCCAAGGTCACTTGGCTGTGCCCGGCGCGGCTCACCGCGCTTGCCGCCGACGCAGATCAGGTGCATGCCACCATCGACAGCCAGGGCACCTCACAGGTCATCCGTGCCCAACTGGTGATCGGCGCCGACGGTGCCGACTCCACACTGCGCAAACTGCTGGGCATCGGTGTCACGCAACACGACTACCAGCAAACGGCCATCGTCACCCAACTTGCCAGCACTCGCCCGCATCAACACACGGCCTACGAACGCTTCACTGCAGCCGGCGCGATTGCGCTGTTACCGATTGCCGCCGAACGATTGGGGTTGGTATGGATGCAGGCCCGCGACGCGGCGCGCGCTGCGCTCGCCTTGCCCGACGCCGAATTTCTCGCCCAACTGCAACACCAGTTCGGCGCACGCCTCGGCCAATTCCACAGCCTCGCAGCACGCCGCGCGTATCCGCTGTACTTAAGTTGCGCGCAGCAGCAGACGCTGGCGCGCAGCGTGCTGATCGGCAACGCCGCGCACGCGCTGCACCCGATTGGTGGCCAGGGTTTCAATCTCGGTTTGCGCGATATCGCGACGCTCGCGCAGTTGCTGGCAGACGCGCATCGCGCGGGGTCTGATCTTGGCAGTTCCATGCTGCTGGATCAGTACGTCCGTTTGCGCAAGTCCGATCAACAACGTGTGGTGCGCTTCACCGACACGCTGGTGCGGGTGTTCGAATCGTCGGCACCGGTCGCGGCGGTGCGGCCCCTGGGATTTCTAGCCGCCACGTTGTGCCCGCCGCTCAAACATTCAATTGCAAAAAGCGCGATGGGTTTGGCCGGGCGCTTGCCGCGCCTAGCGCGCGGGCTGCCGCTGTGAACACCGGCAAACTCGATTTTGATATTGTGGTAGTGGGCGGCGGCATCGTCGGCAGCACTGTGGCCTGCGCGCTGGGCAGGCACGGTTTGCGCGTCGGGGTGATCGAGCCGCACCCACCGTCCGACGCTTTCGATTCCAAACAATTCGACCATCGCGTTAGCGCCATCACGCGCGCGTCCGAGCAGATTTTCCGCGCGCTCGGCGCCTGGGACGCGATGTGTGCACGGCGCGTGACACCATTCCGCGAAATGCAAGTGTGGGATGAGGCAGGACGTGGCGCGATTCATTTCGACAGCGCCGACCTGGGCGAAGCGGCGCTCGGCCATATTGTCGAGAACCGCGTCATGCAAACCGCGCTGCTCGCTACGCTGCGCGGTTTTCCGCAAGTTGAAATTTATAGCCCGGCGACGCCGGCGCGCTTACGCATCGACGACACCGTCGCCCAACTCAGCCTCGACGACGGACGCACGCTGCGCGCGGCGCTGATCGTGGGCGGCGATGGCCACGCATCGTGGGTGCGCGAACAATGCGGCATTACGGTGCGTAGCACGCCCTACGCACAAAGCGCGTTGATCGCAAATGTCGAGACCACGCGCCCGCATCGCGATACCGCTTGGCAGCGTTTCACCGCTGAAGGACCGGTTGCGTTGTTGCCGCTCGCCAATGGCCACAGCTCGCTGGTGTGGAGTGTGCCGCACGCGCGTGCAGCCGCTCTGCTGCACCTCGACGATGCCAGTTTTTTAGATGAATTGAACCGGGCGTTTGGCAATCGCCTCGGCGCGATCCACGCGGTCGGTGCGCGCGCCGCGCACCCATTACAACGTGCACACGCCAACGACTACGTGAGCGCGCGCGTGGCCTTAGTAGGCGATGCCGCGCACACGGTCCATCCGATGGCCGGGCAAGGCGTTAACCTGGGACTGCTCGATGCCGCCGCATTTGCGGAGGTGCTGCTGGATGCGCGCCGCGCACAACGCGACCTGGGCGATCTGGCGGCGCTGCGCCGCTACGAACGCTGGCGCAAAGGCCACAATCTTGCGATGCAAACCGCCATCGACGCACTCAAAATGTTGTTCGCAACGCGCAATCCGGCCGTGCTTTGGGCGCGCAATATCGGTTTGCGATTGACCAACGACAGTGATGCGCTGAAAAATTTCATCACCCAGCACGCCATCGGCCGGCGGGGTGACTTGCCGGCACTGGCGCGTGGGATGGGCGACACGCGGGAATTCGGCTAAGCTCAACGCCGCTGTGATCAACACCATGATATGGAGCAACATCGTGTTTAATCGCACTTCACTCGTTGTTCTGTTTGCAATCTCTTTGCTTTCTCTGCTGGCCGCTTGCGCCGGCGTACGCGGCGGCGCAGCGGTACATCCGTATTGGCCCAAGCCACCCGACCCGGCACGCTTCATTTATGAGTCAGTCATCCGCAGCGAGCTGGATATCACCTACGAATCCAAGACCGACTTGTTGCGCAATAACGTGCTTGGCTTGAATCCGCGCGCAGAGCCTGCGTTTAAAAAACCCTACGATGTGGCAGCACGCAACGGGCACATTTTGGTATCGGACAGCGGCGCTGGTGTTGTGCATTTGTTCGATATTCCGCAGGGGCAACTCATTCGCATCGGACGCGGCGAGAAAGGCAAGTTGCAAGTACCTTCCGGCGTGACCATTGATACCCGCAACAATCTTTACGTCGCCGACGTGAAAGCTAAGCATGTGAACGTGTACAGCCCCATCGGGCATTTCATACGCTCGTTCGGCAACAAGGAAATATTTGCCAAGCCGGCCGATGTTGCCGTCAATAAAGCGGGTGACCGCATTTACGTGGTGGATCAAGGCGGTATCGACAGCGACAAGCATCGCGTTACGGTTTTTGATCGTGAAGGCAAGGTGTTGTTCACCTTCGGCAAGCACGGCAAAGCCCCGGGCGATTTTCATATGGCGTCACATATTGACATTGACCCGGACGATAATGTCTACGTGCTCGATTCGGGTAATTTTCGCGTGCAGGTGTTCGATCCCGACGGTAAGTTTTTGCGCAGTTGGGGCAAGGTTGGCATGGACATCGGCGACTTGGCGCGACCACGCGGCTTGGCTGTCGATACCGAAGGCAATGTCTACGTAACCGACGGCACCTTCAGCAACTTCCAGATTTTCAATCCGCAGGGCCAGTTGTTGATGTGGATCGGCAACACCAGTCAGGAAGACAAGCCCGGACAATACGCGTTACCTGCCGGCATCGCGGTCGATGAGGCCAACTACGTGTATGTGATCGACCAACTGTATAGCAAAGTCGAAGTCCTGCGCCGGCTCAGCCAGGAAGAAAGTGACCGACTTGGTAAAAACCTGCCGCTAACCACGCGCTCCACGGGGCCCGCAATGAGCCTGTCGCCAAGCAAGGCTCCGAAACCGGTACGCGATGCTACACCGACACCACCGGCGGCCGTGACGCCGACCTCTACACCCACACCTGCAACCGTAGCTACGCCTACAACCGTACCTGTACCTACGCCAGCAACGCCGACCTCGATACCGGCAGCGCCTTGAATGTTATAACCTCCTCCGACCAGCGCCACGCAGCAGATTGCGGCCAACAGCCTATCGGCGTCGGGCATATTTTTACATGTTCAGCGACACCACAGGCGCCACTGGCTTGGCCGACGTGGATCACTGCGCGGCCGCCGGCGCGGAGTCGAGCACGGGCTCTTCTGAAATTTTCGACGATTCGGTGGCTGACGTCGGCAACTGGCCGTAAACCGAATTTACGACACGCTCCATTTCTTCAGCGCCGGCCGGAACTTGGTAGAAGGTCTCTCCGGCCTGTTGCATGCCATTGAGGTCGAGTACGCTTCCGGTCGGTAAGTCGTCGCCTTTGCCAAGACCGCCCTTGACGGCGTACAACGCCCAGCGCGGGCCTTCGAGCGACAACACCATGTAAGACGCATCGGCAACCGCGAGCACGGTTTGCGCGCCGAGCTGCGCGATGGTGCCATAGCTCAACACAATGCCGGAGCCGAGTTCGTAACCGGCGGGCACCACCACCGCCTTGGCCAGTTCATAGCTGCCCAGCGCCGCGCCGGCGGCAACCGACACCAGCGCGCCACCGCCTGCCACACTGGCGGCGGCGGTAGTGCCGACCACCTGCGTGGTGACTTCACCCGCGACGCCGGCGACCACCATGCCGGTGCCGGCAAGCGCCGACGCGGTTCCCTCTACCACGCCGACTGCGGCACCGCCCACGGCAATGCCCGCTGCGGACAGTGGCGCGCCGACGTATTGCACGGTTTTACCGGCCGCGTAACCACCGGCCGCCGTCGCGGCGGCGGCCGTCTTGCCGGCACCATAAACTCCGGCGCTGGCCACCGAACCGCCGACCCACGCGCCTGCGGCCAAGGCTTGACCACCCAGCAACTCGACAGCGCTGTAAACGCCGACCACGGCTGCCGTCGCGCTCGGCGCGGTGATGTCGTACACCGACGCGACGCTGTTCCATGCCACTTCCACGGCGATGTCGGCGACCACGATGCCTTCGCGCACCGTCATGATGACGGGAAAGGCGACGGTGTTAACGGTGATGTAGCCCAGCGATGCGGCGGCGAGTTTGCCCGCAGGCTTGATGGTCGCGTCCCAAAAAATCCCCTGCAATACCCAGCGCAGCGATTTTAAAACTGCGAGCGTGTAACCGGTCTGCTGACCTTGAGCGATGTCGTCGGCAGCGGAGCTAAAGGCTTGCTTTACGTCGCGCGTGTAGTTACCGGTGGTCTCGACAATAATGTCGGTCGCCTTGCTCGACGTGTCTTCGCGCCATTGATTGGAACGCTGAAACGCCTGAACGAAATGCTCCACGGAGGCGCTCGCGGCCACCTTGCTGGCGCGTTCGCCCAAATTCGCCGGCAAGGTGGCGTAGCCTTGGATAAAGCGCTCGGCGGCAAACGCCGCATGCCGGCCAGACGCCGCCAACGAACCCTGTGAGGTGTTTTTAGCCAACGTCGTGGTGCCACTGAATAACGCCGCTGCCGAAGTATCCGTTGCGTCGCTCAAGTGCGCGGCGACGCCAACCGAACCCTGCGCGAGTTGTGCACCACCGTCGCGCGTCGCCGTATACGCAGTGCCCGCAAACGTCACCGCCGCTGCTGCGGTGTTCCAACTGCTGGCCGGTGATGTCAAGACCCAGCGCCCGCCGAGCTTGGTCACATCGCGCGCGCCTTCGGCGACACGGTTGGTGGCCTGATTGAGCGCGCCACCGGCAGCGAGACTTTTATTTACACCGGCGGTCGCGAAGTCCACTGACTCGCGCGCGTGCTGGAGCGACTCCTGAAACGATTGCGACGCACGCATGCCCGCCATGCTCAGCGCAAGATCAAGCGCATCGGGGCCAGCCGGAATCAAGTGGATGGTCGTCATCGGCACCTGAAACGCGCCGTTGCGATACAGCGTGGCATGTCCCTGGGCGGCGAGTTTTTTGGTGTTCTGCAACGGATCGAGCACCGCGTGTTGCGCGCAGGAAACAAGCAAAACGCAGAGTGCGGCCGAAACAAACAGTTTGGTTTTCATGGCGCTTCTCCCACGCGTACATCCTGCGGTATTTTTTCCAACACGCTCTGAACGACCTCAGGATCGTCGCTGATGATCCTCACCTCTACTCCGCTTTCTGTGCTCAGCGTTTGCAAATCGACGACCGTGCCGACCGGTACGCTTTGTACCGGCACACTGCCCTTGGCGCCGCCGGCATCGTGCCATTGCACCTCGCCTTGGGCGGCGGCGATGACCAGTCGCGGCCCGTCCCAGGCCAGAAAAATCGCGCTGTTGGCGGTGCCCAACAACGCTTGCGTCGGAATCGCGGTCAACGCGTTGTAACCAAGCGCGATTCCGGCTTGCGCCTGATTCAGCGTCACCTTGGTGGTACCGGCGAGCAGATCGTAACTGACTTGCGCGGCATACACGGCGCTATCGACCACGCCACTCACTGCCGTTTGCCCCACACCCGCCACCGGCGCAGCGGTGATCACCGCCACTTGGCTTACCGCGCCCACCGCACCCCCCACCGCGTACGTCACCGGTACGGTACTGTAGGACGCGAGCGACAAAGCCGCCAGCAAGCCACCCTCGACCGTGGGCGCCACCAACTTCACCCCGGTGGCGGTGGCGTAGTACAAACTCATGCCGGTGGATTCGATGGTGCGCCCGCTGACGATAAAGAGCCCGGCGACCGGCAAAAAAATCACCTTGGCGGCGAGCTTTACCGAAGCTTCGGTGCCTTGCATGGCGCTGCGCGCAGCCGGCTTGAACAGCCCCGAGTACGCAGCCTTGATATATCCGAGCATGATGTCGCCCAACGCCGCGAGCGAATTGCTGCGCTCGCCCGACTGCGCGTAGGCGGTGCCGAAATCGGCCTGCGCACTGGCGAACGCGTCGCTCCAGCGGCCTTCGATGTGCGTCGACATCGTCTGCTTGGCGGCATCGCTTAATTCGCGCAGATTGGAGAAATCCTCGCGCAAGTGCTGGAAGTAATTTCCCGGCACCGCCGCCAGGGCGTGGCGATCTTCCTGCGTGCGCTGCGCCAGCGTGAGATTGCCTTTGACGAAACGCTCCCACGCCCGCTGCATGCTCTGTGAACCATAGTCAAGCTCAGCGCCCGCCAGCTCCTTGGTCAACGACCATTCCGATATGCTCAACTGCGTACCCCGCTGCAAGGTCGCGGCGCCGGTCTGCACGCCCTTGCCGGCAACTTCACCCATGCCCCGGCCATACTCGGCACTGTGACGTTTTATGTCGCTCTGCATTTGCGCCAGCGCCTGCCCCGACGCGGTCAGCGCATGCTGCTTCGCATACGCCAGCGCTTTCTCGGTCGACGAAATAAAAAACCAACCTTCGTGATACAGCGACGCGTGACCGCGCAGATTCGCGGCCGTAATCGGCATGATCTCCGCCGGCGTGTTTTTAACCGGCGGCTCGGCTGCGAGCACGAGCGTGGAAAAAATTAAACCGATGATCGGCACACAACGTTTTATCCGTGCCATGCATTGCCCCCTTTGTTAACGCACAGTATGCCAAACCGCCGCGCTTGCAGAAATAGCCGACAGGTGCGACGGGCTTGCTGTTGCCACGCTGCGGATTCTTGCTATGCTGAGTTCACGCCGGTTTGTCGGCGTCCCGCCTGCGGGAAGGGCTGCGCCCAACAAACGTTGACTGCATGCATCGATTTCCTTGCATCCTGATGTGCGGGCACTGGATCACCAAGGAGGTCGTATGATCGTAAATCTCGCCGCACTGCGTGAGCAGCGCACGTCTACAACGCAATCTTCGTTCGAATTCGCCGACGGCGACCCGCGTAAATTGCAACCCCTGTCGTTGGAACAGCAGAAAAAGCGCGCCAAAGAATTGTTGCGTGAACTACGGGCGAACAAGGTCGCGGCTCGCGAACGCCTACGACGCATGCATGCCGACACGCTGCGGCAAACAAATATCGAGCCCAGGCTAGGCGACGCGCAATTTATACTCGCGCGCGAGCATGGGTTTTCGAAATGGGCGGATTTTAAAACGCACATTGAACAGGCACGCATCGCGCGCGATTCCGTTGCGCTAGGTGCGCCCACGGCGCTGGATGGCGACTGTCGCACGCTGCATATCCGTTGCGGCAGCGACATCCAGCACAAGCTGGTGGTGGCGGGTTTTGTCGGCGACTTTCTAAATTTTTCCGATCCGTACGCGCACGGCCCGGTGCCAATAACCGACACCTTGGATGAGTTCATTCGCATTCGCGCCGAGCATATCGAGCAGGGGTATCATCAACCATCCGTGCTCAACGCGCTCACTGAAGACTATGCTGCACTGGAACTGGCGCGCGATTATGCGCGGGTCACGCTCTGGTTTGAGCATGATTCCTACGACCAACTCATCCTGGCCAAACTGCTGCATTTTTTCAGCAATCCGCGCAAGCGCCCCATGCAACTGCGGTTCATCAATGTCACCGGGGTTCCGGGCGTGCAACGCTTCAATGGGCTGGGCCAACTGCCCGCCGATGCGCTGCGCGTGTTGTGGACGCAGTTTGCTGACATCAGCACCGCGCAATTTGAATTCGCCAAGCACGCCTGGCACGCGCTCACCTCCCCAACACCGGAGTTACTCGCGCAACTCGTTGCGACGCAGGCGCCGGCATTGCCAGTCATGGCCAACGCGCTGCACCGCCATCTGCAAGAGTTGCCGTCACTGCACAACGGCCTGAGTCTCGTTGAACAACTCACCTTGCAGGTGTTATCCAACGAAGGCCCGCTGAATGCCGCGCGCTTGTTTGGCAGCTACACCAATCGCTACGAACCGCTGACCTTTCTGGGCGACAGCATGTATTGGTGTTATTTGGACGACTTGGCGGACGCGCCACAACCGGCGATCATTCTTAACAAGCACGGCGAAAAGCCCAAGGATTGGGATGTAACGCTCACCCCGCTGGGTCACGAGCTGTTGCACGGCAATGCGCACTGGCTGGAACTTAACCCCATACCACGCTGGGTGGGCGGCGTGCACATTGATGTCCGCAAACAACCGGTGTGGTGTTACGACGGGAAACGCGGGGTTACGTTAAGGCGTGAGATAACTCCTGGGAAGAGTGAACACACCGCCAAGGATGGCACGTGAATCAATTCATCTCACCGCAGGCTAACAAAAAACCGCCCAGCGGTAAGCGCGCTGGAATGACGCGCTCTACAACTCTGGCAAGCATGCCGCCGCTTGGAAAATAAAGCGCGCTGCGGATTTCAATAGAGTGCACATTGATTTCGCACAGCAGTCGACGCGCCGCGCGTGGCGTATGCCAATGCGCACCACCATACGCACCCGCACCACCGTACCGCCCTTTGCGTTGGTATAGCAAGCTGTGCCGATTCAGCAGACCCAGAGCAACACGAACACGTGCGACACGTGACATTTCTGCAACTGCGAGCTGCTGCTGATGAATGAAGCACAGCGATGTGATAGCGATGACCAAGTCGAAGCTGCGCGCGGGAAATGGCAGCGCACGAGCATCGGCGACGCGATAGATCACGCCGCCGCCTTGCGCTGCCGCGTAGCGGATCATGTCCGCGTCGGGATCGATGCCGGTCACGACGAAGCCATCTTGCGCGAGGCGGCGCGTGAAATGTCCGGTACCGCAACCAACATCAAGGACACTGGCACCGCGCGCGGCACGCAAGTGGTCACGCAGCAGTCGATATTCGACGTCGGCGATCCAGCCGCCGCGTGGCGTGTGATACCACGCGTCGTAGGTTTCTGGAGTCATTGGTTTGGTCGCGTGCGGGGTCTTTGGCAGACGGCTCATCATGTTCGCCGGTGCCAGTGAAAACAACGCGGTTACTGCTGCAAATCGCGTCGTTTTTGTTCAAACTCCTCCTTGCCGATTTCGCCGCGCGCATAGCGTTCCTGCAATAACTCCAAGGCGCTTTTGCCAAGTGGTACGCTGCTGCCGGTGGAATTACCCATCAGCCATTTCGCCAGCATTGCGATTCCTAAAATCACCACGCCCCAGAACAGGAGCATGGAGATCCAACCCAAGCCCATACCGAACCCTCCAAACCAACTCGTGTTATCCATCATGACTTGTCTCCTTTAACGCAACAAAATACGCAGTGATTTATTTAGCATCATCGCTGCTGCTCCAGGTGCGGCGGTTAATGGCGTAGTCGCTCACCTGACCAATGAAGGGCAATGTCAACATACCGGGCAAGCGATCCACGTGCTGTGGATCGCGATAGCCGTGGATGCCAATGTGCATGGCGTCGTGCCCGGCGCGCGGCTGGGCGCGGTAGGTGCCGAACAGGCGATCCCACCACGGCAGACTGAAGCCGAAATTGCTGTTGGTTTCGTCGTCTTCTACCGAGTGATGTACGCGGTGCATGTCGGGTGTGACCACGCACCAGCGCAGCACGCGATCCAGCGCCAGCGGCAAACGCGCGTTGGCGTGATTGAACATCGCGGTGGCGTTGAGCAGCACTTCGAAGATCACCACCGCGACCAGCGGCGGACCCAGCACGGCGATGACCGCGAACTTGATCAACATGGATAAAACAATTTCGAGCGGATGAAAACGCGCGCCGGTGGTGACGTCGTAATCCAGATCGGCGTGGTGCACGCGATGCAGCCGCCACAGCGCCGGCACCGCGTGCACCATGACGTGTTGCAGATAAATCGCGCAGTCGAGAATAATCACGCAGGCCAACACCGCCAACCATTCCGGGGTTTGAAAATAATTGAACACACCCCAGCCATGTTGTTGCGCGAACAGCGCCATACCCACCGCAGCGGCCGGGAACAGCAGTCGCAACATGACGGTGTTGAGCACCACAATCCCCAGGTTGGCTGTCCAGCGTTGCATCTTGGAGATGCGCAGCGCGCGGCGCGGCGCGCGCATTTCCCACAGCGCCATCAATGCGAACACGCCGAAAAAGAAACTCAGCCGCACTGCGGGCTCGTGGCTCAGGATGAATTCAATCATGGCTTCATGCTCCGCTGCATTGTCGTCTTGCCATCCGCTTCAGGAATGCTAAACTGTTATTCAATTGATCTATTGAATATTAGATAGCAGGCACCGAACCATGTCAAGCAGCCCTGTCAAACATCAACTGTTCGTGCAGTTCGCGCGTGTCGGCAAGACCCTGAGCAACCCGCATCGCCTGGCGTTGCTGGAATTCCTGGCGCAGGGCGAGCGCAGCGTCGATGCTTTGGCCCGCCTGAGCGGCCTGAGTATTGCCAACACTTCGCAACACTTGCAGCAGTTGCGGCAAGCCGGGCTGGCGACCACGCGCAAGTCAGGGCAGTTTGTCCACTACCAACTGGCAGGCGACGAAGTGGTGGTGTTGCTGGAGGCGCTGCGGCGCGTCGCCGAACAACATCTGGCTGAAGTGGAACGCTTGGTAAAAACGCATCTGGCCAGCAAAGACCATCTGGAACCGATCCCGGCGGACGAACTGCTGAAGCGCATGAAGCAAAAACGCGTGACCGTGATCGACGTGCGCCCACCCGAAGAATACGCCGCCGGCCACGTCGCCGGCGCGCTCAACATCCCGCTTGAAGAACTGGAAAAACACTGGAAAGAACTGCCCACCAGCCGCGAGATCGTCGCCTACTGTCGCGGCCCGTACTGCCTGCTGGCCTACGAAGCGGTGGCCAAATTACGCCACAGAGGACTCAAGGCACGACGCATGGAAAAGGGTTTTCCGGAGTGGCGGCAGGCAGGCTTGCCGGTGGAAATGTGAATCCGATGCATGCCTCGGCACGCTGTTCAAGACGGCAGACGGGAAACGGGAAACGAGGGCGGCAAGAGGCCATTCCTGCGAGTCGCTGTGGAATGAAACCCAAAACTGCATCAGGCAACTGCCTTCAGCCACTCTTACAGAGATACTACAATAATACAGTTACTCAAGCCTGACCCGGTTTCTGACCCGGTTTTTGGTTATTGCAAGCCTGACCGGGTTATTGATTGAGCGAATGAATCACTTGCACTCCATATGCTCAAAATCGTTGTCTTTCTTGAGTCGTAAGTTTTTGTCGAAATACACAGAACACTCCCGAACAGAGTCTGGCACTCGCCTGGACAGCACTACATGGGTGTAGGTGTAGGCGCATTCGATCCAAATGCTCCGCCTGCTGTTTCGTTTTTTGTCGAGCCTCCATATCGCAACTGTTTTGTTGCCGACAGTTTTTCCGCCGCCAGGAGTTAATCCGACCAACTCGCTGGGCAGACCATCATAGAAATTAACTCCGGATAAATTGTGAAGCATCGCTTCATCGCTACGACTACTGGCGTCCCAACCTAGCGGCGAGGTGGTCGCCTTTTGTGAAACGGAAACAGTGGGTGGACATACCAGCTCTTCACTGGCCTGCGCTCCTAACCCACTAGTCAATAGTGATAAACCCCGCTAGCTTCATAGGGCAAGTTTTAGTCATTGTTGTTTACTCGATAACGGAGAACGCATTTCCGTCGTTACTCGGATCCTCGCCACCCCATTTAATGATGCGGACATGAACGCCCAATTTATTGGATGCCCACTGGTCGTAAACCTGTATTCCTTTCGCGTCCTGGGAGATGTAGATGGCCGCGTGGTTACCGTGAGCTTGGTTGGGGTACTTCCCGCTTTCAAACGTCGCGATCGCGGTTCCTCTTTGAATGCCCAAATTTCCGCGCACGGGCGAGCCTTGAAATCGGGTCAGGCTTGCATGACTGCATTGTTCTCCGCCAGATGCGGCACCACACTAACCACACACGCAGACTTGTGCATGGCTAGGGTTCCAGCATGTTCTTGATGCCTGTACTTCAGGAGCATCGGCGAATTCACCGG
>JANLTU010000245.1:0-106724 GCA_031363085.1 Gammaproteobacteria bacterium
CGCAAGATATCCGCCAGGGTGCGATAGCCGTATTTTTTGATTTCGTCGGCGGTGATCAACGTAACTGAGGCCGGTGCCTCTTCCAGCCGCTGGTCGTACTTCGAAGCACCGAACACCGACGGAATGTCGTCGAACAGGAGCGCCTCGCCAGCCGGTGCAGCCGCGTCCTGCGCTGACGCGACAGTGGTGGCTGAAATCGCCCATAGCGTGGATAAGACTAATAAATGAAATTTCATCTGCATCATTACTGTCTCGAAGAATTAACCGGCTTCTGGGCATATCGGGTCTCGTGCAAATAGCTTGAGGTGATTGCAGATAACCGCCGGGCACAATCTGGGGCATATCCAAATCAAGAACGCAGGGGTGGGGACGATACAGATTCGTACTGGCAACTCGACCCATCCACCCAACGGTGGGGCAGCTAATCAAGGGGTAGGGATACGATAGAGCGCGGGGCGGTTTTGGGTAGTGAGGATGAATGAACAACAATCCGATTTATTCGACGATTCTTACAGATGAACCTGAGCTCGCACCGATCATAGGCCGGTTCGTAGCAACGCTGCCTGCTCTCGTGGACAAGCTCAGTCAGGCATGGCAACAACTCGACTGGGCACGCCTGAGCGGCGCGGCCCACGACTTGAAAGGCACGGCGGGTAATCTCGGTTTTCCGCTATTGATGCGTATCGCGGCTGTTATCGAAACGAATGCAACCCGTCAAAACGCAGAGGGGATGGAGCAGCTTGTTAGCGAACTTCGGCAAATGGCTGCGCGCATTGCAGTTGAATAGGTCAGTGCATTACTTGGGAGAGCTATTGTGCTGAAGTGGACTTGGTATCGGTCCGCGCCGCCAACATCTGCCGCGCCACATGCCAGCGCCGCTCGTGCAGCTTTAACGCGCCGCTGCGGCGCAGCTCTCCCAGTGTGCTGGTCACGGTCTGACGCGTAGCGCCAATCATGTCCGCAAAGTCCTGATGTGTCAGGCGCAGATCAATGCAGACGTCGTCACCATTGGGACGGCCGTACTCCTGGCATAAACGCTGAATCAATTGCGTCAACCGTTCGGTAACATCGCATTCGACCAAGCCTTCAATCACACGACCCAGCCCGCGTAGCCGCATCGACACCACATCCAACGCGGCCAGTGCGGCGCGCGGACTGGTTTCCAGAAAGTGTGAAAAATCTGCGCGCGCAATGCGTAACACGCGTGAACGTTCACAGGCTTGCGCGCACACCTGCCGACTGCCGCCGTGATAAAGCTCGGTCAGGCCAAAGATGTCTTCCGCCACACAAAACCACAGCGACACGACTCGTCCCGCCGTACTTAAATGATAAATGCGTACCCGTCCGCTTTGCACGATATAGACGTAATCTGGCACGTCGCCGGCGCAGAACACTACTTGGTTGCGCCGCAGCTCTTGAAGCACGGAAAATTTGAGTAAGCGCTGTTGCTCGGGCTCATCCAAATGGGCAAGAAAGGACGGCGTGCGGTGGTTGTTAACATCCATGATGGGTGCCACTGTTACATCCTCGGCTCTCGACAATCTGCGTGCCGGTTGGCAACACTAAAATAACGTGTAAACAGCAGCATATTCTGTCGTCTGGCAGGCCGAAATATTATTGGCAATCCGTTATGATTCAAGTGCGTTTTGATCGTGAGCCTTAACAACAGTAGCGCTGTAGAAATAAATGTCTTAACACTGACTCATCCGTCGGTGCAGCCTGAGTGCCGGAGTTCAGTTTGTTGCTCAGGGACGAGCCCTTTTCCGCAGACCTTAAACACTTTGCTGTATCGCCCGTCGCTATGCGACTATTGTCGCCCAGCCGACAGACTTGGGATGATACCGCCACTACATTCACGCGCTCACCAACAATCGTTTCAAATAGGGGGAATTGGTGCATCCACACATTGCCCATGTCGGTGGTGAACACCTCGTCATCGACCAAGTGTATTTTCGGTTCGACACCGCACTGCCTATTTATCAAGACTTGAATCTGCATATTGAGCCCGGCGAATTCGTCTGCGTGATCGGACCTTCCGGTTGCGGCAAGACCACCTTGCTGAATCTACTAGCCGGTTTCATGACGCCAGATCAAGGCCAAATATTACTGCGCGGCCAACCGATTTATCCAGAAGATCCCCATCTTGGCTTTGTGTTCCAGCAAGCGACGCTGTTTCCATGGCTCACAGCCGTTGAAAATGTCGAGTTCGGGCTGAAGATGGTCAACGAAAAACCACCCAAGCAACGGCGCGAGCTCGCTCGTGAGTATCTGACCCTGGTCGGATTAAAAGGCTTTGAGGACTACCTGCCACGGCGCCTGTCCGGTGGCATGCAGCAGCGCGTGTCGTTGGCGCGTACACTGGTCACGCAGCCGACACTGTTGCTGATGGACGAACCCTTCGGCGCACTCGATGCGATCACGCGCGAAACCATGAACGACGAAATGCTGCGCTTGTGGCAGGAGCTTGGCCAAACCGTATTGTTCATTACGCACGATATCGACGAGGCCATTTACCTGTCAGACCGCATCGTAGTGCTGAACCGCCCACCCCATGGCATTTTTCGCGAACTGAAAAATGAGCTGCCGCGCCCACGTAGCGGGCCAACGACGCGCACCCACGAATTGTTCTGGGAATACAAGAAAGAGTTGATGAAGGACATCACGCAAGTAGCGATGGCCAAACGTAACGACAACACCGTTGGTTAACCACAGAGGACACAACCATGAACTATCTGGCACGCGGAATCAGCCTGTTGCTCGCGGCATCGACGTTGACATTTTCAGCGGTAGCCGCCGATAAACCGGAGGTGCGCATCGGCTGGGTGTATGCAATGGCCAATGCGCCGGTGATTGTGGCCGACAAAAAAGGCTTGTTCGCCGCCAACGGCATCGACGCCAAAGTCACCGAGTTCACCAGCGGTCCGATTTTGTTTCAGGCACTGGCGGGTAACCAGCTCGACGTCGGCTACGTAGGCTTCGCGCCGGCGGCAAACTGGTTCACGCGCGGCATGCAAACCATTACCGTTGCCAAAGTGAACTACGGCCAGTTGGCAATGGTAGTGCGCAAAGACTCCGGCATTAACTCACTCGCCGATCTCAAGGGCAGGAAAATCGCCAGCGTCAAAAAAGGCAGCGGCACCGACGCGCTGCTGCGCGGCTACGTGCTGAAAGAAGAAGCGAAGCTGGATGCGGACAAGGACGTGGACGTGATCTCCATGCCCTCGGGCAACATGGGCGCGGCGCTGATGACCAAGGTGGTAGACGCCGCCTTCATGTGGGAACCCTTCACCACGCAATTCTTGCTCAACGGCGAAACTAAAATTTTGTTCAACGTCGCCGATGCGATTCCCAATTACCCGTGGTACGTGATCGTGGTGAAGAAGGAATTCCTGGAAAAAAATCGTGATGCGGTGGTGAAACTGC
Organism: Gammaproteobacteria bacterium; assembly: GCA_031363085.1. GTDB lineage: Bacteria > Pseudomonadota > Gammaproteobacteria > SG8-11 > SG8-11 > UBA6921. The sequence goes on from JANLTU010000245.1 coordinate 3,424, forward strand.
TGCAAGCCCATGGCGAGGCCGTGGAATTTCTCAATTCGGCCCCGACCGCCGGCAATGACTTGATCGCCGCAACCTTCAAGCCGCGCGTAGCTGTCGCAGATAAAGGCGACAACCCGGAAGCGGAAAGCATTGACCTCAGCAATCTGAAAGACAAAAGCGGCAAGAACATTGCCGAGATCGAAGTGGTGCGTCTGGCGCGCGAACGCATCGGCTACGAATCGGCGATCAACGACAAAGACATGGCTTTCTTCGACCGACAAATTAACTGGTCACGCTCGCTGGGCTTCCTGAAAGGTGACCTCAAAGCGTCCGACATGGTAAATACCGCACCGTTGCAGCAAGCGACCGCAGCGCGTAGTGCGAAAGCCATAAAGAAGTAGTCCAACGAGATCGACATGAGCACCGTGAATAGCGAAGCCCCAACATCAATTGCCGTTCCGGCGGCGGCACAGCAAAAGAAAGCGCCGTTTTCTTACGGCTGGCTGTCGTTACCGTCGCTGTTCTTAGTGTGGGTGGTGCTGGCCTGGAACCTGCCGTCATACATTTTGCCGCAGCCGTGGCAAGTGGTGCAGGAAGGTTACGAATGGGCCATGAAAGGCCAACTGCATCCGCACCTGATCGACAGCTTTGTGCGCGAGATTATCGGCTTTGGCACGGCGGTGATCGTCGCGTTGACGCTTGGCTTTCTCGGCGGATTTTTTCGCCCGTTCCGCGAATATCTGACACCGCTCAACATGCTGTTCATGTCGATCCCGCCGGTGGCCTGGGCACCGCTGATGCTCATCATGTTCGGCATTGGCTGGCAGTCCATCGTGGTGGTGATTTTCATTTCGGCGGTTAACCCCATGATCGTCACGATCATGGAAGGCGTATTGCAGATCCAAGGCAATGAAGTACGCGCGGCACGCATCTTGGGTGCCCGACCTTGGCAATTATTCATGCACGTGTATCTCCCGGCGAGCTTGCCGTATCTGACGGCGGGCCTGCGCATCGGTTTCTCGCAGGCGTGGCGCGCACTGGTGGCCGCAGAAATGATCGGCGCCTCATCCGGCATTGGCTGGATGGTGTCGATGGGCGGCGAAGTCGGTAACACCGCACAGGTGATGATGGGCATCGTGCTGATCGGTCTGTTCTCATGGGTGTTTGAACGCTTCGGCTTTCGACAACTGGAAAAGAAGTACGAGGTGTGGAGTCATCATTAGTGGTCTGGAAATGGGGGGCGGTTATTTAATGCAGCAGGCGTACACATGAAAAAACTGTCGGACACGGAACTCAAACAGAAACTCGGCGATTACTTCGCACCCCAGGGTCTGTACGCTAAAACCAAAGACATGCCCTTCCTCGGGCGCGTCACCTGCAATGTCGAAACCCTAATTGCGGGCTCGTGGCAGGAAATCGTGCTTGATTACGAACTGGGGGCCTCGGGCATGGCCGACGGCGCGTGGTTCAAAGCCACGTTCCGGTTTTATTCCGACTGGGCGCTGTTTCAAACTTCCGATCCACATGGCGCCAACTATATTTCTGCCGAGTATCAGGCCGGCCCGTGTTTGCCCGACCAGAGCCCAGCGACGGTGCAGTCGCTTAAAGTTCGCTTTGATCAAAAAGGTCACGAACGGCCGTTTCAAAAAGCCGTCATCGTCGATGCCGTCGATGGTTATCTGAAACCCGGCGACCACATCATCATCCGTCTGGGTGACCGCCGCTTCGGCGGCGCCGGCACGCGCGTACAAACCTTCGTCGAAGAAAATTTTCGGATTCGCTGTTACATCGACCCGCTGGGCACATCGCGCTTCGCTGCGGTGCCGGGCGACAGCGTGATTCAGGTCGTGCCCGGTGAGCCGGCGCAATTGGTGATGACGGCGCCGCGCGTGGTGCGCGTTGGCGAGCCGCTCGCCGTGCGTGTGCGCGCGGAAGATCAGTGGGGCAACACCTGCTGGAATCGCGCCGAGAAATTTGCGCTTACTGCGACGCTGAATACCAAGCCGGTGTATGAAAAACAGTTGTCACTGGCTAAACAAGGCTGGGCAGTGGCATTGCTTGACAATATACCGACCAGCAAGGGTGGCGAGCTGGTCATCACCGCACAACTGTCCGAACATCCGTCGGTCAAGCCGCAAGCCTTTTTTGTTACGCTCGACCAAGAGCTGACCGTTCCGAGAATTTACTACGCCGATCTGCATGTGCATTCCGAAGACACCATCGGCACCAACAGCACCACCTACAACCTCACTTACGGCCGCGACGTATCCGGGCTCGACGTACTGGCGTTTGCGCATAACGATTTCAACATCACCAAAAGTAAATGGGATGAAACCGTCACATTGATGCGCGCGATCCACAAAGAAGGCAGCTTTGTGGCGTATCCGGGCACCGAGTGGTGCGGTTCATCATGCGCCGGCGGCGATCACAACGTGGTGTTTCTGCATGACGGCGTGCCCGAGTTTCCGTTCCTGAAAACCGGCGAGCATGTGCGCTCGGTGGAGTGGAACGAAGACATGAAAGGCGGCGGCGTCGAACCCGGCGCGTGGCCGCTGGAAGAATTGTGGGCTGCCTACGCCAAAGATCCCGAAGGCCACTTGCTGATCCCGCACGTCGGCGGGCGCCGCTGCATTCTCGACTGGCACCATCCGCAACTGGAACGCTTGATCGAAATCGGTTCGTCGTGGGGCCACTTCGGCTGGCTGTATCAAGAAGCCATCGAGCGCGGTTACAAGCTCGGCGCCAGCATGGCCGGCGATGAGCATCGCGGCCGTTGCGGCGGCGGTGTGCCGGGCACGGCAGTGTTTGGCACCAAGGGCGGACTGTGCGGCGTGATCGCACCCGGCCTCACGCGCAGCGAAATTGCCCAAGCACTGCGCGCACGCCACACCTTTGCCTGCACCGGTGAACGCACCTTCGGACTCACGCGCTGCGGTCCGCACATCATGGGCGATGAATTTAAACATCATGGCAAGGCACTACTGGACTACCGTTTTCTGGGCGATGCCGGTTGGGATGAGATTGTCGCTTACGATCACACTGGCCCGTTCTGGCGCCGCGACCTACAGCAGGAACTCGGTTACGCGCCCAATAAAATCCGCCTGCGTTGGGGCGGTGCGCGCGTCAAGGATCGTTACCGCTGGGCAGCATGGAAAGGCACCATCACCATCAACGGCGCGGTGATTAATCATTTCGACGGCTTGGGCTTCGAACACATGGAAGAAACCTGTTGGCGCCAGAGCGCGACACAAATCGGCTTTAGCAGCGATACCTACGGCGATGTCGATGCCATCGAGATCGAAGTCTCTGATCTTGCCAACGCGACCTTGCGGGTTGAAGGCAGCATCGACGGTTATGTGAAGGTCGGCGATCCGCTCAAGGGCAATCCCTTTGTGCACTGCCCGGTGTTTGCGTGGGAAATCAGCGGCAAGGAATTACTGGCCGCCGCGCGCTTGAAAAAAGAATTGCCCGGCGTGGAAATGTTTCTCGCCTTCGAGCGCCTCAGCGCACAGGCCGCGCCGCGTGATGTCTCCGGAACCATCGAGCTTGCGCCCAGCAATGGCCCGCATGGTTTCCGCCCGGTGTATTTGCTGGCACGTCAGACCAACGATGCCAAGGTGTGGACCTCGGCGATGTTTATCGCCTTTGCATAATTGCGTAATGCACTAAGCCGAAACCAACCTTTCACCGGCATAATGGCGCGGTGAAATTTGCCCCCTTAAATTTTTCGCGACTCTATCAAACCGCCGCAGTTTGTCTGTGGGCCGTATTGACATGCGCCCCGGTTGCGGCGGAAATCCCCGAAAATGTTGATCCGCACGACCCGGCCTTTGAGCCGGGCTATCGTTTTGTCCAAGCCTATTCCGATGACGGCCTTGATCTGAATAGCAAAGGCATTGATCTGGGTTGGGCAGCGATCAACCGGCGTGGTTTCGAGCTCGACCTGGGCACCGGCTTGCGCATGGTAAAACGCTACTACGACGGCCAGCTCTTCGGTAGCTGGACGGCGACCCTGGCGATCACGGCACCCTGGCCGGTGGCGCCGTATGCTGAACTGGGTTTTGATGCCGGCGAGGTCTTAGGTGAGATGATCATTGATCGCGCGGTTAAAAATTCCAAAGGGCGCAACTGGATCGACCCCGACACGTTTGTTGATGTCGGTCTGCGCATTTCGCTGACCCGTCGCGTGCAATTGAAGGCGTATTACAAACTGCATTACGTCGAGACCGACAACTATCAAGTACTGGGCAGCGGCGCGGTGGGGTTTGCGCTGGTGTTGCGCTTTCCCCGGGAACATCTGCAATGGTGGCAGATACCGCTCTAACTGCGCGGTTACAAGGCGCGGCTTAAGCCGGCAAAATCCGCCAACGAGAGTTGTTCGGCGCGCGCACTGGGGTCGATGCCGCAGGCCGCAAATTGCACCTCGTTCACCGCGCCCCTGAGTGCATTGCGCAGGGTTTTACGACGCTGCGAAAAGGCTTGTGTTACCAGCGCGGCAAACTGCGCAACATCTGGCACCTCGACCGGCGGCAGCGCGTGCGGTAACAGGCGCACCAGCGCCGAATCGACTTTCGGCGCCGGCCTGAATGCACCCGGCCCGACCGTAAACAATTTGTGCGCGGCGCAATGAAACTGCACCATCACGCTGAGGCGTCCGTAATGTTCGGTATCGGGTGCGGCGACCATGCGCTCGACCACTTCTTTTTGCAGCATGAAATACATGTCGTGGATTGCCTGCGTTTGCGTGAACAAGTGAAACAGCAAGGGCGTGGCGATGTTGTAGGGAAGGTTGCCAAGCACACGCAACTTCTTCGCATCGCGCATCAACGCGGCGAAATCAAAATGTAACGCATCGGCCTGATGCACCCGCAGCGTGCCCAAACCCCGACAGGCTTGTTCCAGTAACGGAATCACATCGCGATCCAGCTCCACGACGTCGAGCGCCGTGACTTGCGGCAGCAGTTCACGTGTGAGCGCGCCCAGACCGGGGCCGATTTCGATCAGCGCTTCGTCCCTCTGCGGATGCAGCGCCGCGACGATGCGTGCAACCACCGCCTTGTCGTGCAAAAAATTTTGCCCGAAGCGTTTACGGGCGCGATGCATCACGTGCTCGCCAGTTCGATGGCCTGTTGCAGTGCGGCGGCGAGGCTACCTACATCCGCACCGCCACGCGCGGCCAACTGTAATGCAGTGCCGTGATCCACCGAGGTGCGAATAATAGGTAAGCCCAAGGTGATGTTCACCGCGCTACCGAAGCCGATATATTTCAACACCGGCAAACCCTGGTCGTGGTACATCGCCAGCACTGCGTCGGCATGGGTGAGGTTCTTTAGTGTGAACAAGGTATCGGCGGCTAATGGCCCGGTCAAATTCATGCCTGCGCTGCGCAATTTATCAAGCACCGGCACGATGATATCGAGCTCTTCGCGGCCCAGATGTCCGCCTTCGCCGGCATGCGGATTCAACCCGCACACCAGAATGCGCGGCTGTGCGATGCGAAACTTCTGCACCAGATCCGCATGCAGCACGCGCAGCACGCGCTCAAGCAAGGGGGCGTTGAGCGCCTTGCTCACTTCGCTGAGCGGTAAATGCGTGGTGGCCAACGCAACGCGTAAGCCCGACGCTGCCAACATCATTACCACCTGTGACGCCTGCGTGAGTTCGGCAAGAAATTCGGTGTGGCCGGTGAAGGCAATACCCGCGTCGTTGATAACCCCTTTGTGCACCGGACCGGTGACCAGCGCTGCGAATTCGCCGTTGCGGCAGCCGGCGACGGCGCGCCGCAGGGTGTCGAGCACATAGCGGGCGTTGGCGGCATTCAATTGCCCTGGCTCACATTGCGCGGCGAGCGGAATCGAAATCACGTTTAACACACCGGGGTAGTGCGCCTCGGGCGGTGCATAGGGATCGAACAACAACGTCTGCAACGGCAGGCCAAGCACCTGCGCGCGCGCTTCCAGCAAGTCACGATCCGCGATCACCACCAGCTCGCACGCATGCGCGCGCTGCGCCAGTTGTATGCACAAGTCCGGGCCGATACCGGCAGGTTCACCGGGCGTGATGACAATACGATGATAATCTATCGGAATCATGATAGCGCTTAGCTCACGTTAAACGCTGAACCAAGATTTCAGCGCATCTTTCAGCTTGACGAATGCGCGGTCGGAGCAGCGCTGGAGACCGACCTTCTCGCCCAGATCGGAATACAACGACGACGACCGCTGCTTGCGGACAAAGCGTATCGCTGCTTCAAGCGCCTCTTTCGGCGCCTGAGGCTTGAGTTCATTCACTACCCAATGCCCGTTGTCGATTAGCCAGTTTTTCAAGGCGGGGGTTTTGTCCGCCCATCCAAGCACGGCATCCACATGTGGAGAATCACTCCATACCCAATTCTCCAGCTCGGGTGCGATCACGATGGCGGCACAACTCGTCCATCCCGATTGGGCGAGCTGGGACTCGATGCCGGACTCCAGCTCCTCCGGGGTAAGCGACTCCTGCCCACAGCCAGCGTGGTCGAACAGTATCAATGCATGCGCATGGCTTTCGACGAACGGCCGCAAAAAGTCACAACCGCGCTTCAGGCAGCCAGGGTCTCTTTCCGGGTGGACATACAGGTCGAACGAAAGCTCGCGCATCGCCAACGCATCGCGTCTGGTCAGAATTCCACGCACCGCGAACTCCATATTTTTGTCGGCGACAAGGATTACCAAATCCTTGGCGTGCGGTGCATTCATCCCAGCACTCCCGCCGCGAACAGGGTGCCCAAATTGGTTTCGCCCTTCCATCCGATCAAAGCGGGATGATTGCTGCCTAGAACGATATCCGTCGCGCCATCGGCGGTCTTCGCAAAGCACAATACTTTATCCGCTTCGACCATGCTCAGGATCACGGGTGAATGTGTCGCGACCAGGATTTGTGCGCCGTATACCGAGGATAGCGATTGGAACACGGTCTCCACCGCACGCGGGTGAATGCCGTTCTCAGGCTCTTCGATCAGGTACACACCCGAAAAATCCGGCAGGTACGCAGGCAATGTCAGTGCCAACAGCCGCAGAGTTCCGTCCGAGACCATCCACGAGGGCACATCCAAGCCACTTTGATAGTCGATGACGAGATAGCGATGGCGATCATCAGGACGTTCGACGGTGCGGATGTTTTTGATGTCCGGGAGCGCGGTACGTAGATGTCGAATCCAGTTAGCGAAATTGTCTGGGGAACTAGCCTTTAAGCTCTCAATCACCCACGGCAAATTGGAACCGTCCGGTTTGAATCCGCGCACCTGCCCGGGCGGACTGGCGCGTCGGATCAGCAAACTGTTGAGCACGAACTGCTGTTCGCCTTCCGTCAGAAGCGCCTTGAGCCATGTGGAAACCGGGAACTTGGATTCATCTGCAGGCAAATTACCCAACGCTGATTTGCGCGGCCCTAGCCTGAAAGACGGCGACCAACCCTTACCCTGCTGTTGAACTTCGGGGAAGAAATTGTCATTTCCACCTTGCGCTTTACTAAGCACGGCACGCGTGCCTTTCGCCATCTTGCCGGTCATTACCGTTGTGGGTATCTCAGACGACAACGGGAAGAGATTTCGCTGTGTAACAAGTGTTTCCGCACTCGCCGTCTTGAGGAGCACCTTTTCGGCCAGGATCATAATCTCACCGCTGTCCTCGACTTGGCCAATGGCGATTTCGTAGCGAACAATGTCAAACTCCTTGGCTGCCAACAATGCCCGTCGCTCTCCAGGAATTCGCGCCTCAATCGCAAGCTCAAAGTCGCTCCCGCTGCGTGACCAAAGCAAGTCCTGGAAATTCCGGGTACGTTCCTGCACTGCTGCATCCAGACCATCCGACACCAGCTTGCCAAGAAAAGCGATCACATCCAGGAACGTGGTCTTGCCGCTCGCGTTTGGCCCGACCAACACGTGAAAGTTCGAGAGCGGCTGCCGAATGTAACGCAGGCAGCGAAAGTTCTTCGCCTCGATCAGAGTAATCATTGAGTCAATCCTCGTTTCACATTGCCCCTTCGCAACAAACTGACTGATGTGTCACGGCCGCAGTTCCACAAACGCTTCGTCGCGCATCTGGCGCAGCCAAGTTTGGGTTTCTTCTTCGATTTTGCGTTGGCGGATTTCGTCGCGGGCGCGGGTCTTTTTCAACTCGGCGGTGTTGTCGTAATCGCGCCGCTCCAGTACTTGCACGATGTGCCAGCCGAACTGGGTGTGAAAGGGTGCGCTGATCTGCTTGAGCTTTAATTGATCCATGGCTTCTTCGAATGCGGGCACCAAGTCACCGGGGCTGACCCAGCCGACACTGCCGCCGTTCACTGCGGTGGCGCTGTCTTCAGAATGCGAGCGCGCCATTTCGGCGAAGTCATCGCCGGCGGCAATGCGTTGCTTGAGCTGCTCCAGCTTGCGCTTTGCATCGTCGCTGGAGACCAGCTCGGTGGTGCGAATCAAAATGTGACGTGCTTGCGTTTGCATCACCAGATGATGTTCGTCACTCTTGCGCTTATCGACCAGCTTGATGATATGAAAACCGCTCGGACTGCGGATCGGCGCACTAATGAGATCACCGCTCTTCATGGTGGTGACAAGATTGCTGAACAGCGTCGGCAGTTGTCCGAGCTTGCGCCAACCCAAGTCGCCACCTTGCAAGGCTTGCGCACCGCCCGACACGCTTAGCGCCGTCTGCGCGAAGTCGGCGCCGGCACGCAAGTCCGCGAGCACGCTGTTGGCTTTCTTTTGCGCTGCATCGACTTGTTCGACGGTTGCGGCGTCCGGCACGACAATTAAAATATGACTTAAGCGAAATTCATCCGTCACCGCACCTTGTACCGCCTGGGTTTCCAGAAATTCGTCGACTTCCTGATCGGTAACGACGATGCGGTTGGTGACTTGCCGTTGGCGCAATTGGGCCAGCGTCATCTCGGTGCGGATGTTTTCGCGATAGTCTTCAAAGTTGATGCCGTCGCTGTCGAGCGCATTGCGGAATTCGCTGAGCGACAATTTGTTTTGCGTGGCGATGTTTAAAATCGTGCGATTTAAGGCTTCGTCGTCGATCTTGACGTGGTTGACACCCGCCAATTGCAACTGCAAGCGCTTGAGTACAACCCGGTCCAGCACCTGCGTGCGCAGTGTATCGGCCGCCGGCAACGGTGTGTTCTGCGCGCGCAGTTGTAATTTGATCGCGCCCAGCTCCTTGTCAAGCTCCGACGCCGTAATTACATCATCGTTGACCACCGCGATGATGCGGTCGATGGATTTGGCCGCTTTGCCAATGTCGGCATGCGCAACGGCGTTCGCCATACCGAGCGCAGCGCATGCGATGATCAGCAGCAAGAGTGAACTAATAACCCGCGATCCCATGTTCCGGTTTCTCCAATAACGTTGTGATGTCTTGACCGACGCTCGCCAGTCCTTTTAGTTCCAACTGCAGCATGAACGAATTTTGCAGGGTGGGAGTTTGTGTGGTGCTAGGCAGTACATAACCGTGCGAGACCGCGCGCAGCGCCCAACAACAGCCATCATACTCCAGACCGGCGATCCACTCTTTATCGCGTGAATCGAGCAGCGAGTAATTGCGGCGGGCGATTAAATTCCAGTTCGGCAATAACGGCCAGACTACCGAAGCATCGAGTTCCTGCTGGGTGAGTTTTCCAGTGGCCGGATCGCGGTTTAAACGCACGCCGAAATTCATGATCCTGCGCTTGTGCGGTTGGTAGCGCAGCAGCAAGTTCGCTTGGGTATAGGCCGCCAACGCGTTATTCCACTGCGCCGTCGCGCTGATGTCCAGATAATGCAGCGGATGCGCGCGCAGCTCGCCGACGATGTCGGAACGCGGCGCGGTATCGGCGCGGGCGCCCGGCGCAACACCCGGCATCGTGACTTCGCGATCACGCAGGTAGTAAATTCGGCCAACACTCGCGCTCAGTCGTTCGACCCCGGCAGGATCCAGCACCCGCGTGGTCAGCGCGAGACTAAACTGGTTGGCGTCACCGAAGCGGTCGCCACCCGCGAAACGATTTTCGGCGAACAGTTGCGCGTAACTCAGCCCGCTTAAACCGCAATCGAAACACAGCTCGTTACGCACGCTGCCGTCGACCAGCAAGCGCTTTTGGTCACGATAGGGCACGTACAAATAATACAAGCGCGACTCCAGGGTCTGCACAAAGCCGCGCGCGTTAACGTCAAGATCGCGCTCAAAGCTCAAGCCACTGTCGGTACTGAAGACTGCTAACGTGCGCGTGGGATCATCTGCGGTATCGGTTGCCTGTCGCGTCAACGCATATTGGGTGTGGTGTATGCCCAGCTTGGGTCGCAGATATCCCGCCACGCCTTCGATGGGGTAACTCACACTCGGATACAGGGTCACGCGCGTACCGGACACCTTGGTCGGGCGATCAAAACGCACGGCATCGGCGCTGAGCTGCGGACGCAGGCCAAGGTAATCAGCCTGCGGCTGTGTTTGCAGCGTGAGCTGGGGCAGGATTTTGTAAGGCCGCGCGTTCTCGATAATGCTGTCGTCCAGCGTTTGGAAATCGATCACTGCCGCCTGCGCAGTCAACCGCTCGCCACGATAACTGAGGCGCGCATTCCGTTCCAGGTGTACGGTCGCTGCGGTACTCAGACGGTCACCAAAATTAGCAAAGTAATCTTTGTCGGATGCGTACCGGTAATTCAATTCGCTGGTCCATGCGGGTGCCGGCGACGCGTGGTGGGCATACGCGACATAGCTGCGATCTGCGCCCGCGATTTTGTCCTGCGGCAGATATTCGAAGTTGAGCTGTCCTCCGGAACGCGGATTGAGATAGCGAAACTCACCCAGCAGTTGCTGTCCACGCGCGGAGAAATTCTGCACGGTGAAAGTCGCATCGCGGTCCGGCGCGATATTCCAATAAAACGGCTGTGCCACACGGATGCCGGAGCGCCCGGAACGGCCGAAAGTTGGGAACAACAAGCCTGATTTACGCCCCGCCAACGGAAAATTCAGGTACGGAAAATACACAAACGGCACGCTCATGAAATCGATCCACACCTGCGTTGCGGTGCCGATGTTGTCGGCGGTATTTAATATCAAGCTCCCGGCATGCAAACGCCAGACATCGTTCTGTTGGTCGCAGGTGGTGTACGTCGTGTGTTGCAAGGTGGTTTGGGTTTTGCTGTCGATCACGATGCGCGCAGCGTCGCCGCGCGCATGACCTTGCTTCAGAAAAAAGCGCGCGCGTTCGATGACGCCGCGCTCGTGCTCCAAGGAAAATTGCGCCCGCTCGCCCGACAACAGCAGATCGTTTTGCCAAATATTGACATTACCGCTGGCATCAACATCGGTATGCGCATTGCGGTACGCCACATGATCACCCTGCAACCACTGTGCGCCGCGCTGCAAGGTCACACCACCCGTGAACGAATACGTCTTCTCGACCTCGCCCTCGACCTGGCTGTTATCGGCGATCACGCGGGTGGTTTGGCCGTCATCGCCCGCCGGAATGGCGAACGGCAACTGCGGCATCACCACGAATTCGGCCGCACACTGACTGAAAGGCGGATCGCTCGGCAAAATTTCAGCATGTGCAGGGAGCACGGTGGCACCCACCATCGCAACCAGGAAAAAGCAGCCAGAGCGAGTGCGCATGCGTTATTTGCCGATGCAGAACGAGGCGAATATTTCGCCCAATAAATCGTCGGAAGTAAATTCACCGGTGATGCTGCCGAGGTGCTGCTGCGCCAGACGTAAATCTTCCGCCAACAATTCACCGGCGTTGCGCTGTTGCAACTGCGCGGCGCCCTTCGACAAAGCATCGAGCGCGCGTTGTAGCGCATCCACATGACGGCGCCGTGCCATAAAGGCGCCATCGTTACTGCCGTGATAGCCGATGGCCGCTTTGAGATGCTGTCGTAGTGCGTCCATACCTTGGTTGGTCTTTGCGCTCAATGCGAGGTGTGCCTGATTATTTTCACGCGTCAGCCCCACTGGACGCCCGGTGAGGTCGGCCTTATTAAATACGAAAGTGAGTTGCGCCGCTGCGGGCATGCGGGCAACCAAGGCACGGTCGATATCCGTGTAGCCAACGCGATCATCGAGCAGTAACAAGATGTGGTCGGCCTGCTCAATTTGCTGCCACGCGCGGCGCATGCCTTCTTGTTCCACCGGATCGACGCTATCGCGCAACCCGGCGGTGTCGATGATGTGCAAGGGCAAGCCGTCCAGGTTGATTTCGGCGCGTAACACATCGCGCGTGGTGCCCGGTATTGGCGTCACGATGGCGAGGTCGTGACCGGCGAGCGCATTCAAAAGCGTGGACTTTCCTGCATTGGGTTGTCCGACAATCACAACCGTCATACCTTCGCGCACCAAGCGACCTTGGCGCGCGCTGTTGAGCGTGGCTTGCAATTGCGCCATGACCTTTTGCAAGCGCAGACCAACTTGACCTTCGGATAAAAAATCAATTTCCTCTTCGGGAAAATCGATGGCGCTCTCAACATAGGCGCGCAACTGAATCAACTGCTGCAACAGGGCTTGTACGTGTTGCGAAAACTCACCTTGCAACGAACGCACGGCGAGGCGCGCAGCATGCTCAGAACTGCTGTCGATCAGATCGGCAATCGCCTCAGCTTCAGCCAAGTCGATCTTGCCGTTGAGAAACGCGCGCTGGGAAAATTCGCCGGGACGCGCCAAGCGAGCACCCAATTCAAGCACACGTTTGAGTAATTGGTCCATGACCACCGGGCCACCGTGGCCCTGCAATTCGAGCACGTCTTCGCCGGTGAACGAGTGGGGCGCCGGAAAGTAGAGCGCAAGGCCGACGTCGATAATGTCTTCCTGTGCCGCCCGGAAGGTGGCGAAGTGCGCTCGACGTGCGAGCGGAAGAGAGCCAATTATGCTGCGTGTGATGGCAGCCGCACCGGCGCCCGAGATGCGCACGATGCCGATGCCACCACGTCCTGGGGGAGTAGCAACCGCAGCGATGGTGTCGGGATCGATCACAACGCGAGGCGGCGCTGTAGGGAACTCAGGCCGACGCGGCGCGTTCGATACTGCGGGTGATGTACCACTGTTGGGCAATCGACAACACGTTGTTGACCACCCAATACAGCACCAAGCCGGAGGGGAAAAACGCGAAGAAAAACAAAAATACGAACGGCAAGGCCATCATGACTTTTTGTTGAATCGGATCAGGCATCTGCGGGTTAAGTTTCTGCTGGATGAACATCGACGCACCCATCAACGTTGGCAGCACGTAGAAGGGATCTTTACTGGCCAGATCGTGGATCCAAAAAATGAAATCGGCCTGCCGCAGCTCGACACTTTCCAACAATACCCAATATAATGCGATGAACACCGGGATTTGCACCGCCATCGGTAAACATCCGCCCAGTGGATTGATTTTCTCTTTTTTGTACAACTCCATCAGCCCCTGGCTCATACGCTGCTTGTCATCGGCATAGCGTTCGCGCAAGGCTTGCACCTTGGGTTGCACGCGACGCGTGTGCGCTGTGGACCGGTAGCTGGCTTGCGACAACTTGTAGAACGCCAGCTTGATCACTATCGTTAAACACACGATGGACCAGCCCCAGTTGCCAAGCATCCGGTAAAAGAAATCCAATAACCAAAACAGCGGTTGAGCGATGATGGTCAGCACCCCGTAATCGACCACCAATTCGAGATTGGGCGCCACGTCTTTCAAGTGGTGCTGGTCTTTTGGGCCAGCGTACAAGCGCGCGGTTTGTGTCGTGCCGCCGCTCGTCGGGACGACCAGTTCTTCGGTCATCATGCCGATGATGTATCGGGTTTGATCCAGCACATTGGTATAGTAGTGATTGGCTTGTTCCTGTGGCGGTATCCAAGCGCTGAAAAAATAATGTTGCAGCATTGCTGCCCAACCGCCTTTGTAAAAACTGTCCTGCGGTTTCCATTCGGCCATGCTTTCGAATTTTATTTTGTCGTATTTATTGCGCTCGGAAGATACCACGCCACCCATGTAGGTGTTGACGAAACTGGATTGCCCGACTTCGCCGACCTTGGTGCGCTGTAACTGATGATAGACGCGGCCTTTCCATTCTTTGTCGGAATTGTTGGTGATTTCGACTTTCACATCTACTAGATAGCTATTGCGACGAAAGGTGTAGGTTTTAACAACCGTAATCCCGTCGGCATGCGTCCAGCGTAGCGGGATGTCGAGCGTGTCGGCGCCGTCAGCAAGTCGATATTCAGTTTTTTCTGCTGTAAACAGCGCGTCGGCGTCAGGTGCAAGACTACCGCTCCCCACCACGCCAGTTTGGGCAATGAACAAGCTGGGCAGTGTATCGTTAAATAACTGAAACGGTTCGTTGGGCTTGTCGGTGGCGACCGGATAATGTGTCAAATCAAGGCGTCTTAAATCGCCGCCGGCGGTGTCAATCTCGGCAACGAACAGATCACTGGTAATGTGAATGCGTTGCGCCGATTTTAAAGTACTGCTCGGTATGGCAGCGGGTTGACTAGCAGCAACACTAGGTGCCGCATTCACAGCGACGTTACTTACTGATGGTGTGCTGTCGGCAGGTGCAGGCGTCAGCGTACCACTGGTTGTCGCAGGTGCAGATACTGTTGCTGCCTCTTTATGCTTATTGGCTTCCCACGCCTGCCACAAAAACATCAGCACAAGAGAAAGCGCAACAAAGAGAAAAAGTCGCTGGTTGTCCATAGTCTTATACGTGTTGTGGTTTTTCTGGAGCGGGGTCGATTCCGCCAGTGTGCCAAGGGTGGCAGCGTGATAAGCGTTTTAACGCAAGCCAACTGCCATGCAGGGCACCATGTGAGTGAATACATTGCTGAGCGTATTCGGAGCAACTCGGATAGAAACGGCAGTGGTGCCCAAGCAACGGACTGATAGCATAACGGTATACACGTAATATCAAGATGAGGACGTTTTGCATTGTTCGGCTACTGCATTCCAGTGTGCTAGCAAGGCGCTAAATAATTCCGCATTCGTTTTCATACTGGCGCTTGCAGTGTTCAGCACCACGACGTCCAGACCTACCAGTTGCTCGTGATGGCTGCGAAACGATTCTCGGATGATGCGTTTAAGCCGGTTACGCGCGGGCGCCGCAGATAGCTTCTTCTTCGCAATAGCTAAACCAAGTCGCGCATGGTTAAGTCCGTTCGCTGCCGCTAAAACTGTAACGCCACCATTGTTCGCTTTTCCGCATGAGACGCGGAACACCTGCTGAAAGTGTTTTGGTGACGTCAGGCGCCAATGCGAAAGAAACCGCTTCTTGGCTGAAGTCAATGTCTGTGCCTTGTGATTCGTGTTGAAAGGCACTTGAGTTTAGCGTTTATTCACTGACACACTGCGAGTTTAAACGCTGACGCGGTGACGACCTTTTGCACGTCGTGCATTAATTACCTTGCGACCACTCTTAGTGCTCATACGCGCCCGAAACCCATGGGTACGTTTACGCTTGATTTGACTAGGCTGATACGTTCTTTTCATGGCGTTACCTAACGAAGAATCTGTGAGACATTGTTATTGATGTCGTATTTTTAGGAGGGGCGCACAGTACCGTAGGCATAGGCCGGCTGTCAATTAAACATCAGTATTTACGGCAACCGGAAGGGGTGTGGATAAGTTAATTTCAACAGTATAGACTCCGTGTTCTCCCACGCCCCACCGATCCAGATTGCGAGGTTACTGCTGTGCGCGGTTCACTTTGGCAAAAATGTGTGCGTCGGTTAGAAGAAGAATTGCCTGCACAGCAGTTCAACACCTGGATACGCCCACTCCATGCTGTGGAAAAAGATTCCACTATTACTTTGCTCGCCCCGAATAAATTTGTCAGTGAATGGATCAATGAACAATTGCTGGGCCGCATAGAACAAATTGCAAATTCAGTCGGTGACGGTTTGGAACTTCAAATTCGCGTGCAAGTGGGTAGTAAACAGCTTGCTGCTGACGTCAGCAAAAAAATCGATGTAGCGCCCAAACATACCTTCCGTCGTGTACGCGATAAAGACACCGCGTCGGTTAACAGTAATCTTAATAAAGATTTTACCTTTGATACTTTCGTTGAAGGCAAATCAAATCAGCTTGCACGTGCGGCTTCGATTCAAGTCGCAGAAAACCCGGGTGGAGCCTATAACCCGCTATTTATTTATGGCGGTGTTGGTTTAGGTAAAACACACTTAATGCACGCGATTGGCAACCTGATTATTGCGCGTAATCCTAATGCGCGTGTTGTGTACTTGCATTCCGAACGTTTTGTGCAGGATATGGTCAAGGCGCTACAACACAATGCCATTAGCGACTTCAAACGTTACTACCGTTCAGTTAACGCATTGCTGATCGATGACATCCAATTTTTTGCTGGGAAAGAGCGCTCGCAGGAAGAATTCTTCCACACGTTTAATGCGTTGTTGGAAGGACAAAACCAAGTGGTATTGACCAGTGATCGTTATCCCAAAGAAGTCTCGGGTTTGGAAGAACGCCTTAAGTCACGCTTCGGCTGGGGACTTACGGTTGCGATCGACCCACCGGAACTTGAAACACGTGTGGCCATTTTAATGCGCAAAGCTACTCAGCTTGGCGCCGAACTCCCACAAGAAGTCGCATTTTTTGTCGCGAAGCGTATTCGTTCAAACATTCGTGAACTTGAAGGTGCGCTTCGTCGTGTGGTCGCTAACGCAAAATTTACCAATCGTTTAATTACCTTGGATTTTGCAAAAGAGTCATTACGAGACCTCCTCGCATTGCAGGAAAAATTAGTAACCATCGAAAATATTCAAAAAACAGTGGGGGAGTATTTTAAAATTCGAGTCGCCGATTTGCTGTCGAAGAAACGTAGCCGTTCAATTGCACGTCCACGGCAAGTGGCGATGGCTTTGGCTAAAGAACTTACTAATCACAGCTTGCCGGAAATTGGCGATGCTTTTGGCGGGCGGGATCATACAACCGTGTTGCACGCGTGCCGTAAGGTTGTTGAACTACGTCGTAGCGACGCGAAAGTTAGTGAGGATTTTTCAAATTTATTGCGAACACTAACAAGCTAGGTGATTAACTGTGGATAAGTTGTTAGTAGCGCAGTGTGCGTTAATTCAATCACAGGTTATACACAAGTAGTAAGTCGCTTTACGCATACGATATCAAGAGCAGGTTAAGGTCTATAACTTATTGAAATAAAAATTAATAAATTTAAATCAAGCAAGTTACTCTCAACGCCTATAGTAACTATAAAAGGTAAGACATATGAAATTTACTCTTACAAGAGACGCTCTATTAAAACCACTACAAGTGGTTTGTGGGGTCGTAGAACGCCGTCAAACGCTGCCGATATTGTCAAATGTTCTGGTGTCAGTCAGTAACAATATCCTTAAGTTGGTTACTACCGATTTGGAAGTCGAGTTGGTTACTGAAACACACTTGGATGCAGCGGAAGACGGTGAAGTTACGATTGCGGCGCGCAAGCTGCTGGATATCTGTCGCGCGCTTCCAGAAGCTACGCTGCTTGATATTTCTGAAAGTAAGGGAAAAGTACAGCTTAAGGCGGGGAAAAGTCGGTTTAGTCTGTCGACTCTTCCGGTTGATGAATTTCCAAAAATCCAAGCAATTAACACTAATATCACCGTTGATATTGTTGGTGCTACTTTAAAGGCTATCATCGATAAAACCTATTTTGCGATGGCACAACAAGATGTTCGTTATTATTTAAATGGGGTTTTATTTGAAATTGATGGAGGGCGACTGCGAGCTGTGGCTACTGACGGGCATCGGCTTTCGGTTTGTGATGGTGCAATAAAATCGAATTCGGCAAGTTTGCTTCAGGCCATTATTCCGCGTAAAGGGGTGTTAGAGCTGCAAAGATTGCTCAGTGATTCGGAAGGGCAAGTTGTAATCAGTATTAGTGCAAATCACCTGAGAGCAGAATTTGAGGGAATTATTTATACAACGAAGTTAGTTGACGGCAAATTCCCTGACTATGATCGAGTTATTCCACTGAATCCCACTAAAAAAGTTGTTGCAGAAAGAGTTATGTTGAAAGATGCACTGCATCGAGCATCGATCCTTTCTAATGAAAAATATCGCGGCGTTCGATTAAAGGTTACTCGTAGCGGGCTGGTGGCAAGTACTAGTAACCCAGAGCAAGAAGAAGCTGAAGAGCATATTAATGTTGATTACAGTGGTGATGACCTCGAAATTGGGTTTAATGTCACTTACATTATTGAGGCACTGTCAGCGGTGTCCTGCGACGAAATCGAGTTGCTGTTTACCGACGGTAATAGCAGTTGCTTGATTCAGCCGCGTGATAGTAAAGATTGTCGGCATGTCATTATGCCAATGCGGCTTTGAGTTTTTGTTTTTGAATTTATGCTTCTCGCACGGCATGTTCTATCTATCCGCACGTATGGTTCCGTTTTGCACATCAATAGCTTCTTGATAAGCCAGTGTTGTAGATGTTCCACGTGAAACATATTAACTCCAACCTCATTTATCGAACTAACTCAGGAGCCACGTAATGGCGGAAGAAAACACCTATGACTCATCACATATCACCGTATTAAAAGGATTAGATGCGGTTCGTAAGCGGCCAGGCATGTATATCGGCGATACCGATGACGGCACGGGTTTGCACCATATGGTCTTTGAGGTGTTAGACAATTCCATCGATGAGGCGCTGGGAGGATATTGCAGCCAAATCAATGTAATTATTCATACCGATTCGTCCGTTACTGTTATCGACAACGGTCGCGGTATACCGGTCGATATCCATAAGGAAGAAGGTCGTTCCGCTGCTGAAGTTATCATGACCATTCTCCACGCCGGTGGTAAGTTCGACAGCCGTTCTTATAAAGTGTCCGGGGGGTTACACGGTGTTGGTGTCTCCGTGGTTAACGCCTTATCTGAAGATCTACGGCTGCGGATATGTCGTGACGGCAAAATCTACGAACAAGAATACTGCTTAGGTGCGCCGAAATATGCGTTACATGAAGTCGGTGTCACAGATCGCACTGGCACTGAAATTCGCTTTAAGCCCAGTGCTACAATTTTTACCAACATCGAATTCCACTACGATATTTTGTCGAAACGCATGCGGGAGCTGTCGTTTCTGAACCCCGGCGTTCGTATTCTATTGGCCGACGAGCGTTCCGACAAACAGGATGAATTCGAATACAAAGGTGGGATCAAGGCGTTTGTTGAGCACCTCAATCGTAATAAGACGCCCCTAACCTCTAATATTTTTTACTGCATCACTGAACGTGACGATGTGGTCGTTGAGATTGCAATGCAGTGGAACGACTCCTACCAGGAAAATATTTTCTGTTTTACCAATAACATTCCACAGAAAGATGGCGGTACACATCTCGCCGGATTTCGAAGCGCGTTAACTCGAACCACCAACCAATACATTGAACAAGAAGGTTCTGCTAAAAAAGACAAAATCGTTTTAACCGGGGATGACGCGCGCGAAGGGCTGACTGCGGTCCTTTCAGTGAAGGTACACGATCCCAAATTCTCATCACAAACCAAAGACAAGTTAGTTTCGTCGGAAGTTAAAGGCGTTGTCGAAGCAGTATTCGCAGAAAAATTTGAAGAGTTCTTACTCGAAAACCCACAAGACGCCAAGGCAATTGTGGCTAAGGTGATTGACGCGGCACGCGCGCGTGAGGCGGCGCGTAAAGCACGCGAGATGACCCGTCGCAAAGGCGCACTCGATATTGCCGGGCTACCGGGAAAATTGGCAGATTGTCAGGAGAAAGATCCGAGTCAATCTGAATTGTTTATCGTCGAAGGCGATTCCGCAGGGGGGTCGGCGAAGCAAGGCCGAAATCGACGCTTTCAGGCCATCCTGCCGCTTAGAGGCAAGATTCTGAACGTAGAAAAAGCCAGATTTGACAAAATGCTGACCTCAACCGAGGTGGGCACTTTGATCACTGCCCTGGGATGCGGGATCGGTCGTGAAGAATTTATGCCCGACAAATTGCGCTACCACCGCATCATCATCATGACCGACGCTGACGTCGACGGATCGCATATTCGCACCTTAATCCTGACTTTTTTCTTTCGCCAAATGGCGACCCTGATCGAGCGCGGGCACGTATACATTGCCCAGCCACCGCTATATAAAATCAAAAAGGGAAAACAGGAAAGCTACATAAAAGATGATGCAGAGTTGAATCAGTATCTGCTTAACAGTGCAATTGAAGGTTCGGGATTGTATCTAACTGAGAACTCGCCACCGATTGCAGGCACTACTCTGCACACCCTGGCGACGAACTATCTGGCGGTAATGGCAACCATTCGACGGCTCTCGCGGCGCCACAACACCAATGTGTTGGAGAAAATGATTTACATGCCAGCGATGGATTCAGACACGTTGCGGGATCGACCACGTGCTGAAGCGTGGTACCAACAGATCGAAGCGCAGTTGAGGATTAGTTTCCCCGAGCGTGGTTACCGCATTGTGTTGGACAGCGATCAAGACGGAAACATCGCCGCGCAAATTACCGCTACCACCTACGGCGTGCAAAACCAATGGACGATGCTCAAAGAGTTTTTTGACACACCGGAATATCGCGCCATGAAATCCCTGGGCGATCAGTTACGCGACCTACTCTCTGCAGATGCCTACATTCAGCGTGGTGAACAAAAACGCGCGGTGAGCAGCTTCAAAGAAGCACTCGACTGGTTGATGGAAGACGCTAAACGTGGGCAACACATTCAGCGCTATAAAGGTCTCGGAGAAATGAATCCCGAGCAATTGTGGGACACCACTATGAACGTCGACACGCGCCGTTTGCTACAGGTCAAAATCGAAGACGCCGTTGCCGCCGATGAGGTGTTTACCACGTTGATGGGCGACCAAGTTGAACCACGACGCGACTTCATTGAAGCAAACGCACAGTACGTTTCCAATTTGGATATTTAGTCGCCTGTTGGTAAACAGGCATCTCGGGCTACAGCTTTACGCGCAATACCTTACTGATCAGTTCCAGTGACTCGGTATTGTCCCATTGTCTGGAACCGCGAATTTTTTGCACCACGCGCCCCTTAGCATCCACCAGCACGGTCAAAGGAATCGCATTCGCGCCTAACATATTTTCGAGTTGTAGCTTGCGGTCGAGATAGTTATCAAAAGTGATTTGGGCCTGCTGGATGAAGGCTGCAGCGGCATCGGCGTCATCGTCGGTGGAGATGCCGATGACGTTGAATTGTTTGCCAGCATAGCGACGTGCGAGTCGCTCCAGCGATCCCATTTCTGCGCGGCAGGGCCCACACCAACTTGCCCATACGTTAATAAGCAGCGGCTTTCCGCGCAGCTCCGAAAGTTTACGGAAATCACCGGCAAACCCGTACAACGGCGCCTCGCGCAGCAACCCTCCCACCTCGACTTCCCCCGGCGTTGCCGCAAATACGCTGCTTGCAATCAGGCATAGCCAAACCATTACGTATATTCTGCACTTCATGCGAGCACCCTTTTTTCACCGGTTTGCAGGCGCCAGAGCTCGGCATATATGCCGCCGCTGGCCAGTAGTTGTTCGTGCGTGCCGGATTCGGCGATGCATCCCCGCTCAAGCACGTGGATGCAATGTGCCGAACGTACCGTAGACAAGCGATGCGCGATGATCAGGCTGGTGCGTCCTACGACAAGGCGTTCGAGTGAACGCTGAATGGCCGCTTCGGTTTCATTATCGACCGCTGAAGTTGCTTCGTCGAGAATCAGGATCGGCGGATTTTTAAAGATCGCACGCGCCAGCGCCAAACGTTGCCGTTGCCCCCCCGACAGCTTCATGCCACGTTCGCCGACTTGCGTGTCGTACCCTTGCGGCAACTTGGCGATGAACTCATGCGCCTCTGCCGCCTGGGCAGCGCTCACAATCGCAGCGCGCGGCGCGTCTGCTATTCCATACGCGATATTTTCCGCCACGCTTGCGTCGGCCAGAAACGTATCTTGCGCGACATAGCCCATCGCACGGCGCAGATCCTGCAAATTAAGCTCACTGATCACTTGGCCATCGAGCCGGATCGCGCCCTGTTGCGGTTCGTGAAAGCGCAGCAGTAATTTGGTTAAGGTACTTTTGCCACCGCCCGTGCCGCCGACAAAAGCCACCGTGTCGCCGGCAGGAATGCGCAGGCTCAGACCATTAATCGCCGCCGCGCCGGCGCCGTCGTAAGTAAATTTCACATCCTCCAGCTCCAGTGCACCGCGCACGCTGCCTACCGGCAAATGCTTGCCCTCGTACGGGATCGCCACCGGCGTTTGCAACAGATCCATCACGCGCTGGATCGAAGCCATCGAGCGCTGGTAGAGGTCGGTCATTTCAGCGAGGCGCGTCAGCGGCCACAACAGCCGCTGCGTTAGATACACCAGCACCGAATAACTGCCAACGCCAATCTCACCATTCAAGGCCATGAAACCGCCGTATAACAGCGTCACGGTGAAGCCGGCGAGTATCGCCATGCGGATTACCGGTGTGATCGCCGCCGACCAGCGGATCGCTTCACTGTTGCGCACGCGGTAGGCGTCGGAGCCGGTGCGGATACGTTCGGCTTCAAATTCCTCGGCGGTGTAAGCCTTCACCGTCGCGATGCCGCTGAGATTATTGTTCAGCCGCGTTGCCAACGCGCCGGCCGCCTCGCGCACCGCCGTGTAACGCGGCGCAAGCCGTGACTGAAACCAGAACGCGCCGTAAAGGATGAACGGCACCGGTACCAGTGCGAGAAACGCGAGCTGGCTGGTGATGACAAAGAACACCGCGCCGACCATCAACGAGCCGCAGAACACCTGGATCAAATCATTGGCGCCGCCGTTCAGAAAGCGTTCCATCTGATTAATATCTTCATTGAGCACTGCCAGCAAATTGCCGGTGCGATTGCGTTCAAAATAAGCCAGCTCCAGTTTTTGTACATGCCGGTAAGCTTCCATGCGCAAGTCATGCTGAAGGTTCTGCGCCAGGTTGCGCCACCTCACGTCATAGAGGTATTGGAACAGCGACTCGCCGATCCAGATCACCACTGTGATCAGCGCCAGCAACACGAGCTGGTCTTTGGGGTCGACGACACCGGCACGTGCCAGAAACGAGACTTTTTGATTCACCACCACATCGACGGCCACGCCGATCAAAATTTCCGGCAACACATCGAAGAGTTTATTCAGCACCGAGTAAAGCGAGGCCATCGCAACCTGGGAGCGATACTGACGAGCGTAGTCAAACAGACGACGGAGTGGATGCATGGGTTGCAACGGCGTGCGATGTTAGGACGATCTGGACGAGTTGGAAACAGCGTTAGTGTAGCGCCTCAACATCAAAGGAACGTAAACTTTCTAAATGAGCACAGCGCCAACAATCTACGGAAAACATGTCGTGTTACGTGCTCTCGCTGAAATAGACCGCAGCGTAATGGAAGCGAAGCGAAGCTCTGAGTTCCTTCGAATGGTCGGGACCAACACCGACGAGGTTACAACACCCCATGAAGTGAGGAACGCCTTTGACCAAGCGCTTGCCGATCCTAATCCGTTACATTGGGTGGTAACTGTCCAGGGTCGCTGCATCGGTACGGCGTTTCTTCATTCGCTAGTGAAAAACGATCAAAGAGCGCGTTACGCCATCGGCATTTTCGAGCCGAGTGATTGGGGCAGAAATTTTGGTACCGAGACAACCCGCATCGTGCTGGATTACGCATTTGGACAATTGGGGCTACACCGCGTCGATGTGCGCGTGCTGGCGTACAACCAACGGGCACTTCGTTGTTATGAAAAGTGCGGCTTCGTATCGGAGCGCGTTGAACGAGAAAGCGCGTGGGTCGACGGCCAATGGCACAACGATATAATTATGGGAATCTTGGTGCACGAGCATTTACTCAAAGTAGCCAATTATTCAGCGCAGACTAACCCATCCAACACAACATCACAAAGAGTGATAACGAGAGGAGATAGCATGGGCGCACAGTGGAAAACCAAAATCAAGGAAGCCGCGTCCGGGACGAAGGGTCGGATCTTTACCAAGCTCGCCCGCGAGATCATGGTGGCGGCGCGTGCCGGTCCTGATCCGGACATGAACTCGCGCTTGCGCTTGGCGATTGAGCAGGCGAAGAAAGCCTCCATGCCGAAGGATACGGTTGAGCGCGCAATCAAAAAGGGAGCAGGTCTTGATGATTCTGGGGTGAGTTACCAGCGGCTGATTTACGAAGGCTTCGCGCCGCATAAGGTGCCGGTGATTGTTGAGTGCTTGACTGACAACGTGAATCGCACCATATCGAACATTCGCGCTTTGTTTCGCAAGGGGCATCTCGGCGCACTGGGATCGGTGTCGTGGGATTTCGACCACCTCGGCGTAATTGAAGCCACCCCGGAATCCCCGACTGCCGACGCCGAACTTGCCGCGATTGAGGCGGGCGCCCGCGACCTTGAGCCCGGCGAAAATGGCGCAACGCTGTTTCTGACCGAGCTCACCGACCTGGACGCGGTCACGCACGCGTTACCGAAATATGGTTTTATCGTGCAGACGGCGCAACTGGCCTACCGTTCCAAAAATCCGATGAAGCTAGCCGATGCGGAACGCGCCGAAGTCGAGGCTTTCCTCGAAGCCATTGATGGCGATGATGACGTGCAGAATGTGTTTGCAGGCTTGGCCGACTAAGGCCGGGAAAAGACACGACCGGACATCGGCGCCCGGTCGTAATTATTTCAGACTTCCTTGTGGTACCGAATCACCCGCTCCACTTCGTTACGTGAGCCTAGAATCACCGGCACGCGCTGATGCAGGTTGTCAGGCTTGATATCCATGATGCGTTCGCGACCGGTGGTGCATACGCCGCCAGCTTGTTCGACGATGAACGAGATCGGATTGGCTTCGTACATCAAACGCAGGCGCCCGGGCTTGGTCAAATCTTTCGTGTCTTTCGGATACATGAAAATTCCGCCGCGCGTCAGAATGCGGTACACGTCGGCGACCATCGACGCGATCCAGCGCATGTTGAAATCCTTCTCGCGCCCGCCCGCCTTGCCGCCCAGACATTCGCCGATGTAGCGCGTGACCGGCACTTCCCAGAAGCGGTGATTCGACATGTTGATGGCGAATTCTTTAGTGTCTTCCGGGATGCTCATTTTCGGATGAGTTAACACAAACTCGCCGATGTTGCGATCCAGCGTGAAACCGTTCACGCCATTGCCGGTGGTCAACACCATCATGGTGCAGGGGCCGTACAGCGCAAAACCGGCGCACACTTGCTGCGTCCCCGGCTGTAAAAAATCTTTCGCGGTCGGGTCGGTTACTTCCGGTGGGCAACGCAGAATCGAAAAAATCGTACCGACTGAAATGTTCACGTCGATGTTCGACGAACCATCGAGCGGATCGAATACCAGCAGGTATTTACCCTTCGGATATTGCGCCGGGATGGGATACATATCGTCCATTTCTTCCGACGCCATCCCCGCCAAGTGCCCGGCCCATTCATTCGACTTGAGCATAATGTCGTTGGTGATCACGTCGAGTTTTTTCTGCACCTCGCCTTGCACGTTATCGCTGCCGGCGCTGCCTAACAGGCCGATCAAGCCACCTTGACTGACCGCATTCGAAATCACCTTGCAAGCGGTTACAATGTCGTTCAGCAACGAGGTAAAATCGCCTGAAGCACCGCGAATGCGGCGCTGTTCTTCAATCATGAATTGCGTAATCGTGGTACCACTGTGCATAGCTATTTACCCTTCACGTGATCCAATCGTTCGACTGGCAGAAAAAATAGAGCGGGGATTCTAGCAAAAGCGCCCAGGTTTTTCGAAGCAATTGCCATTTTTAAGGCGCAGACGGCATTTGCGCGCCGCGCGCCCAGCGCTTAGCATGTGCCCATTCCAATCCTCCAAAATGTTTGAGAGCCGCATGACCCACGCCCCGATCCGTATTGCGACGCGCAAAAGCCCCTTGGCCCTCTGGCAGGCCGAATTCGTGCGCGACAGTTTGTTGCGCGCCAACCCTGGCTTGCAGATTGAGCTGATCAAAATGACCACGCAGGGCGATAAAATTCTCGACACGCCACTGGCCAAAGTCGGTGGTAAGGGCCTGTTCGTCAAAGAGCTCGAACAAGGCATGTTGCGTGGTGAGGCCGACTTGGCCGTGCATTCGATGAAAGATGTGCCAGTCGAATTGCCCGCCGGGCTGCATCTGGCCGCCATTTGCGAACGCGAAGATCCACGCGACGCGTTTGTTTCCAATCGCTACGCCGCGTTTGCCGAACTGCCGCAGGGCGCGCGCGTTGGCACCTCCAGCCTGCGCCGCCAGTCGCAGATTCGTGCCAGCCGTCCCGACCTGCAAATTTTTGACCTGCGCGGAAATGTCAATACCCGTCTCGCCAAGCTCGACGCCGGCGACTACGACGCAATCATCCTGGCTGTCGCCGGGCTCAAACGCTTAGGTTTCGAATCCCGCATCCGCACCGGCATCGCACCGGAAGTCAGCCTGCCCGCCATTGGCCAAGGCGCCGTCGGCATCGAATGCCGCAGCGATGATGAGCGCATCAACGGCCTGCTCGCGGCGTTGAACCACCCACACACCCGCATTTGTGTGGAAGCCGAACGCGCCATGAACCTGCGCTTACAAGGCGGCTGCCAAGTGCCCATCGGCGGCTACGCGCTGCTTGAAAATGGCGTGTTGTGGTTGCGCGGCTTGGTCGGTAGCCCCGACGGTTTGCGCGTCATTCGCGGCGAAGTGCGCGGGCCCAGCGCCAAGGCGGTGGAGTTGGGTGTCACGCTTGCCAACGATTTGCTGGCACGCGGCGCCGCTGAAATATTGCAAGAAGTCTACGCACGTGCCTGATGTTGACTTACGTGGACTCACGGTCGTCGTCACTAGGCCGGAACACCAGGCAGGCAACCTGCGTCAATTGATCGAAGCCGCCGGCGGGCAGGTTATTTTATTCCCAACGCTCGCCATCGCCGCACCGCAAAACCGGCCGGCGGTGCTGGCCGTATTGCAGCGCCTTGCTCAATTCGACCTCGCCGTGTTCATTAGCTCCAATGCGGTCGATTACGGCTTGCGTTACGCCGCCGAAGTTGGTGGCTTGCCGATGCATTTACAGATCGCTGCCGTCGGCGCTGGTACCGCGCGCGCGTTGCACGCCGCCGGTCATCCGCCCACTCTGGTGCCTGAGCACGACTTCAACAGCGAAGCCCTGCTGGCCCTCGCCGCCTTGCAGCAGGTGGCCGGCAAAAAAGTCATTATCTTCCGTGGCGAAGGCGGCCGCGAACACTTGGCCGACACACTGCGCAGTCGCGGCGCGCAAGTCGACTACGTACAGGTTTATCGCCGTGAAAAACCACCGGTGGATCGTGCCGTGCTGCTCGACGCCTGGGTACGTCATGGCATCGGCGCCATCGTCGTAACCAGCAACGAAAGCCTGCAAAACCTGTTCGACATGGTCGGCAGCGAAGGGCAAGCGTATCTGTGCTACACGCAATTGGTGCTCGTCAGTCAACGCGCAGTTGAACTGGCCCACCGCCTGGGCGTGCAGCGTGCGCCCATCGTCGCAGAGCGCGCCGGGGATGATGCGATAGTAGCTGCATTAGCGAAGTGCGCCGCACACTAAGGCTGTTATTACGTTGGTTCCCCCACCTTAGCAACACATGAATATTGACAACTAGTTTCCAGTAAAGGAAACTAGTTGTCGTTTATGGAGAAAGCAACAGTGACATCCCATCCACAATCCAAAGCTACCCTACTGACCGACCTCATGCTTGCGGTCTTCCGCGTGAATGGCCGTCTATTGGAAAAAGGTGACCAACTGGTTGAGGGCCTCAACCTCACCAGCGCCCGCTGGCAAGCGCTGGGGGCCGTGGCACTGGCCGAAAAGTCGCTGTCCGCGCCGCAGATCGCCGAGGCAATGGGCATCACCCGGCAGGGCGCACAGAAGCAGCTCAACAAACTGGAGCAGGACGGTTTCTTTGCGCAAGCGCCGAACCCACGCCACCTGCGCTCGCCCGTTTACGCTTTAACTGAACTAGGCGAGCGCACTTTTGCCAAGGCGATGGTTCTGGAGACGGCTTGGGCCAAAAGCCTAGTTGCCGATCTTGCTCTGCAAGATCTTAAGAGCGCATTGCAAACCCTGAACGCCGTGCATGAAGTGCTCAACGCTCCGGTTCCAATCAAAGGGGCCAAGTCATGAAATCAGTTATTCACGCCATCAGTGGTAGCACCGCGATGTTCATCATCGCCGGCTTCTGGACCTCGACACTGGTCTCGGAGGTATTGCTGGATGGCGCTGACGTAGCCGCAGTCAAACACGTGATCGCATATGGCTTGATCCTACTGGTGCCGTTCATGGCCGCCACCGGCGGCTCCGGCTTTGCACTGGGTAAGACCCGGCCGGGACGTCTTCTCGACCAAAAACGAAAGCGCATGGCCATCGTCGGCATCAACGGCGTGTTAGTGATGATCCCTGCGGCGATCTTTCTTAACGTCAAGGCTGCTGCCGGTGAGTTCGACACCTGGTTCTATGCTGTGCAGGCGGTGGAGCTAAGCGTCGGCGCCATGCAGCTCACCCTCATGGCTATGAATTTCCGAGATGGGCTGGCATTGTCTGGCAAGCGGCATGTGGCTAGACCGAAGGCGTAAATGCTGTTTGAAGGTGGTTATACAAGCGTGGAGGTGTACGTGTCCCCTATTTACATCATCGGTTGCGGCGACATTGGCCTGCGAGTCGCGTCACGGTGGCAAGCGCGCGGCGCGTCTGTCCACGCATTGGCGCGTAGCGCAGCCAGCACGACGGCGTTGCAAGCGCGCGGCATCGCGGTGCTCAACGGTGATTTGGATCAGCCGGAGAATTTACCGCCCCCTGCTGCACACAGCATTGTTTATTTCTTCGCGCCGCCGCCGCCGCGTGGCGTGACCGATCCGCGCATGCGCAATTTTCTCGATGCGATTCCCAACGACAGCCTTCCCGAGCGTGTGGTGTACATCAGCACCAGCGGCGTGTACGGCGACGTGCGCGGCGCGTGGGTCACCGAAGACGCGCCGGTCAACCCCACAGTAGACCGCAGCCGTCGGCGCCTCGACGCCGAGCAGACGTTACAAACCTGGGCGGGGTGCACCGGCGTGCCGGTGGTGATCCTGCGGGTGCCGGGAATTTATGGCCCGGGCCGATTGCCGGTTGAAATTGTCAAGTCTGGGCGCCCGATTCTGAGTGAAGCTGAATCGCTGTATACCAACCGCATTCACGCCGATGATCTGGCTAACATCTGTGTGGTGGCGGGTGAATCGCACCGCCCGCCCGGTATTTACAATGTCAGCGACGGTCACCCCGGCAGCATGGCGCAGTATTTTAAAGCAGTGGCCGATCTGCTCGGCGTGCCGCGACCGTCGGAAGTGGGCATGGACGAAGCCAAGCGTGTGTTGAGTGCGGAGTTGATGTCGTACCTGACCGAATCACGGCGCGTGGACAACAGCAAAATGCTGCGTGATCTTGGGGTAGTGCTACAGTTTCCGACGCTGGTGGAAGGACTGCGCAATTGCCGTGAAGCTTAAGGTGGGCATTCAGTATTTGGCGCCGCTGGCTATGGCTTACGTCCCCACACATAGCGCAGGCGTGTCGGGCTAAGAGTCTAATTTGTCAAGCCACACCACGTGCAGGTCGCCGAGCTCGTCCATCGCAATGCTGGGATGCGATCCTCCCAAGTTACGGCTACAGTGCCGCCGCGCGCTGCAATATTTTTGCGACCGGCGGACTCAAGATGATGGAGAACCTGCTTGCCCGGTGCGGCCGTGACCTCCAGCGGCATGGTAAAACTCCACGGCGCGGCAACTGCCGCTATAGTCAAGCACAGGCTCGTTAATACGCTGTAATACATGCGTGCCATCATTTCCTTGGCTGCCATAATTCCATTGGATTTTGCGCAAAATAATTAGACCACTATTCCACCCGCTCACCGAAGATCGCCGTGCCCACCCGTACCAGGGTTGAGCCTTCGGCAATCGCAGCTTCCAGGTCGTCCGACATGCCCATCGATAAAGTGTCAAGCTCATGGCCCGCATGACATAACTGTTGATACAGTTCACGCAACATCCGAAATCCAGCACGCTGCTGCTCGAATTCGGCCTGCGCTGCCGGGATCGTCATCAACCCACGCAAGCGCAAGCGCGGCAAGCCGCGCAGTGTATGTGCCAGCGCCGCGACCTCCGCCACGCGCACGCCCGACTTGCTGGTCTCGCCGCTCACATTCACTTGAATGCAGACATTCAGCGGCGGCAGCATCGCCGGTCGCTGCGCATGTAGGCGTTGCGCAATTTTGTCGCGCTCGACACTGTGCACCCAGGCGAAGTGGGTTGCGACCGCGCGCGTTTTGTTCGACTGCAACGGTCCGATAAAATGCCAGTCGAGCGGCAAGTCGGTGACCGCGCTGATCTTTACCAGCGCCTCTTGCAAGTAGCTTTCGCCGAAGCGCCGTTGGCCCGCCGCATACGCAGCGCGGATCGCCGTTGCCGGATGGGTTTTGCTGACGGCGAGCAAATCCACCGCACCCGGTGCGCGGCCGAAGCGTTGTTCGGCCTGCGCGATGCGCGCGCGAACCGCAGCAAGGTGTTGGGCGATGGTGTTCGAGTTAATCAAGAGGTGTCCGGGTGCCGTTATAGCGGGAGGTGGTCGAACCTGCCGCTGTTTGGGCAGCCTGCAAGTACAGAACACGATTATAGGTGACCGATGGATATCGCAGAACTCCTGGCCTTCAGTGTTAAGAACGGTGCTTCCGATTTGCACCTGTCGGCGGGTGTGCCGCCGATGATTCGCGTCGACGGCGACATGCGCCGCATCAATCTGCCGGCGCTGGATCACAAGACCGTGCACGGCTTGATTTACGACATCATGAACGACAAGCAGCGCAAGGACTACGAAGAATTTCTGGAAACCGATTTCTCGTTCGAGATTCCCAGTCTGGCGCGTTTTCGCGTGAACGCATTCAACCAGAATCGCGGCGCAGGCGCGGTGTTTCGCACCATTCCCACCAACATTCTTACGCTCGAAGAACTCGGCTGTCCGGCGGTATTCAAGGAGATTGCCAAGAATCCGCGCGGGCTGGTGCTGGTGACCGGGCCGACCGGTTCGGGCAAATCGACCACGTTGGCGGCGATGGTGAACTTCGTCAACGAGAGTGATTACGCGCATATCTTGACCATTGAAGACCCAATTGAATTCGTGCACGAAAGCAAAAAATGTCTGGTCAACCAGCGCGAGGTGCACCGCGACACGCTCGGTTTCGCTGAATCACTGCGCTCGGCCTTGCGCGAAGATCCCGATATCATTCTGGTCGGTGAAATGCGCGACCCGGAAACCATTGGTCTGGCGCTGACGGCGTCCGAAACCGGTCACTTGGTGTTCGGCACTTTGCACACCAGTTCGGCGGCGAAAACGGTGGACCGCATCATTGACGTGTTCCCGGCGGCGGAAAAAGAAATGGTGCGCTCGATGCTGTCGGAATCGATGCGCGCGGTGATTTCGCAGACGCTATTGAAAAAAGCCAGCGGCGGCCGCGTGGCCGCGCACGAAATCATGGTCGGCACGCCGGCGATTCGTAACCTGATTCGCGAAAACAAAATTCCGCAAATGTATTCGGCGATCCAGACCGGGCAACAATACGGCATGCAAACGCTGGATCAGAATCTGGCCGAGCTGGTGAAGAAAGGCGCGGTCAGCAAACAAGAGGCACGCACCAAGGCGGCGAACAAAGATTCCTTTAACTAGCAGCCTGTCGAGCTTAGGACGGCGGGGCTGCAATCAATGGAACTGACTAATGAAAAGACCAGGCCCCGCGTTTGCCGTGCGCGTGTATGAACAATGAATAACGTCGAAGACTTCCACGCCTTGCTGCGCGCCATGGTCGAGAAGCAGGCATCCGACCTGTTCCTCACCGCCGGCCTGCCGCCGTGTTTGAAAGTTCACGGCAGTCTGCTGCCGATTGGTATTGAAACGCTCAGCCCCCATCAAGTGCGCGCGCTGGCGTATCAAATCATGAACGACGATCAACGCCACGAATTCGAAACCACCCAGGAATGTAATTTCGCGCTGTCGGACCCCAGCATCGGCCGCTTTCGCGTCAACGTGTTCGTGCAGAAATACCAAGTCGGCATGGTGCTGCGCAAAATCGAAACTAGAATCCCAACGCTCGCCGATTTGCGCGCACCGCCGACGCTCGCTGAGCTGGCGATGAGCAAGCGCGGCTTGATCGTGATCGTCGGCGCCACCGGTTCGGGTAAGTCCACCACACTGGCGGCCATGATCGGCCACCGCAACCAGAACAGCAGCGGCCACATCATCACCATCGAAGACCCGATTGAGTTCATTCACGAACATGTCGGCTGTGTGATCACGCAACGCGAAGTTGGCGTCGACACGCAGTCGTTTGAAAGCGCACTGAAGAACACGCTACGCCAAGCGCCGGATGTCATTTTGATCGGCGAAATCCGCACTCGCGAGACCATGTCGCACGCGATTGCATTTACCGAGACCGGACACCTGTGTTTTGCAACGCTGCATGCCAACAACGCCAACCAAGCGTTGGACCGCATCGTCAACTTCTTCCCCGACGACCGCCGCAACCAATTGCTGCTGGATTTATCGCTCAATCTCAAGGCCGTGGTCGCCCAACAACTGGTGCCCACGCCAGATCGTCAGGGCCGCCGCCTCGCGCTGGAAATTTTACTCAACACACCGCTGATGGCGCAGCTCATCCACAAGGGTGAATTCCACAAACTCAAGGAAGTGATGAAGAAATCCACCACCCTGGGCATGCAGACCTTCGATCAGGCGCTGCTGCAACTGTACGAAGCCGCAGAAATTTCCTATGACGACGCCCTGCACCACGCCGACGCGCCCAACGAGCTGCGCTTATTAGTCAAGCTCGGCAAAGACGGTGGCATCGACAAGCTGCAATCGGCGCTGGACGGAATGGAGTTGATTGAGCCGCGCCGCACTTGATTTTACGACGAGTGCGGTCCCCTTGAGGCATGGGGTTAGGTGTCGTCGGTGCCCAGCGCCACGAATTCGCCTTCGAGCTGACCGGCAACTTGCCCGGCGTATTCGACAACGCAGGATACCGTGATTCTCGCCCGACCTTTGCGTTTCAACATGCGTGTGAATGACTCCCAGGCGGCTTCAGTCGCGATGAACGAACGCGCGGTGAACGTGCCCGAGATCGGCAGTGCGTAATGCATGGAGTTGCGCTGAATCACCAGGCGACTTGAAATACTCAAGCTCGCGAGACGTGTGTGGAGCAGTGACCACGCCGCCAAAATTGCTACCGCTGAGGCACTCCCGCCAAAGACCGTGTCGCGATGATTGATATTGGCAGCCAAGGGTGCGCTGAGCGTGACGCCTTCGGGTTGCACGCTGACAACCGAAACCTGCATCGCCTTGGACAGCGGGATGTGGTCGTATAAATATTTCTCAAGTTCGATGCAGTTCATGATGACTCGCTTTGGCCCACAGGATGGGAAAAGGTTGCCTGCGTCGACCCGTCATCGACTTCAAGCGGCGCAGCGCTGTGTCCGCCCTGATCCCACGTACTAAATCGTGGGTTGTCGTGATCGCGAAACAACGCTCAGAAGCTTTTAGCCGAAAACCGCTGACACATCAAACACCGGTCCATCTACACACACCTGTTTCATCGCCACACCGGCGATTTGTAACCTGATTTGCGAAAACAAAATTCCGCTTATCGTCAGGGTCGCCCCCTCCTCGCGCTGGGAATTTTACTCAGCTCACCGCTCGTGGCGCAGCTCAGCGGCGGCAAGCCATGCTCAGAAATAATCTGCTTTTAATGTTGAGTTAACTTGGACCCAAACCCACAAGTGTTATCAATGGCTTGCTTCACGTAAACCCTTAGACAGTAGATGCAAATCTGCGACCGGGGCGTGAGGCTATTTTCAACTCTATATAGGTGGGGCCATGCAGAAAGTCAGAAATTCAAGTGCGGGAATTGCGCTGTTGGTTGTTACAGCGCAGGCATTTCCCGTGTTCGCCGCAGTTCCTTTGGACCCGTTGACGATTCCTAAATTCGTTACGCCGTTCGAGGTGCCACCGGCGTTCACGCCGATGCTATTGACCGATCCGGTGACGGGAGCAGTCACGAGTCATCTATACCAGATCAGTGTCACACAGTTTCAGCAACAGGTGCTGCCAGCCGGATTCCCCCAGACAACGGTGTGGGGCTATGGCGGAAACATGGTAGACGCCGCAGGTGTCAAGACCTACTACCAGCACTTCCCCGCCGCGACCATTAGCGCGACGCGTGGCGTTCCGGTCAATGTTCAGTGGGTGAACAATTTGGTGGACCCTGTTACCGGCGCGCCGCTTCCGCATTTATTTCCGGTCGACCCGACCCTGCATTGGGCCAATCCGAACAACATGGGCATGCCCATGCCGCCGTTCGCGCCTGAATACTTGGCGGCGCAGTCGCCGGTGCCCATCGTGACGCATTTGCACGGCGGCGAAGTGGAATCCGCCAGCGATGGAAATACGCAAGCGTGGTTTACGCCGAATCAGGTTTTGACTGGGCCGTCGTTTGTGAAATCCCTTTATACCTATCCCAACACACAACCGGCAGCAACGTTGTGGTATCACGACCACACGCTTGGGATTACGCGTCAAAACGTGTACGCGGGTCTGGCGGGTTTTTATCTGCTGCGCGATCCGGCCGATGTACTCGCCGCGCAATTGCCGTCCGGGAACTACGACGTTCCGCTCGTCATTCAGGACCGTCTGTTCAACACCGACGGCTCACTGAATTTTCCCAGCGTTGGCGTGAATCCGGATATCCACCCGTATTGGTCGCCGGAAACATTCGGCAACACCATCGTCGTTAATGGCAAGACCTGGCCCAACATGAACGTGGAACGCCGCGCCTACCGGTTTCGTCTGTTGAACGGTTCCAATGCGCGGGTTTTCACACTGTCGTTGTCCAATGGTAGATGGTTTACCCAGATTGCCTCCGACGGCGGTTATCTACCCGTACCTGCAAGACTGTCGTCGCTGACGCTCGCTCCCGGCGAGCGCGCCGAAGTCATCATTGATTTCTCTACCATGAATCCCGGCAGAATCATCGTTCGCAATAGCGCTGCTGCGCCGTTTCCTATTGGTGTAGCTGCCGATCCGCTGACCGTCGGGCAAGTTATGCAGTTCACGGCGTTGCCCGGCAAGGCCGCAGGTACAAAGATTCCGGCGGTCTTGAATAGGATGCCTGCGCTTACCGCCAACGCGCCGACGCGCACGCTGACCTTGAACGAAGCGATGGGCCCACTCGGACCGGTTGCGGTGCTGTTGAACGGCCAGATGTATGACAGCGCCATTTCTGAGTTGCCGCGCGTGGGCGCTACCGAAATCTGGGAAGTCGTTAACACAACGGTGGATATGCATCCCATCCATCTGCATTTAGTGCAATTCCAGGTGCTCAACCGTCAAGCTTACAATACCGTTGGCTATGCCGCCGCGTGGGATGCCCTGAACGGTGGCGGCATGTTGCCGTTGATGACGCCGACCGTGCCTCTGTCGCCAGCCGCCTATCTGTTGGGGCCAGTCCAGCTTCCGGCGGCCTCCGAGCGCGGCTGGAAAGACACGGTCCGCATGAATCCTGGCGAAGTGACACGCATCATGGTGCGTTATGCGCCGGTTGAGGCGCCAGTGGCGACAACTGTACCGGGTGTGAATCTCTACGCATTCAATCCAAGTGTCGGCCCGGGCTACGTGTGGCATTGCCATATCCTGGATCATGAAGACAACGAGATGATGCGGCCGCTGCAAGTTTTGCCGTAACATTGCAGTGCCGAAGTTGATTTATCCATGGGCCACGCTAACGTGGCCCATTTTCTTTTTGGGGGTGTAGATGCGTATCTTGGTCGTGGAAGACGACGAGGCGCTGGGGAATGGTGTGCAGACCTGGTTACGTCTCAAAGGGTACTCCGTCGATTTATTCCGCGACGGTCATGCTGCGCAACAGGCGCTGAAAGCCGTCGCTTACCGCCTAGTGATTTTGGATCTTGGCCTGCCCACCATGGACGGTCTGACCTTGCTGCGTTGGATACGGGATCGTGCCGACCTGACACCGGTGATGGTGATCACTGCGCGTGACACATTAAAAGATCGTCTGCGTGGTCTGGACGGCGGTGCCGATGACTACTTGGTGAAGCCCTTCGAAATGGAAGAGCTTGCCGCGCGTATCCGCGCGCTGGAGCGTCGACTTAACCAGCGCGCCAGCCCGCTGCTGTGTCACGGCCCGGTGGTACTGGACCCCGCCGCGATGACCGTAGCGCTGGACGGCGCGAAGCTGAACGTCTCGCGCCGCGAGTTCGTGGTGTTGCGCGAGTTGCTTGAAAACAAGGGGAAACCGGTGTCACGCGATCAACTTGATCACCTGCTCTATGCCTGGGGCGAAGAGGTTGAAAGCAACACCGTCAGTGTTCACATTCACAATCTGCGCAAGAAACTCGGTGAGAATTTTATCGTTACCCGGCGCGGGTTCGGTTACCTCGTGGTGTAACTCATGCACGTTTCGCTGCGGCGCCGCTTCCTGACAGTAATGCTGTCTGTGTTCTCAATGGCATGGATCGCCGCAACGGCTGGAATTTATCTCGACAGTTTTCACGAAACTGCGGAATTGTTGGACGCGGAATTGCGGCGCACGGCCAGTGTCGTTATGGGAATGAGCCTGCACGAGTTGGAGGAGGAGCTGTTGTCGCGCGGTACCCGCACGCTAGACATCGCAGGATATGAAAATGTGGTCACCAGCGCTGAGGCGAAGATCGCGTTCCAGGTCTGGCTCGCCAACGGCCAGTTGGCGGTGCGTACCGATAACGCGCCGCTCACTCCGTTGCCCAGCACGACCGGCGGGTTTGTCGATTCCGCCGTAGGCAACGAATATTGGCGTGTCTACGCGTTGGTCGATGCACGTACCGGGATTACCGTTCGGGTGGGCGAGCATGAGAGCGTGCGCCATAAAATGTCGAGCGATGTCGCTTTTCGCACGGTGCTGTCGCTGATGGTAATCGTGCCCATCATCGGATTGATGACGTGGATCGGCGTTGGCCGCGCAATGGAACCGCTGGGCCGCCTGACCGATCAGGTCGCACGCCGACAGCCCCACGACTTCAGTGCGGTCGGCCTCAAGGGTTCGCCGCGCGAGATCGAACCGTTAATCAACGCGCTGAACCGGTTGTTCACCTGCCTGAAACTGGCGTTCGAAAATACGCGTCGTTTCACCGCCGACGCCGCGCACGAACTGCGTACCCCGTTGAGCGCGATGGCGGTGCAAACCGACGTGGCGATACTGGCGACGGATGAGGAAGTGCGTGCTACAGCATTGAATTATTTGAAGAAATCGATTCGCGACATGACGCAATTAGTGCATCAATTGCTGACCCTCGCGCGCTGGGACGGCAATGTGATCGACCTGCACCGATGCCTCCTGAATCTTGCCGAGACCGTGCACGCGGTTGTGAGTAAACTGGAAGATCAGGCGCGTGCGCGGGATATCCGCCTTACTGTGACTGTCAGTGCCGAACCATTGCTGCTGGCGGATGAAACGGCCATCCATCTGGTGGTGCGCAATCTGCTCGACAACGCCATTCGCTATACCCCGGTCGGTGGCCAAGTGAGCGTGGAGGTTAATGTGGTCGCCGGATACGCTACGCTGCACGTGGCAGACACCGGGCCGGGCATTGCCCCGGAACAGCGTGAGCGGTTATTTCAGCGTTTTTACCGCGCAGGACGCAGCGACGGCGGGGGTAGCGGGCTAGGTCTTTCGATCACGCAGCGCTGTATCGAACTGCATCAGGGTACTATCGAAATTGACAGCGCCGACGGTGGTGGGTTGGCCGTGACGGTGTATCTGCCGCTGCCAAAAACAGGAATCGGCGGACGTCCTTCAGCGAAATCCTGAAGTAGCGCTCACGAAAATACGCTGGCCGCATCAAACACCGGCCCATCCACACACACGCGCTTCATCGCCGCTTCGTGCTCGGTCTTGACTTCAAGTTAGGCTGCGTGACGATGTACACGCTTCTCCACTTCCGCACCCACCGTGCGCTGGGCCAAGCGCAAGTCATAATCCGCCTGGAGTCCCATCCAAACTTCGGGTGATACGCCAAAGTATTTTCCCAGACGTAATGCCGTATCTGCCGTGATTCCACGCTTTCCGTTCACAATGGCGCTGATGCGCCCCGGCGGCACCACGATCTCGCGCGCCAAGCGGTTGATGCTGATGTCCATCGGCTGCATGAATTCTTCGAAAAGAATCTCACCGGGGTGGATTGGAGTAAGTAGTTTTGATTTAGCTGCCATAGTTCACCTTAGTGGTAATCGACTATTTCGACGTCGTAAGCATCTCCATCCTTCCAGCTAAAGCAAAGACGCCATTGGTCGTTGACGCGAACACTGTATTGTCCTTTGCGGTTGGCTTTAAGTGCTTCTAGACGGTTTCCCGGTGGTGCGCGCAGATCGTCCAGCACTTTTGCGCGATGCAGATACAGCAATTTGCGGCGTGCAACGCGTTCGATTGCTCGAAACCGCATATTGTCCTGATCGCGAAACAACGCTTCGGTATCGCTACAATTGAAGGATCGGATCATGATTGAGGTAGACTATGACGCGCTGCGTAATATGTAAAGCGATCTAGTCTATATTCCGGCTAGGAGATATGCCACAGTCAGCTAAAGACTGCCTGCGCATCAAACACCGGCCCATCCACACACACACGCTTCATGTACACACCGGTATCGGTCTTGACTTCTACGGTGCAACCCGCACAACCGCCAACGGCGCAGGCCATGAATTCTTCCAGCGATACTTGGCAGGGCAAGGCAAATTCGCCGGCCAGTTTAGCGGTGGCGTGCAGCATTGGGTGTGGGCCGCAGGCGAAGATTTCCACTTCGTTGCGTTGCGCGGGGGTCAGCGTGTTAAGCCAAGCGCGTGCGACATCGGTGACGTAGCCGTCGAAACAGCCGGGGTAATTTTGTTGGCTGGCGAGGCGGCTTGCGATGCCCCAGTCTTCCATTAACGGCATCGCGGCGATGACGCCGGGCGGCATGCCGGGCACGATGATATGCGAGGGCCGCGTGGTGAACGGGAACGGCACTTCCGAGCCCATGATGACGAATGGCTTGTAAGTTTTATCGGTGCGCAGATGCTCGGCCAGAAATACCATCGGTGGTATGCCGACGCCGCCACCGATCAGCAATGCGCGCGGCCGTTCGAGGTGCGGTGTGAACGGTACGCCGATGGGGCCAAGAATTGACAAACTCTCGCCGATTTTGCGCGTTGCGAGCAAGCGCGTGCCCTCGCCCAGGACTTTGTACAGAAAATCCACCCAGCCTTCCTGCGTGCTCACGCGCATGATCGACAGCGGCCGCCGCATCGGCAGCATGTCAGCGCAGCGGATGTGCACAAAGCTGCCCGGCTGCGCGCGCGCAGCGACACGCGGTGCATGGACACGCAACACGTATTGATCACCCGGATGCGCGCTGTGCGCGAGGATGTGCGCGTCGTCTTCGAGGCAGATGCTGTTGCGGTGGGGTTGGTTCATGACTTGTGCTCCGGCGGGTTTCGCACCAGGGTGCGGCAAGCAGCGCCCTACGTTTAATTTTGAAAGACGATGCGGCCGCCGACCAGCGTGTAACACACGCGCCCCTGTAATTCCCAGCCGCTAAAGGGGGTGTTGCGTCCTTGGCTGACGAGCTGGGTTT
The DNA here is from genome assembly GCA_031363085.1 of Gammaproteobacteria bacterium. GTDB lineage: Bacteria > Pseudomonadota > Gammaproteobacteria > SG8-11 > SG8-11 > UBA6921. The sequence continues at coordinate 43,083 of JANLTU010000245.1, forward strand.
CGCTCACGGTCCAAAACGCGTGCGGATCGTAGATACACAGGTCGGCGGCGACGCCGATGTTCAGCGTGCCGGCGTTGATGCCCAGAATCTTGGCGGGGCCGTAGGTTATGCGGTTGATGAGGTCGCTGAGTCGCATGCCGGCTTCTTCGCCCGCGCGCAGACTCAGCGGCAACAAGGTTTCGAGCGCCGAGATACCGGGTTCGGTTTCGGCGAACGGCGCCAGTTTGGCGTCGGCGTCGTGCGGCTGGTGGTCGGAGCAGATCGCCGCGAGCGTGCCGCGCAAAAGTCCGGTGAGCAAGCCGGCACGATCACGCGCACTGCGCAGTGGGGGCCGGATGTGACAATGGGTATTGAAGTCGGCGACGTCCATGTCGGTGAGGTGCAAATGGTGGGCGGTGACGTCGGTGCTGATCGGCACGCCGTCGTATTGCACGCGTGCCACCATCTGCACCGCGCGCGCGGTCGACAGATTGCCGAAGTGGGCGCGCACGCCAGTCTGCTGGATCAGCAGCAGGTCGCGGCCCACCGCAACGGTCTCGGCGGTTTCCGGAATTCCGGTCAAGCCCAGGCGCACGCTCACCGCGCTTTCGTGCATCACGCCACCACCCAGCCAGGGATCTTCGCTATGCAAAAATACCGTGAGATCGAGGCTCGCGGCGTATTCCAGCGCGCGGCGCATGACCTGGGTGTCGGTGATCGCATGGAGCGCGTTGCTGACGCCGACGCAGCCGGCTTGTTTGAGCGCGTGCATTTCGGAAAGCTGCGTGCCCTGCAAGCCTTGCGTCAACGCACCTAATGTCACAACCCGCGCCTTGCCGGCAAGTCCAGCGCGGTGATGAATCAGATCGGCGACCGCCGGGTTGTCGATCACCGGGTCGGTGTCGGGCGGGCAGCACAGCGTGGTCACACCGCCCGCCACCGCAGCCGCGCATTCGCTGGCGATGGTGCCTTTGTGTTCGTGGCCCGGTTCACGGGGACGCGCGCGCAAGTCCACTAGCCCGGGGCACAGCACCAAGCCGGCCGCTTCAATGACGTGTTCGGCGGCAAAACCCAGCGGCGCATGCAGCACGCCGGCGATGCGGCCGTCGGCAATCCACACGTCGCCGAGCTGGTCGATTTGATTGGCCGGGTCGACGACGCGGGCACCGCGAATATGGATGCGTTTCACCGTGTGTCCCCACTGCGGCGGGCCTCGCCGTCATCGTTGTTCGCGCCGCGCCCCAGCACCATCGCCATGACCGCCATGCGCACCGCGATGCCGTTGGTCACTTGTTCGAGAATCACCGAGCGCGGGCCGTCAGCCACGCGTGAGTCGATTTCGACGCCGCGATTGATCGGGCCGGGGTGCATCACGATGGCGTCGGGTTTGGCGCAGGAAAGTTTGTCTTCGGTCAGGCCGTAGAGTTGGTAGTACTCGTGTTCGCTGGGCAAGAACGCGCCTTGCATGCGTTCCTTTTGCACGCGCAGCATCATCACCACGTCGACATCGGCAAGCCCGGTGCGCAGATCGTGAAACACATGCACGCCGAAGGTGCCGACATCGCGCGGGATTAATGTTTTGGGGCCGATGACACGAATTTCGTGGGTGCCCAGCAGTGACAAGGCGTGAATCTGCGAGCGTGCCACGCGCGAGTGCAGAATATCGCCGACAATCGCGATGCGCAGTTTATGAAACTCACCCTTGTGCTGGCGGATGGTGAACATGTCGAGCATCGCCTGAGTGGGGTGCGCGTGGCAGCCGTCGCCGGCGTTGACCACGCTGATGTGCGGCGCCACGTGGCGCGCGATGAAGTGCGCCGCGCCGCTGCTCGCATGGCGCACCACAAACATGTCGCAGTGCATCGCTTCCAGATTGCGCAGCATGTCCAACATGCTCTCGCCCTTGCTGGTTGCCGAAGTGGAAATGTTGATATTGAGCACGTCGGCCGACAGGCGTTTGGCTGCCAGCTCAAAGGTGGTGCGGGTGCGCGTGCTGGCTTCGAAAAATAAATTGGTGATGGTCTTGCCGCGCAGCAGCGGGACTTTTTTTACCGCTTGCGCGCCGACCCCGGCGAACGACTCAGCGGTGTCGAGAATTTCGGTGAGTATCGGCCGGGTTAAACCTTCAACCGTGAGAAAGTGGCGCAGCCGACCCTTGTCGTCGAGTTGGAGATTGCGCGTGGTCATGGCGATTCCAATACCGTGAGTTTAAGCGGCTCGGGGCCGCTGAGCTTGACATGCTCGTGCGCGGCGAGCGGCATGCGCTCACCCACCACGCAGGCTTCGACCGGCAGTTCACGGCCACCGCGATCCACCAGCACCACCAGCAACACCGACGCCGGTCGGCCCCAGTCAAAAATTTCGTTGAGCGCGGCGCGCACGGTGCGGCCGGTGTGCAACACGTCGTCGACCAGAATGACGTGTTGGTCGTCGAGGGTGTGCGGCAAGCGCGACGGTTTGACTTGCGGATTAATGCCGATGCGGGTGAAGTCGTCGCGGTAAAAAGAAATGTCAAGCTCGCCCAACGGCTGGCTCAGGCCGAGGCGCTGATGCAGTTGCCGTGCGATCCACACGCCACCGGTGTGGATGCCCACCATGGTCGGCGCACGTATCGCGCGTTGCTCAAGCAACGCTTTGAGCTCGGCCGCCATGCGGTCCAGGAGGGCATTGAGGTCGCGGGTCGTCGGCATTAGCGCTGCTGCTCCAACCAACTTTGCAGGATCAATTGGGCGGCGAGTTTATCAGAATCGCGGTCGCGCTTGGAGCCCGACTGCGCCAGGATGCGCTGCGCCTCGATGGTCGACAAACGTTCGTCCATGCTGTGCACCGGGAGCCGGTAACGCTCGCGCAACTGATTGCCGAAGCGTCGCGCAAACGCGGTGCGTGGATTTTCACTGTCGTCCATGTTCAGCGGCAGGCCCACCACCAGGGCGGCGGGTTGCCAGTCGGCGATCAGCCGCGCGATGCCGTTCCAGTCGGGTTGGTTGTTGACCGATTGCAAGGTCACCACGCCGGTGGCGGTGCGGGTGATCTCCTGCCCGACTGCAACGCCGATGCGCCGGGTGCCATAGTCAAAACCGAGATAAGAGTTGGGCATGGGGTGACGGCGTAATGTTGAATGCTTAATGGTAAATGTTTAGTGGAAGTGTGCGCAGAGCGCACTGCGTAATTAAACATTCAAAATTCAGTATTCAAACTTGCCGTCACGCATGTCCGATGTCGTTCGACATGCGCGACAGATCGATGCCCAGCGATGCGGCGGCCACCTCCCAGCGCTTGTCCACTGGGGTGTCGAACATGACCTTGACGTCGGCCGGTCCGCTTAGCCACGCGTTTTCGGCCATTTCTTTTTCCAGTTGGCCGGCGCCCCAGCCGGCGTAGCCCAGTGCGATCAGCGCTTGCTTCGGCCCCTTGCCCGCCGCTACCGCCGCCACGATGTCGCGCGAGGTGGTCACGCCGATGCGACTGGCGACGCGCAAGGTGGATTCCCACTTGCCGATCGGCTTGTGGATTACGAAGCCACGGTCGGTATGCACCGGCCCGCCCAAAAACACTGCCTGCTGCGATATGTCGGGGTTCGCGCCTTCAATCTTCATCTGCTCCAACACCTCGCCGAATTTCAGGTCCAGCGGACGGTTGATCACAATGCCCATGGCACCGCTGGGATTGTGTTCGCAAATGTAGGTGACGCTGTGATGGAAATTCGGATCAGCCAAAGCCGGCATGGCGATCAGGAAGTGATTGGTCAAGGAGGTGAATTCAGTCATAGCCCTAGCTTCGCATGTGACATGCACGCATACAACAAATCCGACAGGCTACTAGCGGGTATCGACGATACCGCCCGGTAAAAATTGCCAGGTGCGAGTGATATGCAGCACCGTAAAATCTTTCCTAAAGCTGGGCGGGAATGGTGCGAACGGCGCGGCTAAATGCACGATGCGGCGTGCGGCGTCGTCCAGTATTTTTTGGCCCGACGAGCGCCGGATGGTGACATCCACGATGGTGCCGTCGGGATTGATCGCGACGTCTAACAGCAGATCGCCCTTTAAATTGCGCCGCCGTGCTTCATCGGGGAAGTTCACGCTGCCGACTTTTTCGATCTTGCGCTCCCAGTCCGCCAAGTACGACGCGTATTTGTATTCCTTCGCGTTCGCTCCGGTAATGAATTTGGGTTTAGGACGTTTGGCGCTGACTTCGAGCTGCTCGCCCAGCGAGGCGTTCAAGCGTGCGATTTCCTGGCCGCGCCGCACCAAGTCTGCCGCGCTGGGTGTTTTCATTTCCGGGATTTCCGGGCTCTGTGGTTTTTTGTTCGGCGCCACGTAGTCGGAGCGCGTTGCGGTGAGCACCTCGCGCTGCACGTCATCCGGTCGCGGCTGTTGTTTGATCTGCGGCATGAATTCCGGCGAGGTGGTGTCGTCGGCGGTGGTGATCATGGAGGGATTAGGTGTGGTCGGCCGACGCTTGTCGGGCGCCTCGCCGCCGCCTTCTTGGTTGGACTGTGCCAAAAAATCCGCTTTCTCGGGCGCACGGTCGGAACGATTGGGCACCAGAATAACTTCTAGCGTCGGTGACATGCTGTCGTTGTCGTTGTGATCGAGCGGATTGAAGGTGACGCCCAAAATAATAATGACGTTGATCAGCGCCGATAAGAACAGCGTGAAGCCGAAACGATCCCCAGCGGAAATGCGCGGCGATTTATAGACCGGAGGTACTGTGCTCATACGGATGCGGCTTCCAAACGTTTAATGACAACATCGGCGACAGCGCCGCTTGCGACGCCAAACACCAGGGAGACGGTTAATAATATCGGTAGCAAGTGGAATAAACCTTCATGCGGTACAAACAGCGCATAGGCTACCCAGAATTGTCCCACCATGTGCGCCCACGCCGCCAGCACGCTTAAGCCGATAGGCCCCGGTGCCCAACGTGGTGCCCAGCGTGCCACCCAAGCTGCCGGACCCAATACTAGTAACGCACAAAATGCCCCGGACAAGCTTAAGACAAACGTCGGCGACAAAAATGTGCCCAACAGCAAAGAACCTGCCAGCACCCGCAGGCCGTTTACCCACGCGGCCGTCGCCCAGCCGTAGCGACACAACACCACAATCGTCACCACATTGGCCAGCCCCGGCTTCACGCCCGGCAGCGGACTGGGCAGCGCACTTTCCATAATATGGATGGTGATTGCCAGCGCCGCAAGCCAAGCGATGCGGTGATCGGTACGCGTCGTCAGTAATACGACGTGCGCAGCGGGCTTCGGGTTCACGCCGCGCACTTAAAAATTAATCGAATCATAATAGTCGCCACCCGCCCCCTGCCCGAGCACGCTGACACTAACGCGGTTCGGCACGCAGGCGATAAACTCCCCGCCGCGTTTCGCCCAGCCGGAACGCACGCACTGTTGGCCCTGGCAGGGCGAATGGGTGAAGCGAATCTGGCCGGCGCGCACTTCGATCTCGCTGATGCCAAGCACACCGGGCACGCGGTACACCTGTGCACGGGACAACGGCACCTGCGCGTAGATCGAATTGCCGACCGTGATGCGTGCCTGCGTACCGCTGCTGCCCGGCAGGCCGTAGCGCACAAACAGCGCCGGCAAGGCGAGTGCGCACAACCCCAGCACGGCGTAGTCGCCGCGCGTCACAATGACTCGCTGAGCACCACCTGCGGCGGCGGATCGATTTCGAAGTGAATGCGTTTGGCGGTGGCCGGGTCCATGTACACGCGTCCCGCCGCATCCACCAGCATGGCGGACTTGACGCCCATCGCTTTCGCCACCGCGTACCAGTCTTTAATACCCGCCACCATCAGCGCCGTGGCGGCGGCATCGGCAAATGTGGCTTCCGCGTCGATCACGGTGGCGGACGCAGCACCTTGTGTCGGCAGGCCGGTGCGCGGGTCCAGAATATGGTGATAGCGCTTGCCGTCATAAATATAAAAACGTTCGTAATCGCCCGAGGTCACCACGCTCTCGTCGCGATTCATTTGCAGTGATGCCAGCACCCCTGCGCCGCGCGGATTACGGATGCCGATACGCCATGGTTGTGCGCCGTGGCTGCCGAGCACACGCACGTCGCCGCTGATATTAACAATCGCGTTGTGGATGCCGGCCAGCTTGAAGCCTTCGATCAGCACGTCGGCGGCATAACCTTGCGCGATGCCGCCGAAGTCCAAGATCACGGCCGGGTTATGGCTTTCGATTTCTACGCCGGTCACTTGCAGGTCGCTCATGCGTGGCTGTTGCGCCAACACGGCGGCGATGTGCGCTGGGGTCGGTGGCGGTCCCGCCGGCGGCGGATCGTCGGTTTGAAACCCCCACAGGCGAATCAGATTGCCGATGGCGGGATTGAACAGCCCGCCGCTGCGTCGCGACAGCTCGGTGCTCTTGGCGATCAGCGGCAACACCGAAGTTGCGGCGGTAAAACGTCCGCCCAATGCAAACAGCGAATTCATACGCGCCAGCGAACCCGGATGCCAGGGGTCGAAATTTCCGTGCATAAACTTCAGGTCGCTTTGCGCGCTCGCCACAGCAGCTTTGGCACGCGCGGCGTCGACGCCGTACACGGTGAACTCCACCAACGCACCCATCGCATAGCCGGATTCTTTGTAGAGCGTGTCATTGCCGGGTGAGCAGGCACACAAACCGAACAGCGCAATGCAGACGAAGGCGAGAGCATCGCAGCGCATTATTTGTAGACAGCGATCTCGCGCGCCGCAGCGACCAAGGCCAAGCGTGCCACCACGCCATAGGCATAAAAGCGATTAACGCGCGCATCCGGTGCTTGAGTGCTGTCCGGTGCATTGCAGGGTTCGGCGAAGGCCAGAGGTTCAAAGTGCATACCTGGCGCATTGAGATTTTCGGTGACGCCGCGCCCTTTATGCACGCGATAAAATCCGCCGACCACGAAATGGTCGATCATGTACACCACCGGTTCGGTCACCGCGCCGTCCCAGGTTTCAAAGGTGTATACGCCTTCTTGCACGATCACTTTTGAAACCGACTGCCCGCCTTTCGACGCCGCCATCTTGGTGCGTTGTTTGCGGTTGAGCTCAAAAATTTCGTCGGGGCTTTCGACCATCATGACGCTCATGCCGTAGGTGCCGGCGTCGGCTTTCACGACCACAAACGGTTTTCGATCCAGCTTGTATTCGTCGTATTTAAGCTGGATTGCCTTAAGTAAGGTGTCGGCGTTGCGCGCCATGCAGTCTTCACCTTCGCGTTTCATGAAGTCGATTTCGCCGCAGTTGCGAAACAGCGGGTCGACCAGCCATGGATCAATGTCGACCAGCGCTGCAAACTCCGCCGCCACATCGCGGTAGCAATTAAAATGCACCGACTTCAGACGCCGCCACCAACCCAGCTCCATTGGTGGCACAATCGGCTGCTCGATATTTTCCAAAATCTCCGGCCGGCCGCTGGACAAATCGTTGTTGAGTAACACCACGCACGGTTCGTAATCGCCGACGCTCACTAGTTTGCCGGCGCGCGTGACTGGTTCGAGTACGATATGGCGGCCTGACGGTAAATCGACTTTCAGCGGCGCGCTCAAGTCGGGCAACAACGAGCCGACGCGAATTTCGTAACCGGCCTTGGCCACGATGTCGACGAAGGTCGCGATGTTATCGAGATAGTGCAGGTTGCGCGTGTGGTTCTCGGGTACCAGCAAAACTTTTCCGGCGGTGGGACACACGCGCTCAATTGCCGTTTGCACCGCTTGGATACACAAGGTCAGAAACGCGGGATTGAGATTATTGAAGCCGGCGGGAAATAAATTCGTGTCCACCGGAGCAAGCTTGAAACCGGCGTTGCGTAAATCTACCGAGCAATAAAATGGCGCGGGTGTGGTGCGCCATTGATCGCGGAACCAGCGCTCAATAGTCGCTTGTTTATCGAGAAAATGGCTCTCCAACTGCAACAGCGGGCCAGTGAGCGCCGTAGTAAGATGTGGGACTGCGGCGTGTTCGAGTGCAGCCATGATTTAGCTCCTGATCACAACGCGCGTTGCGTGTGCGTGGCGCATTGTGCAACAACACCGAGCGGCTTTACCATCGCTGCACACGCATGATTCTTCAGGTGATGTGACATCGTGCCGATAACGACGCGATTGGAATGTGCGACGATAGTGTGCTAAAAATTTAAGTAATACTAAAGATTCGCGCGGAAGATTTTTTTGATTCGTCTTGTTGGGCAGCTCGCGCCGGGAAAGTAACGCAGGTCAAAGTAGAACGGGTCGGCAGGGAGTGCTAAAAAACGGGGTCCGCTGCTTGCGAAATTTTTACGAGCACCCGATTCGCATTAAATATCTCACCGATTCCTGTCGTTAATGTTGACGAGCGTATGCAATGCAGCGCTAATCGCGCTGCCCACCCGTATGCGGCGCGCGCGAAACAGTCGAGTTGTTTACACTATCGGCTTAGTGTCTAACTGATGAGTCGTGAGGTGCGTTAAGTGAGCGAAGCAGCAGAAGGCAGTTTGACCGGCATCAAAGTCATGGTCATCGACGACAGCAAGACCATTCGGCGTACCGCCGAAACCTTGTTGAAGAAAGAAGGCTGCGAAGTTATTACCGCGACCGACGGTTTCGAGGCGCTGTCGAAAATTACCGACCATCGTCCCGACATTATTTTCATCGACATCATGATGCCGCGTCTGGACGGCTATCAAACCTGTGCATTAATTAAGCGCAACAAAAGTTACAAGGAAACCCCGGTAATTTTATTGACCAGCAAAGACGGCTTGTTCGACCGCGCGCGCGGACGCATCGTCGGCTCGGATCAATACCTTACCAAACCGTTTACGCGCGAAGAGTTGCTCGGCGCGATCAAACAATATGTACGTAAATGACGCTTCATTAACTCATTTTGCGATGGGAGATTAAGTAATGGCTACAGTGTTAATCGTCGATGACTCACCCACGGAAGTGCACGTGCTCAAAACCATGCTGGAGAAAAACGGCTACAGCGTGATTTCTGCAACCAGCGGTGAGCAAGGTATCGCGGTGGCAAAAGAGCGTAAGCCCGACGTGGTGCTGATGGATATTGTCATGCCCGGGCTCAACGGCTTTCAGGCAACGCGCCAGCTCACCACCAATCCGGAAACCGCGCATATTCCGGTGTTGATCGTCACGACCAAAAATCAAGAAACGGATCGGGTCTGGGGCATGCGCCAAGGCGCGAAGGATTACCTCACCAAACCCGTGAGCGAACAAGAGCTCATCGGTAAAGTAAGAACCGTGCTCGGTGGCTAAGAGAAAAAATATGAGTCCGTCCGAGCAGCTCACGCCGTTCGATGTGTTGCGTCAACTCGAAAACGTTTACCAGCAGCGTGCGGCGGGGTTGCCGCAGCAACGCGCCACCACCAAGCCGTGGACCGGCATCGGGTTTCGCATCGGTGACGTGAACTTGGTGGCGGCGGTCGGCGATGTAAGCGAAATACTTTACTACCCGCGCTTGGCCGTGGTACCGGGGGCCAAAGGTTGGGTGCGCGGCGTTGCCAATATCCGCGGCACGCTGATGCCGATCATCGATCTCAAACACTATTTGGGACAGGCGCCGGTTGATCTCAATGCGCGTTCGCGGGTGTTGATCATTCACTACGAAGAGCTTTGGGCGGGGCTGTTGGTGGATGCCGTGGCCGGCTTGAAACACTTTCAGCAAGACAACAGTCGTGCGGTCGCCGACGAATTGCACGCGACATTGAAGAATTATCTTGTCGGCGCATATCAGCACCAGAATACCGATTGGTATGTATTCAGTTTTAAGGATCTGGCCGAAAGTCCGGAGTTCGTACGCATCGCCGCATAACTTTTAAACAGGCGGAGCGTGCGCGCGAGGAGCTAAAGATTTTTCCTATTCATCCGTAACCAGCAAGCAATGACCCATCGGGCTAGGGAGCCGTGAGCATGAAAAAGATTAAAAACATCAAAATGAAAGACGCGATGGCCGCCGGCGGTGACGTTGTGTCACGACTGGTCGAGAACAAGCGGCAGGCGATTGTCGGTGGCGTGTTGCTGCTGCTGATTATCGCGATGGGTGCGACCTTCCTGTATGTCGCGATCCAGTCCGGACACGACAAAGAATACATCAGCAAAACCGGTGAGCTGCGCGTATTGTCGCAAAACATCGTGAAAAACGCTGCCGAAGCTTCTTCGGCGCGTGTGGAAGCCTTCCCGTTGCTGAACGAGTCGCGCAATCATTTCGATACTATTTTAAGCAACCTGCAAACCGGCGACGCCGCGAAAGGCACACCGGCATCGCCGGCAGAGGTCGCCGCGCAACTGGAATCGCTGGTCGCGCGCTGGGCCGCCTTTCGGCAATACGCCGACCAGATTTTGAAAGCCGAAGGCGCGATCCGCCAGATCAACGAATTCGTCGCCCACATCAACAACTCCATGCCCAACCTGCTGGCGCTGTCCGACGAAGTCGTGCAGATCATGATCGACATCAACGCCAAGCCGCAGCAGGTGTACATCGTCAGCCGCCAGTTGATGCTGTCGCAACGTATGTCGTTCAACGTCAGCAAGATTTTGCAAGGCGGTCAGGGTGCCGCCACCGCCGCTGATCGTTTCGGTCGTGACGCGGCACTTTTCGGTAAGGTTCTGGATGCCATGATCAAGGGCAACAAAGCCATGGGCATTCAAAAAATGACTGACCCGGACACCCTGGAAAAACTCCAGGAAGTGAACGAGGCGTATCTGGAAATTAGCGTGCTGGTGACGAAGATTCTGGAAAAGACGCCCGAGTTGTTCAAGGCGCAAGATGCCGCGAATGCGATGTTCACTAGTTCGGAAGATTTCTTGAAAGACGCCACCGCGCTGATGGGCAGCTACGTATTTTTAGGTGAAACGCGCGGCATCTACTCCGCCTTGGGCGGTATCTTCGGCGTGTTGTCGCTGGTCATGCTGGTATTCCTGGGCTACGAGCTCAATCGTGAAACCACCAAGCGCCTGCGTGAAACCGAGGAACGTACTCGCGAAACCGAGCAGCAAAACAAAGAAAACCAACAGGCTATCATGCGCTTGCTGGATGAAATCGGCGATCTGGCCGACGGTGACTTAACCGCCCACGCGACCGTCACCGAGAGTTTCACCGGCGCCATCGCCGACGCTATAAACTTCGCCATCGACGCGCTGCGTCAATTGGTCACGACCATTAACGAAACCACGGTGCAGGTGTCGGCGGCCGCGCAAGAAACGCAGGCCACCGCGATGCATCTGGCGGAAGCGTCAGATCATCAGGCGCAGCAGATCACGGCGGTGTCGGCGGCCGTGAATCAAATGGCGGCGTCCATCGAACAAGTGTCCAACAACGCGATTTCATCCACCGAAGTGGCGCAAAAAGCCGTATCCATCGCCAACAAAGGCACGTCGGCAGTGCAGAACACCATCAAAGGTATGGACTCGATTCGCGAGACCATTCAAGAGACCTCCAAGCGCATCAAGCGTCTGGGTGAAAGCTCGCAGGAAATCGGCGACATCATCGAACTGATTTCCGACATCGCCGACCAGACCAACATTCTGGCCTTGAACGCCGCCATTCAGGCGGCCATGGCCGGCGACGCGGGGCGCGGCTTCGCGGTGGTGGCGGATGAAGTGCAACGCCTCGCGGAACGCGCCACCGATGCGACCAAGCAGATTGAAAGCTTGGTGCGCACCATTCAATCCGACACCAAAGAAGCGGTGGCGTCGATGGAACAAAGTACGGCGGGCGTGGTAAACGGCGCCAAGCTGGCACAAAACGCCGGCGGCTCGCTGGAAGAAATCGAAACCGTGTCGAACCATCTGGCCGAAATCATTCAAAACATCACCGATGCCGCGCAACAGCAGGCGACGGCGGCGACCAGCATTTCCGACACGATGAATGTCATTCAGGAAGTCACCACCCAGACCTCGGCCGGTACCAACGAAACGGCGGTGTCGATCGGTAATCTGGCGGAATTGGCGAATGAGCTGCGCAAGTCGGTTTCCGGCTTCAAGTTGCCTGCATAGCCCGGTCGCGGTGCGTGGGTGTAACTAACGCAAAAGGTAGCGACGCATGGCGATCGCGATAGCCCTCATGAGCGCGGTGGCGATTCCGGAAATTATGCAAACCAGCATTGATGACCAAGAATTTGCGCTGTGGACTGAGCTGTTGGGGCGACGTATCGGCTTGCGCGATAGCGCCGTGCGTAAAGCGTTTTTGCTGCAATGCATCGAAACACGTGTGCGCAAACGCGGCTTTGCATCGCGGCGCGCCTATTTCGATTTGTTGCGCGCGCATTCCGGAAATGACGAAGAATGGGACAGCCTGATCGACCTGCTGCCGCTGCATGAAACACGTTTTTTGCGCCATGCCAGTTCGTTGGCCTTGCTCACCGGCTATATTCAGCAGCGTTGTGCTGCGGAAAAAAAACGCCCCACTACGTTGACTGCCTGGAGTGCAGGTTGCTCCACCGGCGAGGAAGCGTATTCGTTGGCCATCGTTATGGATCAAGCCCTCGCATCCATCGAGCCGCGTCCGCGCATCAACGTGATCGGCAGCGATCTGAGTCGTAACTCGCTGAACAAGGCGCGACACGGTAGTTATCAACGGCGCCAACTCACCAATCTGAGCCCGGCTCAGATCGCGCAATATTTTGATCAAGTCGACGGCGAAACCTTCATCGTTAAAACGACGTTACGTGAACGCACGCAATATCTGTCGATCAATTTGCACGAGCTGGACAGCGGCAACAGCGGTATGGTTGGCCCGGTGGACATTGTGTATTGCCAGAATGTGTTGATTTATTTCGACAATGCCGAACGTGAACGCATCGTCAATCAGTTGGCCGAGCATGTCGCGCCGGGCGGTGTGCTGGTGCTGGGCGGCGGCGAGTTGTTGCGCTGGAACCGGCCCGAGTTCAAACGCATCGCAACCGACGACACACTGGCATACAAAAGATTATCGGCACTCATTTAGGATTCAATTATGGCTTCCGGCAGTGGTATCGACATAAAAGCCCTGAGTTGGGTCAAGACCGAGATTAGCGAGGCGCTGGATCAGGTTCGTCAGGCACTTGAAACTCATGTCGAGACTCCAGACCCAGCTAAGCTCGACTTTATCGCTGCGCATTTGCATCAAATTACCGGCACGCTGCACATCGTGGAATTATTCGGCCCGGCGTTGTTGGCCGAAGAAATGGAGCAGTTGGCGCAGGCTTTAAAAAACATGCAGATCAAACAAAAGCAGGATGCTTTTGAAGTGCTCACGCGCGGCATTCTGCAATTGCCCGCCTATTTGGAGCATCTAAGTCACGGTCATCAGGACCGACCGGTGCTGTTGCTGGCCTTGCTTAACGATTTACGCGCCGCGCGTGGATTGCCGTTGCTGTCCGAAAATGCGCTGTTTGCCCCGGATCTAACGGTGCTGCCGCCGCCCAAAACGGCACCGGCCGGCAGCACCGACGTGCGCGCGCTGATCAAGAAATTGCGCTCGGCGTATCAGGTGGCCTTGGTTGCGGTGATTCGCGGCAATGAGCTGCCCGCGCAAACCAAAAAACTTGCGACCGTGCTCGCCCAACTTAACGGCGCCTGCCACAGCGCAACCGTGCGCCAGCTCTGGTGGGCCGCGCAAGGTGTGGTGGAGGCGATCATCGAACACGGTCTCGACACCAGTGTTGCAGTGAAGACCTTGCTTGGTCAGTTGGATCGCCAATTGAAAATACTGGTCGACCAAGGCGAAGCGGCGCTGCAAAAAGCGCCCGCCAAAGAATTAGTCAAGAATCTACTGTTCTATGTCGCGCAAGCAACCTCCCACGGCGCGCGCGTTACCGAACTTAAAAGAGCGTTCAAGCTTGATCAATTGATGCCCAACGCCGGCGCGTTGAGCCAAGCGCAGGACGAGTTGTTGGGCGTTGGCGCCGGCGTGATGGAGCATGTCGCCGCTGCGCTGAAAGAAGACCTGCTGCAGATCAAGGAAACCGTCGATCTGTTCGTGCGTACCAAGGATCGGCCGCTGTCCGAGTTGGAGCCAGTCATCGCCAAGCTGCGCACGGTCGCCGACACGCTCGGCATGCTTGGCCTGGGGCGCTTGCGCCAGCCGGTGACCGAGCAAGAAAATGTATTGAAGAGCGTATTGGACGGTAGCCAAGCACTGACGGACGACATCATCATGGGTGTTGCCGGTGCGCTGTTGTTTGTCGAATCGTCGTTGGGCGACTTGCACGCCGTGCCGCCTGCCGGTGGTACTGAAACCGCCGGCATTGCGTCCGACACCGCCCTGCCCGACGCCGAGTACCGCAGCTTGGTTGGTTTGACCACGCAAGAAGCCCGTGCGGTACTGGCAAGCGTCAAAGACGCCGTGCTGCAATTCGCCGCGCTACCGACCGCATTCGAGCTGTTGCAACCCGCCGCCGAGCACATCAACAACATCAAAGGTGCGTTGCTGATTCTAGGCTATGAACAGGCGGCCGACTTGTTGGGGCGCACCGGACAGTTTCTCGCCACCGAGCTGCTTGAAAAGCACGCGGAGCTTTCTGCGCGCAGCCTCGACACCCTGGCCGATGTCATCACCGGTTTCGAATATTTTCTGGAGTCGGCCGCCGATGATCCGGTGGGTGCGCGTAACGGGTTGAACACGGTACGCGACGGTTTGGCGCTGTTGGGCTACGCAGCCGAACCGGTGCCCGAAGTTACGGCGCCCGTGCATGACATGGCAATGGCTGCATTCGTCGCGCCGGTTGCAGCAAGCACCGCAACTACGCTGCCTGCGCCCGCAGCGGTGCAAGCGCACCCTGCCACACCGGCGCCGCAGAGCGACGAGCCGCCGCCGGTCGATCCCGAAGTGCTGGAAATTTTCCTCGAAGAAGCCAGCGAGGAATGCATCAACGTGGCAACGCAATTGGCATTGTGGAAAAAGAACCCTGCCGACGAAAACGCACTGCGCACGCTGCGGCGTTCTTTTCATACGGTCAAAGGCAGCGGCCGGATTGTCGGCGCAATGGAGATTGGCGAATTCGCCTGGGCGGTGGAGAGCATGCTCAACCGCGTGCTCGACCGCACGATTGATGTTACGCCTGCGGTCTATGTCGTGCTGGAACAGGCGCGGGATTTAATGCCGTTATTGGTCGAGGAGTTGCGTGCCGGTCGCAAGGGCAAGGTCGCAACACATCCGTTGATCGAGCGCGCGCAGCGTGTCGCCAAGGGCGGATCGCTCGATGAGCTCGCACCGTTACCGGCGCCTGAGCTTGTCAATATCGAAGCCGCCGCAGTGGCGGAGGCGGCCGAAGATGTCATCTTGGATGCCGACCCCGACCGACCCGCGCCGCGCCACGTCGATGCGGTGCTGGCGGAAATATTCGTCAATGAAACGCGCACCCACCTCGGCGCAATAAACGCCTTTATCGAGCAGTGCTCTGCGCCCGATGCACACTGCACGCTGAATGAAGATCTGATTCGCGGCCTGCACACCCTGCATGGCAGCGCGCGCATGGCCAATATCGAAGAAATTGCCGACGTCGCGGACGCACTGGAAAAATGGGCCAAGCTGCTTGCGGAAAATCACGACCCCGTCAGTGCCGATGTGCTTGCGACCTTACGCAACGGTTGCGATTTCGTAACCGAAGTGTTGCGCGATTTGAGCGATACCCATAACACGCACGCGCGCAAGCTCGCCTTGCTCGAACACATTGCCGGGTTGCATCGCATTGCCGCAGAGCAGCAACACGAACGTCTGCAGAATGTCGCGGTGACCCCGCACGAAGCAACTCAGGTTCAAGCCGCGCTCGATGCCAGTCCCGACGACGAGGTCGATGTCGAGTTGGTGAATGTGTTTTTGCTGGAAGCAACCGACTTGGTCGGTCGCAGCGTTGCCGAGGCGGAAGTCTGGGTTGAGGTGCCGCAGCGCGATGATTATATCGACGAGATCCGGCGCCGCTTCAGCACCTTGCACGGCGGCGCGCGTATCGCGAATCTGATGCCGATTGCCACGACCTGCGGCGCGGCCAACACACTGCTAAACCAGTTACTGGGCAACCCGGCGCTGCGCCGCGCGGAAGCGGTGCGCCTGATTTTGCGGGTGCTGGCTTGGGTGAATGAAGCACTGTCGTGCACCCGTGAACAGCGTCCGCTGGCAACGCCGTCGGAGTTGCTTGATCTGCTCGAATCCTACAGCGCCAACGTGCCGGACACGACGATTTCGGAACCGGAAACCCAGATCCCAGCCACCGACCCCGATGCCGAATTGCGCGGCGTGTTTCTCGACGAGGCGGTGGAGATTCTTCATGCGCTCGATGAGGTCATGCCGCGCTGGCATTCCTCATTGCACGACATGGCGATCCTCACCGAAGTGCAACGCGCGTTACACACCATTAAGGGCGGCGCCAACATGGCGCGCATTGCGCCCATGGGTGACCTGTGTCACCAGGTCGAGACTTTATTACAACGCATCAGCGAGGGGTTGTTACCGGCTAACGGTGCAGCATTTGACGCGGTGCAAGCGGCGCACGACTGGTTAGCGCGCAGCGTCGAAATTCTGCGACAGGGCGCAAACGTGGAGCCCAGCGACGCACTGTCGCGCCAAATCGATGCCGTGATGGCGGCTCCGGTGCAGGTCGTCGTAGTCGAACCTGAACCTGAGATCGAGTACGAAGCGATGGCCGCCGCCGTGACTGAAGCCACGCCGCTACCAGACGTTGATGAGCGTCAGGCGATGCCATTGCCGCACCCAGCCGAGCCGGTGCATGCGGAAGTAACCGACAGCGACGGTGACAGCGATCTGCTCGATGTATTTTTGGAGGAAGCCAACGAAATTGTCGCGACCATGGACGACCTGATCGCGCGTTGGGTGGCGGATACGAGCAACACCCGGGTGGTTGGCGAACTACAACGCGCCCTGCACACCATCAAAGGCGGTGCGCGCATGGCAAAAATTGCGCCCATTGGCAATCTCAGCCACAGCATCGAGAGTATTTTTGAAGGTATTGCGCAGGGTCGGGTCAAGGCCAATGCCGCACTGATCGATGTGATGCACACTGCCTACGACTGGCTGTCGAGTGCGCTGGAACGGGTGCGTGACAAAGTGAAGTTGGATTCGGCCGAGCCGCTGATTCAACAAATTGAAGTGGCCGTCGGTTTGCGTGAAGCCGCCCCAAAACCTGTTGAGGAAGTTTGGATGCCGGAGACTCCGGTGCTGCCGGAGGCAGTGCGCGTTGTGCCGGCGCCCATGCCCGTCGCGCTGGATGCCGGGCAGCCGGCACAAAAGGCTAAGGTCGCCGAAGAACAGGTGCGTGTCGCGCTGGGGTTGTTGGACGACCTAGTAAACAACGCCGGTGAAGTGTCGATCTACCGCTCGCGCATCGAGTTGCAACTCAATTCCGTGAACTTCAACTTGGTCGAGCTGGCGCAAACCGTGAACCGCCTGCGCGAGCAACTGCGCAAATTCGAAATCGAAGCCGAAGCGCAAATGCTGTTCCGCTATGAAAAATCCGGCGTCAGCGACCAGGAAGAATTCGATCCGCTCGAACTTGACCGTTTCTCCAACATGCAGCAGCTCTCGCGCAGTCTGGTGGAAAGCGTCGGTGATCTGGGCAGCATTCAGAAGCTGCTCGACAACCTGACGCGCGAGTCCGAAATCCTGTTGTTGCAGCAGTCGCGTGTGGCAACTGCGTTGCAAGACGGCTTGATGCGCACGCGCTTGGTACAGTTTTCCAGTGTCGTGCCGCGCATGCGCCGCATCGTGCGGCAAACTTCCAAGGAGCTGGGTAAGCAGATCGAGTTACACTTGTTGGGCGCCGAAGGCGAAATGGATCGCTCGGTGCTGAATCGTTTGACCCCGGCGCTGGAGCACATGCTGCGCAACGCGGTTGACCACGGTATTGAAGGGCCGCAGCTACGCAAGCAAGCAGGCAAGCCGGAGGACGGAAATATCACGCTCAAATTCTGGCGTGAAGGGGCGGAAATCGTGCTCAGCATTACCGATGACGGCGCCGGTATGGACTTAGCGGCGATCCGCAGCAAGGCGCTCGAACGCGGTTTGATGGATCAGAATTCCGAGCTCACCGACAATGAGATCACCCAGTTTGTGCTGGAGGCCGGCTTCTCCACCGCGAAGCAAATCACGCAGATTTCCGGGCGTGGTGTCGGCATGGATGTGGTCAACAACCAGATCAAGCAGCTCAACGGCACCTTGCAAATTTCCACCACGCCGCGCCAGGGCACGACATTTATTGTGCGTTTGCCGCTCACGGTATCGGTCAATCAAGCCTTGATGGTGCATGTGGGCGAGCAAACCTATGCCATTCCGCTTACGGTGATTGACGGCGTGGTGCGCGCCGGTCGTGAGGAGCTGGAAAAACTGCAACGCGATGAACATGTACGCTACGAGTACGGCGGACACAGCTACAAGTTTTTCCATCTGGGCACGGTGCTCAATATTTCGCAGCCCCAGTTGCCGGACAGCGGGGTAAAGATTCCGTTGATTCTGGCGCGCGCCGGCGATCATCGCGTGGCGCTGCATGTCGAAGCCATCGTGGCGCGTCAGGAAGTGGTCATAAAGTCGGTCGGCCCGCAGGTCGCGACCGTGATCGGAATCTCCGGCGCCACCATCATGAACGACGGCGGCGTCGCGCTGATTCTCGATCTGGCCTCGTTGATTCGCGCTGGCATCGCCCACACCAAGCGCGAGCATGCACAGGCGCCGCTTGTGGCACGTGTCTCAAGCATCATGATCGTCGACGACTCGATCACCGTGCGCAAGGTCACCGAGCGTTTGATGACGCGCAACGGTTTCGAAACCGTCACCGCCAAAGACGGCGTGGATGCCTTGGCCAAATTGCAGGAGTACTTGCCCGACGTCATGCTGCTCGATATCGAAATGCCGCGCATGGATGGTTACGAGCTGGCGACCGCCATGCGCAATGACGTGCGTTTGAAGCACATTCCGATCATCATGATCACCTCGCGTACCGGCGACAAACACCGCGACCGCGCCATGGCCATCGGTGTCAACATGTACATGGGCAAGCCCTACCAGGACAAGGAACTGTTGGAAAACATCAACACGTTATTACATGCACGTGGACACTGATTCGAGCGCTCCGCTGCGCGTTGCGATTCTGTATACCTCGGAAAAGCGCATGTCGGATCTTGCCCGGGTGTTGGCCAAGCATGACCTCGTGGTGGTTGGCCGCCATCCGGTTGGCTCGGTGACATTGGAGCAGGTGAATGCGGTGCGGGCCGATGTGATTCTGGTCGACCTCGACGAGTCTGCTGACCAGGTTCTTGACATATTGCAGAATCTGCTCGAAAACGCGCAATTGCCCATCGTATTCAATGACAGTGCGACCACCGAGCTGTCGCTCAATTTGGCCAATCCAGAATGGGGTCGAAGATTGACCGTTAAGTTGTGGTCGATCACCCGGCGCCGGCGCCCGCCGCCCAAGAAGGTCACCCCACTGGCGCTCAAAGTGCCGCCCAAACCGGCCGCACCGCTGGTCAAAAGCCTGCCGATCAAACCGGCGCGCGAGCTGCCGGCGGAAGATGCGATGTCTGGCTACCACCTGTTGCAGCACTTGTGTGTGCTGGGTGCGTCGTTGGGCGGCCCGTTGGCGGTGCGCGAATTTCTCGGCAAATTGCCGGGTGACTTGCCGGTCGCGTTTGTCTTGGTGCAACACATCGGCGCCAGCCATCTGGATTTGCTGGCCGAGCAACTGGATCGCGTCACGCCCCTGAATGTATTCGTTGCCAAAGCCGGGCAGATGTTGAAACACCAGGACGTCGTGTTGGCACCGGTGAACGAACGCATCTTGGTGGATAGCCTTGGCCGTGTGGTACTCATGGAGAAACAAGAGTACTCAATCTACAGTCCCAGCATCGACCTCGTGATGCAAGACATGGCGCAACGTTACGGTAAATCTTGCGGCGCGATCATATTCAGCGGCATGGGTAACGATGGCGAGCTGGGCTGTCACGCGATCGCGGCAGCCGGCGGCGAAATATGGGCCCAAGATGCCGAGAGTTGTGTGATCAGCAGCATGCCGGACAACGCGCGCAAAACCGGTCATGTAAGCTTCAGCGGTACGCCGGAAGAGCTTGCCAGTGCGTTGGTTAATCGATTCAAAGACAAAATGTCAAAACCTGTTAAAGATAATTAATTTTGAAATTGCATGCAATGGAGCGATGATCATGTCGAACGAACGCACGGTAATTCACAGCCAGCTTATTGCACTGCAGAACCAGAATTTTCTGTTGCCCAACACCGTGATTGCCGAGATCGTCCACTATGCCGCACCCCAGGCTGCGGATAATTCCCCCGGCTGGTTATTGGGTACGATGGTGTGGCGAGGATTGCGTATTCCAGTCGTGTCTTACGAGCGCGCCGTAGGCGAAGCAGCCACGAACTATGACAGCAACGCGCGCATTGCGGTGCTTAATGGCGTGCACAGCGGCACAGCCTTGGAATTTTATGCGGTGGTGATTCGCAATAACCCGCGCTTGCTGAAAGTAAAGCGCGACGACCTGCGTAAAGAAAGCGGGGCCGAGCGCGACAAATTTCAGTTGCAACAAGTTAATGTGAATAATATTACTGCGATTATTCCCGACCTCGCCGCGCTTGAGCAGTTGATCTGCAGCGCGAGCATTCAAACCGAGCGAGTTCACTGAGTCGCGTGTTCAATCGCCGCACTCGCCACGTGCGCCAACAGTGCAATTTCTTCCGGTGTGATCACGTACGGCGGCATGAAATAAATCACGTCGCCCAGCGGCCGCAACAGCACACCGGCACGCAGCGCGTACTCATAAACGCGCCGTCCCCGGCGTTCTTGCCACGGAAACGGTGTGCGCGTGGCCTTGTCCTTCACCAACTCAAGTGCCAGGATCATGCCGGTTTGCCGCACTTCGGCAACGTGTGGGTGATCGTTGAGATGCGCGGTGGCGGTGCGCATGACACGCGCCAGCTCGCGATTATTGTCGAGCACAGGCTCGTCATGAAAAATCTGCAACGTTGCCAACGCCGCTGCACACGCCAGCGGGTTGCCGGTGTAACTGTGCGAATGCAGAAACGCACTGAGCTTGTGGTAGTCGTCGTAGAACGCTGCGTAGATCGCCTCGCCGCACAGCACCACCGACAACGGTAAAAAGCCACCGG
The DNA here is from genome assembly GCA_031363085.1 of Gammaproteobacteria bacterium. GTDB lineage: Bacteria > Pseudomonadota > Gammaproteobacteria > SG8-11 > SG8-11 > UBA6921. The sequence continues at coordinate 64,161 of JANLTU010000245.1, forward strand.
TCAAACCTTTCGACAAACACAAAAAATCCGGCGTGATCGCCGCCTGTTCGCACGCGAACAAGGTGCCGGTGCGGCCGAAGCCCACGGCGATTTCATCAGCGATCAACAACACGCTGTGGGCGTCGCAGGCGCGGCGCAGCAGTTGCAGATACAGCGGTGCATACATGCGCATGCCGCCGGCGCACTGCACCAGCGGCTCGATGATCACCGCGCACACTTCATGCGCATGTTGTTCCAGGGCACGCTGCATGTGCGCGAACATGCGTTGCGCGCAGTCGCTGGCGCTTTCGCCGGGCGCGCGCTGATAGGCGTCGGGTGTTGGCACGGTGATGGCCTGCATCAGCAACGGCGCGTAGGTTTGCTTGTACAGCGCCACATCGCCGACCGCGAGCGCACCCAGAGTTTCGCCGTGATAGCTGTTGCTCAGCGTGATGAATCTGCTCTTGGCGGGTTGCCCGCGATTACGCCAGTAGTGGTAGCTCATCTTGAGCGCGACCTCGACCGCTGACGAACCGTTGTCGGCGTAGAAGCAGCGCGTCAAGCCAGGGGGCGCAATCTTGACCAATTGCTCGGAAAGTTCAATGACGGGAGCATGGGTAAAGCCCGCCAACAACACATGTTCAAGCTGGTCCAGTTGCGCATGCAACGCGGCCTGGATGCGCGGCTGCGCATGGCCGAACAAATTCACCCACCAGGAGCTGATCGCATCGAGGTATCGCTTGCCCTCAAAATCCTCCAACCATACGCCGTGCCCGCTGCGGATCGGGATCAGCGGCAGGGTCTCGTGATCTTTCATTTGCGTGCAGGGATGCCAGACCACGGCAAGGTCGCGTGCTATCCATTCCGAATTATTCATGACAGGGCACCTTTGTGGGGAAAAAACTAATTGTAGAGCGCTTAACTCACAGCGACGTTCGCCGATATAACAAGCATCCGCCATAACCGCAAACATTTATTTTTGTCGCATACAGGCACTTTTGATTGCCCAGGCAGTGATTCCGGAAGCAGAGCCTCGCGCGTTCATGAGACGGATATTTTTTAGGAACGTCATGCATGACACGTCGTGATTTTATAAAAATGTTAGCCGCCGCCAGTGCGTCCGGATTGGTATTGCCGTATCACGGCTACGCAGGCTCGGGCTCCCTGCCCGAGCTTTACGACCCACCGCCGTTTGGCCAGCTCACGCTCATGCACATGACCGATTGCCACGCGCAATTGGTGCCGAGCCATTTTCGCGAGCCGTCGATCAACCTTGGTGTGGGTGCGGCACGCGGTCGCTTGCCGCACGTGGTGGGCGCCAAGCTCCTTAAGTCGATGGGCTTAAAGTCCGGCAGTCTCTCTGCGCACGCATTTTCGCATATTGGGTTTGCCGAGCTTGCAAAGGTGTACGGTAAGTCCGGTGGTTTTGCGCACCTTGCCACGCTCGTGAAACATCTGCGCGCCACCCGCCCCGGACGTACTTTGCTGCTCGACGGTGGCGACACCTGGCAAGGCTCGGCCACCGCGTTGTGGACCAATGGCCAGGACATGATCGATGCCACCAAGTTGCTGGGTGTCGACATTATGACCGGGCACTGGGAATTCACCTACGGCGCAGCGCGGGTGAAGCACGTCATCGAAAAGGATTTTAAAGGCAGCATCGAATTCGTCGCACAGAATGTCGTCGACAAAGCCTTCGGCGATCCGGTTTTCAAACCTTACGCCTTGCGCACTCTCAACGGTATCCGCGTTGGCGTGATTGGCCAGGCATTTCCCTACACGCCGGTCGCCAATCCCGGCTACTTGATTCCTGACTGGACGTTTGGCATCCAGGAAGAGCGCATGCAAAAAATGGCTGATGAGGTGCGTGCCAAAGGCGCGCAGATCGTTGTGCTGCTGTCCCACGACGGCATGGATGTGGATTTAAAAATCGCCTCGCGCGTGACCGGTATTGACTTGATCATGGGCGGCCACACGCATGACGCCTTGATCAACCCGCAGGTAGTGAGCAATGCCAAGGGAAAAACCTTGGTGATGAATTCCGGATGCAACGGAAAATTTCTGTCGCTGCTGGACCTCGAAGTTAAAGAGGGCAAGATCAAAGACTACCAATATCGGCTATTACCGATATTTTCCAATCTGCTTCCACCCGACCAAGACATGGCGGCGTACATCGCAAAAGTACGAGCGCCGTTCACCGCAAAACTGGATGAGAAGCTGGCGGTCACCGAAGAGCTGTTATATCGGCGCGGCAATTTTAACGGCACGTCGGATCAGTTGATTGTGGATGCCTTGTGCGAAATCAAAGGGACCGATTTTGCATTCTCGCCGGGTTTTCGCTGGGGCACGACTTTGTTGCCCGGCGACGCCATCACCATGGAACACCTGATGAATCTCACCGCAATCACTTACCCGACGGTGACGACACTCGAACGCAGCGGCGAAGAGCTGAAATTCATGCTGGAAAACATCGCCGACAATCTGTTCAACAAAGATCCCTACTTGCAGCAAGGCGGCGACATGGTGCGCACCGGCGCGCTGCGTTATGTGATCGACCCGAATCAAGAGATGGGCCGGCGCATTTTGCGTATGGAAAACGGTAAGGGCAAGCTGATCGAGGCTAATAAAAAATACACCATCGCCACCTGGGGCGGCGTCGGGCAACCCGCCGAGGGGACGCCGGTCTGGGATGTAGTGGCAGAATATTTACGGCATCATAAAACAGTCAAGATCAAGCGCCCTAACTTGCCCAAGGTCGTCAATATCAAAGACAATCCCGGCATCGACATCGCTGTGTAGGCCATACCAAGATCATACCTTGCCGTACGCCATGGCGTTGCCCACCCAGCGCGCAACCAGTCCGTCGACGTAGTGTGGATGCTGCTCCAGCAGCACCTGCGCCGCGTGTGCAACCTGTGGGATCAGCGCTTGATCGCGCTGCAAATCGGCGATGCGCAAAGCCGTCAAGCCGGTCTGCTTTGTGCCCAGCACTTCGCCCGGCCCGCGTTGTTCCAGATCGCGGCGCGCGATTTCAAAACCGTCGTTGGTGTCCCGCAACGCCGCCAAACGCAGTCGCGCCGGTTGCGACAGCGGCGCACGGTATAGCAGCACACAGGCACTGGCGGTGGCGCCGCGCCCGACGCGTCCGCGCAGTTGGTGCAACTGCGCCAGACCCAGGCGTTCAGCATTTTCAACGATAATCAGGCTGGCATTGGGCACATCCACACCTACTTCAATGACGGTGGTCGCGACCAGCACGTGCAACTCGCGCGCGTGAAAGCGCGCCATCACCTGCTCTTTTTCCGCCGCCTTCATCCGGCCGTGGATCAGTCCAATTTGCAGCTCGGCCAGCGCGGCTTGCAATTGCAACGCGGTGTCTTGCGCCGCCTGCGCCTGCAAGGTTTCGGATTCTTCGATCAGCGTACAGACCCAATACGCCTGACGGCCGGCAACGCAGGCGGTGCGGATGCGTTGCACGACTTCATCGCGGCGCGTGTCCGGCACCACCACGGTGTCGACCGGGGTGCGGCCCGGCGGCAGCTCGTCGATGACGGAACAGTCAAGATCGGCGTAGACGGTCATGGCGAGCGTGCGCGGAATCGGCGTGGCCGTCATGATGAGTTGGTGCGGATGTGCGCCGTCGTGCTGGCCTTTTTCGCGCAACGCCAAACGTTGGTGCACGCCGAAACGATGTTGCTCGTCGACGATCACCAAACCGAGTTTGGCGAACACCACCTGCTCTTGAAATAGGGCATGCGTGCCAATCACCACGCGTGCCGTGCCGTCGGCGATACGCTCCAGCGTGGCGCGACGCTGCTGGGTCTTGACTTTTCCGGATAGCCACGCGATTTCGACCTGCAATGGCGCCAGCCAGCGGGTAAAGTTCTTGAAGTGCTGCTCCGCCAGCAACTCGGTGGGCATCATGAATGCCGCTTGATAACCGGCCTCAACCGCGTGCAACGCAGCGTGCGCCGCAACAATGGTTTTGCCGCAACCCACGTCGCCTTGCACCAGGCGTTGCATCGGCTGGTTGCGCATCAGATCGGCGCTGATGTCCGCGATGGTACGGCGTTGCGCGCCGGTCAATGCAAACGGCAGACTGTCGATAAATTGTCGAGTCATGCCGCTATTGGGCAGCAAGGCGGGCGCGCGGTGGCGTTGCGCCGCTTCGCGCAGGCGTCGCAACGCCAAATGCTGCGCGAGCAATTCCTCGAAAATCAGCCGCTGCTGCGCCGGATGCTGCTTGGTTTCAAGCAAAGCCTGATCGGCGTTCGGCGGCGGCCGATGCACGAACGGAATCACCTCGGCCAAATACGGCAGCCGAAATTGTCGCAGCAACGCATCGGGTAACGAATCGGCGCGTTGTGCGGCATGTTGCTGCCACCATTGCAACGCGTGTGCGGTCAGCCGTCGCAGACCGTGCTGGTTTAAACCTTCGGTGGCAGGATAAATTGGCGTGAGATAGGCTTCGGCCGGTGCTGGCGTATCGGCACTGACGACACGATATTCGGGGTGAATCATTTCCAGCGTGTGATCACGACCGCGCGCCTCGCCGTAACAGCGCACCCGTGCTCCGCGCGCCAAGGCTTCTTTTTGTTGCGCGTTGAAATGATAAAACCGCAGGGTGACGGAACCGGTGCCGTCCGCGATGCGCGACAGCAGCGTGGAGCGTTTGCCGAGTTTAACCTCGGTGAGTAACACCTCGCCCTCAATCACCGCGTCGTCCCCGGCGCGCAAACTGCCGATTGGTACGACACGGGTGCGGTCTTGATAACGCAGTGGAAGATGCAGCAACAAATCGTCGATGGAATGAATGCCCAGGCGCGCGAGTTTTTCGAGCACGCGTGGGCCGACGCCTTTGAGACGGCGTACGGAATTTTGCTCGGCTTCCGTACGCATCGGCTTGGCATTATTTGCCGAGATGCAACACCCCGTCGATTTCAACACGCGCACCGCGCGGCAACGCGGCGACACCCACAGCGGCGCGCGCCGGATAAGGAGTTTGCAGATACTGCCCCATGACTTCATTGACCACCGGAAAATCTTTCAGGTCGGTCAGATAGACATTCAGTTTGACGGCGTCTTGCAGCGTGCCGCCGGCGGCTTGCGCAACCGCACGCAGATTTTCAAACACTTGGCGGATCTGCGCCGCGATGTCGCCTGCAACCAACTCCATGGTCTGCGGCAGCAACGGAATCTGGCCGGAAAGATATACCGTGTCGCCGATCTTGATCGCCTGCGAATAGGTGCCGATGGCCTTGGGTGCGCGCTCGGTATGGATGATTTCACGTGACATAGGAAGCCTCGACGGAAAAATTAAATGCTTAATGGTGAATTGCAGTGTGCGCGTAGCGCACGCCTAAATTGACCATGGTCCTTTCCGATTATCCTTTGCCGCGATTGATGCGCGCAACCGGTTCCAGTTTGCGCAGGCGGCGCATGATGTTGGCGAGGTGCACGCGATTTTGTACTTCGATGGTGAAGCTCACGGTGCTGTACTTGCCGTCGCGTTCGGTGATGTTGACGTTGTCGATGTTCGCGTCCATCTCGGCAATTTCGGCGGCCAGGATCGCGAGCACGCCGCGCTTGTTGAGCACTTCCAGACGGATATCGACCGAAAACTCGCCCTTGGCTTCGGGCGCCCACTGCACGTCGATCCACTTGTCCGGGCGCTTGCGTAATTCAATTGCGTTTTTACATGACTCGGTATGCACCACGATGCCCCGTTCAGCGGTCACCACGCCGATGATCGGGTCGCCCGGGATCGGGCGGCAGCATTTGGCGTAGTTCACCACCATACCTTCGGTGCCGGTGATGAGGAGTGGGCGGGTCGACTCCTTTCCGCCCTTGAATAGTCCTGGCACGTAGCGCGTCAAGACATTTTTAATTCCGCGTGCCGGCTTGAGCACCTGCGCTGCCGCATCGGCATCGGGCCGGGTCAGGTGTGAAACCAACTGCTGTGCGGTCAGCGTGGCCACGCGGTGCCCAAGCGCAATATCTTCCAGCAAGCTTTCCAAGCGTGGAACGCCCAGCTCGGAAATCGCCATTTCCAGTTGTATTGCGGGAATATTTTCCAGGGTGGTTGAGTAGGTTGTCAGCGCTTTGTTTAACATGCGCCGGCCCAGTTCCACTGCCTCGTCGGCTTTCAGATTTTTCAAAAACAAACGAATGCTGGTGCGCGCCTTGGCCGAGACGACGAAATCCAGCCATAGCGGATTGGGTCGCGCGCCGGGTGCGGTAATGATCTCCACCGTTTGCCCATTGAGCAGTTCAGTACGCAGCGGCATCAAGCGCCGATCAATTTTGGCCGCCACGCAGGAGTTGCCGACATCGGTGTGCACCGCATAGGCGAAGTCCACGGCGGTCGCGCTGCGCGGCATTTCCTTGATCTCACCCTTGGGCGTAAACACGTACACGACATCGGGAAAAAGATCGACCTTGACATTTTCCAGAAACTCTAGCGAATTGCCGGCGCCCTGCTGCATTTCCAACACGCCGCGCAACCATTGGCGTGCATGTTCCTGCGAGCTTGCACTGCCGCCGACATCGCCGGTTTTGTAGACCCAGTGCGCGGCAATGCCGGCCTCCGCCACTTTGTTCATGTCCTCCGAGCGGATTTGCACTTCGATGGGTACGCCGTAGGGGCCGAACAAAATGGTGTGCAGCGATTGATAGCCGTTGGTTTTAGGAATGGCGATGTAGTCTTTGAATTTTCCCGGCACCGGCTTGTAAAGATTGTGCACCAACCCCAGCGTACGGTAGCAGGAATCGACATTATTGACCACGATGCGAAACGCGTAGACATCGAACACTTCGCTGAAGGGCAGCACCTTGGTGAGCATTTTTTTGTAAATGCTGTACAGATGTTTTTCGCGCCCCAGCACGTGGGCATTGACGCCTTCTTGGCGCAGGCGTTCGATGATGGATGCCTCAATGCGTGACACGATTTCCTTGCGGTTGCCGCGCGCTTTTTTTACCGATTCATCCAGAATCCGGTAACGCATCGGGTAGAGCGCCTGAAAGCCCAGCTCTTCCAATTCCAAACGCACTTTGTTCATGCCCAACCGATAGGCAATCGGCGCGTAAATTTCCAGCGTCTCGCGTGCGATGCGACGGCGCTTGTCGGCGCGCATCACGCTCAAGGTGCGCATGTTATGCAGTCGGTCCGCAAGCTTGACTAATATCACGCGGATGTCGCGCACCATCGCCAGCATCATCTTGCGAAAGTTTTCCGCCTGCGCTTCGGCGTGATTGTCGAACTTGACCTGGGTGAGTTTACTGACGCCGTCGACCAGTTCGGCGACCTCGTGACCGAACTCCTCGACGATCTGTTCTTTGGGAATGTCGGTGTCTTCGATGACGTCGTGCAAGATCGCGGCAATGATGCTTTTTTCATCCATACGCACTTCGGCAAGAATTTTCGCAACCGCCAACGGATGCTGGATGTACGGTTCACCGCTGACGCGACTCTGCCCGGCATGCGCGCGTGCGCTGAATTCGTACGCGCGTGCCACTTGCGCCACTTGAGTAGCATCCAGGTAGGTGCTGAGCATCGTGCACAAATCGTCGATGCCCAGGGCAGAGCTAGGTTCTTTGGGGGCGATCACTGTAGACATGGGTGCGTTGCTTGAATTATCCAGAAATTCATGATGCTACCGGGGCCGGGCAAAGGCAACTTGCGGACGATAAGCCGCCTTCCGCGACCTTGGTCAGGTCGCGGAAGGCGCGGATTAACTCAAGCGAAAGTTAAGGTGGCGAGAAGGCTAAAGCAAGAAGATAAGACGCACTGGCCAATAGATTATTCGGTAGGCGGAATCGGCGCCGGCGGCGGTGGCGGCACGTGGTCCGGTTGCAGCAAAATGGCCGGTCCGATTAACCCTGCCGCAATTTCACGCAGGGCCACCACAGTGGCTTTATCGTTTTCCCACGGCAGCATCGGTTCTTTACCAAGCGTGATTTCGCGCGCGCGTTTTGATGCGACCAACACCAGTTGAAAGCGATTCTCTACATTTTCCAAACAATCTTCGACGGTGACGCGCGCCATGGGTTAAGCCTCTTAATTTCAGGATGAATGCAGGGCGGTTAGTCTACTCAAGAATGTCCATGCACGCCAGTTAAGACGTGGCTAATAGGCCCGGCAACAGTGGTGCAAGACGCTTTTGGCTGGTGCGCAAACGCAGCCGTTGCACGGCGACGATAGCGTGCAGGTCGAGCAAGGCGCGCTGGAAATCGTCGTTGATCACCACAAACTCGAATTCATCGTGGTGCGACATATCGCTCACCGCATCGCACAGGCGCCGGTTGATGACGGCGTCGCTGTCGGTGTTGCGGTTGCGCAGGCGTTGTTCTAATACGGCGCGCGACGGCGGCAATACAAAGATGCCGACGGCCTCTGGGAAGAAGGTGCGGACCTGCCGCGCGCCTTGCCAGTCGATTTCCAGGATCAGGTCGACGCCGAGCTGGAGTTTCTCGGCGACTTTTTCGCGCGAGGTGCCATAGTAGTTTTCGAACACCTTGGCGTGCTCTAAAAACACACCTTGCGCAATCATGTGTTCAAATGTCGGCACGTCGAGGAAGTGATAATGCACGCCGTTTTGTTCGCCGGGCCGTGGCTTGCGTGTGGTGTACGACACCGACACTTCCAGGCCGTCGGTTTGTTCCAGCAGTGCTTTCACCAAACTGGTTTTCCCGGCGCCCGAAGGTGCGGTGACGATGAACAGTGAACCGGTGGACGATGACGTTGCGTTGGGCATAAGGGTTACTCGATGTTTTGCACCTGTTCGCGCATCTGCTCGATATTAACTTTTAAATCCACCGATGCGCGCGTGGTGTCGATGTCGGCCGATTTCGAGCCCAGCGTATTGGCTTCGCGATGCAATTCCTGCATTAAAAAGTCAAGCCTGCGGCCCACCGGGTCTTTCTGTTTCAGCAAATGATCGATTTCGGAGAAGTGCGCCAGCAGACGGCCGATCTCTTCGGCGACGTCCATTTTCTGCGCCAGATACACCAGCTCTTGCTCCAGCCGCGCTGAGTCGACGTCGGCGCGTAGCTCCTCCAGCCGCTTCTGTAATTTCTCGCGCATACGTTGCGCAATCTCGGGCAGCCGCGTTTGCACCTGCGTAACAATGGCGCGCATCGTGGTGCAGCGTTCGGCGAGAAATTCACGCAATTTTTCACCTTCGCGTGCGCGTGTGGTCGAAAGCTCGCTGAGGGTTTCCGAAAGCAAGGTCAGCGCGCGTTCCTGAATTTGCTGCGTGTCGGTCTGCGTGACATTGAGCACGCCCGGCCAGCGCAATACATCCAGTGCGCTGAACGGTGCCGCCTGCGGCATCAGCGCCTGGATGCGCGTGCATGCATGGATCAAGCGTTGCGCGAGCTCCTCGTTGACCGGCACTTCTGGGGCGATATCGGTGTGCGACTGAAAGCGCAAGGTGCAGTCGACCTTGCCGCGATTTAATTGTTTGGCGACCACATCGCGCACGCGTGCCTCCAGTCCGCGCAATTCTTCCGGTGCGCGCAGACCGACTTCGAGGTAACGGTGGTTGATGGAGCGAACTTCCCAGGTGAGCACTCCAAACGCGGCTTGCGTCTCACAGCGGGCAAATGCGGTCATGCTGCGTATCATGGTGGCTCCATTTTAGGTAAGCCGGAATAGTAAAGGCATCGCGCCCGCACGCCAATCCAATTCCTGAAAGTTCGCGCTTGTTGGGCGCCGATCCGGTGGAAATGTCGTACAAATAAACCCACCCACTCAGCTATAAACACAGCTTGGTTGGATGGCGCGATGAGTGGGTATAGCGTGGATTTAATCGTTAACTGGTTGCCGGGACGCTTAGCCATTGCGAAGCGTTTTATGCAGTTGCGTGGGCGCATCTCTGCAACAGTTAAGCCTAGTTATTCTTAACTTTTTGGAGGTGTAACATGCCCACAAACCAACCACGTTTCTTGTCGCTTGGCACCGTGTGGTTAAGCTATACACTGCACATGCTCATTATCACCGCGCCCATCGCCGCGCTGATCAATGCCTTGTGCATTCGTGAGTACAAGCGCCGCTGGTGCGAACCCGGCGCGCAACAAAATGATGCCTTGTTGTACGTCACCAGCCACCACCAATGGATGTTAACCACCTTCGTTGCGGTGTTTTTAATGGTGATGGTCACCATTGGCACCATCGGTTACGGGTTCGGTGTGTTGGTCGCCGTAGCCGCCGCGCTGTGGTGGCTGTGCCGGGTGATCAAAGGAGTCGCGGAGTTAATGCGTCATCGTGCGCTACCGCTGGCGGTGGAATGGAGTTGCAACACCGGCAAAGCGGTATAAAAAATGTAGTGGTTCATTACCGGCCAAGAGCCGATGCGAGGGGTATTCGTTCCCCTCGCATTTTCCTGTTTTAGCGAGTCTGGCGTAAGCGGGACGTGATGCCTGCGAACGCATGGACTCGCACATTCCTCTTACCTCCTCAAGTATTCCCGGCCCCCCGCCGATCAATAAGGCACCATGGTTAAGCACAGCCGCTGTTTACCGGTCGGTACGCACTTGGACGCTTACGTCGTCGAGAAAATTCTCGGCGGCGGGGGGTTCGGTATTGTCTATTTGGCGCGCGAGCCGGTGACGCAACAGCGTGTGGTTATCAAGGAGTACATGCCGCACCGATTGGCGCGGCGTCTGGAGAATCACGAAGTGACGCCGCTGGATGACGAGCGCAAGGAAATTTACAACCAGGGGCGCAAGCTTTTCATTAACGAAGCCAGCGCGCTGGCGAATCTGAAACATCCCAATATCGTCGACGTGGTGAGCTTTTTTCAAGCCCATGGCACGGTGTATATGGTGATGAAATACGAGTCCGGCAGCAATTTGCAGGACTACATCAAGACGCGCGGCGGTGGCTTGAGCGAAGTATTTTTACGCACGGTGTTTCCGCCACTGCTTGATGGGCTGAAGGCCATCCACGCACGCGGCCTGCTGCATCTCGACATCAAGCCCGGCAACGTACATTTGCGGCGCGGCGGTCGGCCCTTGCTGCTGGACTTCGGTGCGGTGCACACCATGAACTTAACGCGTCGCAATCAAACGCGCCAGGTGGTGACACCAGGATTTTCGCCCACCGAGCAATACGATCTGGGCGGCTATGTGGGGCCGTGGACCGACATTTACGCGCTCGGTGCCACCATGCGCGCGTGCATCGAAGGTGGCGCGCCGCCGCCGGCGAGCAAGCGACTGGAAAAGGAAATTCTGCGCCCCGCTCGCGAGATGCATAAAAAGCGTTACTCTGCGCCGTTGCTGGAGGCGATTGACTGGGCGATGGAGATCGATCCGTTGCTGCGCCCGCAAAATGTCGATGAGTTGCTGCTGCGTTTTGATATCGAAATAGTGGAGTTGCCGGCGGCCGAAGCCAAGGACACGGTGCTGGAAAAATGGGCAACCCACCTGGGGTGGAAGCGCTGACATGAAATACGATATCGGCAAAGCCAACCGCCTCGGCAATCGCGACAGCAATCAGGACCGCTTTGCGGTGATGGAGCGACCGCAGTCGGTATTGCTGGTGCTGGCCGACGGCATGGGCGGACATGAAGGTGGTTTGCTCGCGGCGAATTCGTTCGTCGTGAAGTGCACCGAAGCCTTTCGTAGCGCCACGTCGCCGCTGCCCGACCCAGAGCAATTTCTGCGCGAAACTTTCATGCTTGCGCATCACGCTGTGGTCGATGCGGGCGCATGTCAAAACCCGCCCATTAACCCGCGCACCACCGGAGTGGCCTGTGTGGTACAGAACGGCTACGTGTGGTGGGCGCACGTCGGTGACAGCCGTTTTTATCTGTTGCGCGATGGCAACGTGCTGTTGCGCACGCGTGACCACTCGCATGTCGAGGATCTACTGCAGCAGGGAAAAATCACCGAAAAGCGCATGAAAACGCATCCGCAGCGCAATCAGATTACCCGCTGCATCGGCGGCAATGCGTCGAAAACGCCGGAGCCCACGGTGAGTGAACCCAGCGCTCTGGAAGTGCGTGATGTGGTGTTGCTGTGCTCCGACGGCTTATGGGGCAGCTTGGCGGACGAGGTGCTGGCGGTGACGCTGGCGGAAACAAAAGCGATGGCGCCGCTGGTCGAACAACTCGCCGAGCAAGCCGAGTTGGCCAGTTACCCGAAATGCGACAACGTCAGCATCACCGCGCTGCGTTGGCTGGGTTCCGAAAACAAACCGGTAGCAAACAGCGTGATCGCCGCGCTGCCCGGCGCGCACGGCAAACCCGAAGTTGACGCCGCCATCGACGAAATCAATCAAGCGCTGCGACGTGCCGAAGAAGATATGAAACGGATGTAGGCAGCAGCCCTACAGCAACCCACGCTCGACAAATGACACGGTGTTGACATCGCCGACCACGATGTGGTCCAGCACGCGGATGTCGACCAGCGCGAGCGCGTCCTTCAGCCGTTGCGTCAGGGCTTCATCGGCGCGGCTGGGCTCGGCGACACCCGACGGGTGATTGTGTGCGAGGATCACGGCGGCGGCATTGTGGTGTAACGCGCGCTTGACCACTTCGCGCGGATGCACGCTGGCGCCGTCGATGGTACCGCGAAATAATTCTTCGAAAAAAATCACGCGATGGCGATTGTCGAGATACAGGCAGGCGAACACTTCGTGGCCGTAATCGCGCAAGCGGGCCGCGACATAGCGGCGGGTATCGGCCGGGTCGCGCAGCGTGTCGTCGCGCTGAAGCTCTTCCCACAAATGACGGCGCGCCATTTCCAGCACCGCTTGCAGTTGCACATACTTCGCATCGCCCAGCCCATGTGCGGAACAAAAATCAACACGCGGCGCCTGCAATAACGCGCGCAGACTGCCGTAGTGCGTGAGCAGCTCGCGGGCGAGATCAACAGCGGTTTTGCCGCGCGTGCCGGTGCGCAAAAAGATCGCCAGCAGTTCGGCATCCGACAACGCCGCCGGACCGCGCGCCAATAATTTTTCACGCGGCCGTTCCTGCTCCGGCCAATCGGTAATCGGCATGACTTCCCCAGACGGTGTTGGATGTTTGGATGTGTTGCACCGGTTATCGGCGGAGATTGGGGAAATGCTGAATGCTCAATTGTGAATGTTTAATTGTGGTGTGTGCACAGCGCACGCGTGAATTCAATGATTGCGTGAGCAGATGCGTAATTTCCTACAACACTAGCGCAGCATTCGAGTAGTCGATCAGGGTCTTCTCGAAGATCGCTAATGGCTGTGGGAAGGCACACGTTTGGCACAGGTCTGCGACGTGCAATGCAGCAGCGTAGTGGAGCAAGATTTGCGTGGATTCGCCACACTCTAGGGCTATTCGATGCCTGACCCCAATGGCACAATGGCAACCCTAATGGCACGCCCTTTGATACAGGACAAAACATGGCAAGCAAACAAACGGACTCTGCAAACAAACAAGCAGACAGGCCGAGGCTTAGCGCCATTTCGGTTGCTGGCTATAAATCCTTAGTAAACAAGCAGCGTATCGAGATTCGCCCACTGACTATTTTGGCTGGGGCTAACAGCGGTGGAAAATCCAGCATCATGCAGCCGGTTTTGCTACTGAAACAAACCTTGGAGGCTTCTTATGATCCTGGCAGCCTATTATTGGATGGCCCGAATGTGCGGCTGACTTCTGCCGATCAATTATTATCTAAGGAAAAAACATCCGGCACTGCAAAAGTGTTTTCCATCGAGTTTGAAATCGGTGAAAGGAAGATAGAGCTTCGCTTTCACCAAGTTCCCGGTAAGGGGCTGGAAATAGTCAGCAACACCATCTTTGATGGAAAAACTGAAACGGTCATTTCCATGAAGGCCGATTTGGTTGCGATTAAACAGTATTTGGAAAACAGCGTGCGCTTGCCAAAAGAAATGAAAGAATTGTACGAAAAGGGGGAGTTGAAAGTTGCCCGTGATCGATCTTTTCTATACGTTGAAATGTTGATTGGAAATGAACGTTTAGGGTTCCCAGCGCTTCACCCAGGACAAGGCCCAGGACAAGGACTTGCCGCCATGATTAGCATGTTGATCCATGTCCCTGGCTTGCGTGGTAATCCGGCACGGAACTACAAAACGACCGCAGTTGGCGATGCCTTTCCAGGAACCTTTGAAAACTATGTGGCCAGCGTGATTAACCATTGGCAATCAAGCAAAGATGATCGCTTGGCAAACCTGGGTACTCACTTGGAAAAATTAGGTTTGACCTGGAAGGTAAAAGCTGAGCAACGGGACGAAACCCAAGTGGAATTGAAAGTTGGGCGCTTACCGCATAGTTCGCAAGGCGGCGCGCACGATTTGGTCAGCATTGCGGATGTTGGGTTCGGTGTGTCGCAGACGTTGCCGGTACTGGTTGCGCTGCTTGCCGCTAAACCAGGCCAACTCGTTTATATCGAACAACCTGAAATTCACTTACACCCACGTGCGCAACGTGCTCTCGCTACTATTTTTTCGGAAGCTGCCAAGCGAGGGGTGATCGTCATTGTTGAAACACACAGCGCATTATTCCTTCGAGGAATTCAAACGCTAGTTGCAAAAGATGAATTAACGCCGGATTTAGTTAAATTGCATTGGTTCCAGCGCGATACATCCGGTGCAACAACCGTTACCAGTGCCGATCTTGATAATACCGGCGCATTTGGAGATTGGCCGGAGGATTTTGACGACGTGGAATTAACATCCGAGAACGAATATCTTTCTGCTGCCGAAACCAAGCTCTTCGCAAGCGCTTCATCAGCGAAAGGCAGAACATGAAGAATAAACAGTCCAAAGACTTGGTGATTGACGCTTCCGTCGCAAGAGCATCAGGGGGCGATTTGGCGGTTCATCCAACAGCAACAATTACACGCGATTTCTTGCAAGCAGTATTGACGATATGCCACAAGGCCGTAATGACGCCGACAGTTCGTGATGAATGGGATAAGCATCAATCGAACTTTGCACGAAAGTGGCGAAGTAGCATGGTGGCAAGAAAGAAATTAAAACTGCTTATTGTTGAAGAACGAGTAGATTTAAGGCAACGGGTTGAGCTGGAAAATATTTCCCGTACGCAGAAAAACGCCATGCTTAAAGATTGCCATCTTATTGAAGCAGCGTTAGTGACAGACCAGCGAATCATTGCATTGGATGATGCTGCGCGTGCGCTATTTAGCGAGGCATCATCCAATATTTCGGAAATACAAAATATTCTGTGGGTTAACCCCGTTTCTGATTCAGCGCAGGTAATGGAGTGGCTTAACGGTGCACCTGATCAAGCGAAGTGGGAGCTGTTAAGCGAGTTTAAATTCAACATTCACCATTAAACATTCAAAATTATCAATTTAGTGGTTACCCGCGCGCATTAAGCTAAACTTCCCAGCATGTCATCGCTGGCCAACAAACGTATCGTCCTGGGTGTCACCGGCTCCATTGCTGCGTATAAAAGTGCGGAGTTGGTGCGGCGTCTGCGTGACGCGGGGGCGCGTGTGCGCGTGGTGCTGACCGACGGCGGCGCCAAGTTCATCACGCCGCTGACTTTGCAGGCGCTCAGCGGGCAGCCGGTGCAGCAGCATCTGCTGGACGCCGACAGCGAGGCGAATTTCGGCCACATCGAGCTGGCGCGCTGGGCCGACGTGATTCTGATCGCGCCGGCCAGCGCCAACAGCATTGCGCGTCTGGCGCGCGGGCAGGCCGATGACTTACTGACGGCGGTGTGTCTGGCGACCACCACCACGGTGGCGATTGCACCGACGATGAACCATCGCATGTGGGCGCATGCGGCTACCCAGGATAATGTCAAAACCCTATCCCAGCGCGGCGTAAAAATCTTCGGCCCGGCGGTCGGTGATCAAGCCTGCGGCGAAACCGGCCCGGGTCGCATGCTGGAAGTCGACGCGTTGGTGGCGGCGCTGGCGGTGTTGTTTGAACCCGGTACGCTGGCCGGCGTGCGTGTGCTGATCACTGCCGGGCCCACGCAAGAAGCCATCGACCCGGTACGTTTTATCGGCAACCGCAGCTCCGGCAAGATGGGTTTTGCGATGGCGCGGGCCGCGCACGAAGCCGGCGCGCAGGTTACTTTAGTCAGCGGGCCGGTCGCGCTGGCAGCGCCCGAGGACGTGGCGCGCCTTGATGCGCGCAGCGCCCAGCAGATGCACGACGTGGTGTTGCGTCACGCAGTGAATGCGGACATTTTCATCGCCACGGCGGCAGTGGCCGATTACCGTCCCAAACTCGCGGCAGCGGAAAAAATCAAAAAATCGCGTGACGAATTGACGCTGGAATTAGTGCGCAATCCGGACATTCTCGCTGCCGTGGCCGCATTGCAGACCGGTCTGTTTACGGTGGGCTTTGCGGCGGAAACACACAACCTGGAAAAATACGCGCAGGAAAAGTTGCTGGCTAAAGCGCTGGACATGATCGCTGCCAACCAAGTGGGGCCACAGCAGGGGTTCGAGCAGGACGATAACGCCCTGCTGGTGTTGTGGCGCGGTGGTCGCCAAGAACTGGCACGTGCGCCTAAAGAAGTGCTGGCGCGCGCGCTGATAGCGTTGATCGCGCAACGCTATCGACAAGTCCGCTAGCCAAAAATTGCAACCAACATGGGTGGACACATGCCCATCACTCTGACCCTTTCCATCGCTGCTTTCACTGCATGCCCTCGGCAGGTCGCACAGGGCTTGAAAAAAATGATTTCGCATGTGGCGCTGCTATTGATTGGTCTGCTCGCCGGCTGTGGTGCGGGCTCCACCCTCAAAGATTTTGCAAGCGACGGATGCAGCTTGTTTCCCGACGGCAACGGCAGCGATCCAAAACTGTGGTGCGGATGTTGTTACCAACACGATCTCGCCTACTGGCGGGGCGGGACAACAGAAGATCGCCTGCATGCGGATGAGGCATTACGCACCTGTGTAACTGCGAAGACCGGCGATGCAATGCTGGCGCAAACCATGTTCATGGGTGTGCGTGGCGGCGGTATGCCAGTGTTTCCGACGGGGTACCGCTGGGGCTATGGGTGGAGTTACGGTCGAGGCTATACATCACTGGATGCGGACGAGCAGGCGCAGGTAGACGACAGGCTGGCACGCATGCAGGAATTCCCACGCAAGTTTTCTTGTGAGTAGAGTGTTGTGCACTCGATGTTCGTTAGCTGCGTCAGTGCACGTGAGCGGTTATGCTATGCCTCACATTTAACATTTATTAGACGAGAGCGCGGTTATGAGTGAAGCAAGCATTGCCTTTATCGGCGGCGGCAATATGGCGCGCAGTCTGGTCGGCGGCTTGATCGCCGACGGCGTAAGTGCATCGAATTTACGGGTCGCTGATGTCAACGCCCAGGCACTGGAGTCGCTGCGCAGCCACTACAGCGTGGCCACGTTCACCGACAACAGCGCGGCGGTGCAGGGTGCGCAGGTGGTGTTGCTGGCGGTTAAACCGCAGGCTGCGCGCGCGGTTGCCATTGAGCTGGGTGCGCTGCTGGAGCGACAGCGCCCGCTGATTATTTCCATTGTTGCCGGCGTGCGCAGCGCTGATTTGGTGCGCTGGCTGGGTTACGCCGCCGCCGTCGTGCGCACCATGCCTAACACGCCCGCGTTGGTGCAATCCGGCGCGACTGCGTTACACGCGAATCGGGCGGTGAACGCGGCGCAGCGCGCGCAAGCGGAGTCTATCCTGCGCGCCGTCGGCTTGACGTTATGGTTAGACAACGAAGAGCAGATGGACGCAGTCACGGCGCTGTCCGGCAGCGGCCCGGCGTATTTTTTTCTGGTGATGGAATTAATGCAGCGCGCCGGTACCGCATTGGGCCTGCCGCCGGAGACCGCGCGTTTGCTGACGCTGCAAACCGCGTTCGGTGCCGCCAAAATGGCCCTGGAAAGCCCTGAAGATGCCGCCACGTTGCGCCACCGCGTCACTTCGCCGGGTGGCACCACCGAGCAGGCGCTTAAGGTGTTCGAAGAGCGTGGCCTGGAGAAAATTTTCGGCGACGCACTCGCGGCTGCCGCGCGTCGTGCACAAGAACTGGCAAACCAATTGGGGAGAAGCTGATGGGTGGCGGATATTTCGGCAACGCCGGTGTGTTCCTGATCAACACCGTGTTCGGGCTGTATATTTTAATTGTCATGTTGCGTTTCCTGCTGCAACTGGTGCACGGGGATTTTTACAATCCGCTGTCGCAATTTCTGGTCAAGGCGACCAGCCCGGTGCTGGTGCCGCTGCGGCGCTTGGTGCCGGGATTATTCGGCGTCGACTTCGCCTCGGTGCTGTTGCTGCTGACCTTGCAGATCATGCAGATCGTGTTGGTGGGACTCATCAAAGGCTACGCCTTTCAGCCGCTCGGGCTGCTGGTCATGTCGATTGCCGAACTGGCCTCGCTGACGCTGAACATCTTCTTTTTTTCGATCCTGATCCAAGTGATACTCAGTTGGGTCAATCCCGGCAACTACAATCCGGTAGCGTCGCTGCTGCACAGCCTGAATGAACCGCTGCTGCGTCCGGCGCGGCGTCTGATTCCGCCGGTGTCAGGGTTTGACTTTTCACCGCTGGTGGTCGGCGTGGCGCTGAAGTTGCTCGAAATGACCTTCATCGCGTGGTTGGTGAATACCGGACGCGGCATGCTATTAGGTTAAAGGTTTTTCGGTGGGCGCTTCCTGGTACCGCTGGGATGGCGACGATCTGGTGATTCGGTTGCGCGTAGCTCCGCGCGCCGGCAAAAACGAAATCGTCGGTCCGTACGCTGATGCGCTCAAGGTGCGCGTCAGCGCAGCGCCCGTGGAGGGTGCCGCCAACGCGCATCTGCTCGAATGGTTCGCCAAGCTGTGCAACGTGCCCAAGGCACGCGTGACATTGGAGGCCGGCGACAAAGGGCGCAACAAACGCATCCGTATTCGCGCACCCGCTCGGCTCATTGCGGGTGTGGAGCGAGATTAATTACAACGTCATTAATACCTGTTCACAGGCTTTCAGGTCGAGGTAGATCGCTTCGAGTTGGGCGCGGCTGTCGGCGGTGATGGTGACGGTGACGGAAACGTATTTGCCGTTGCTGCTGGGGCGGCTGCGTAGCGTGCTTTCGTCCACGTCCGGCACATGGCGGCGCACGATCTCGACAATAATCCGGTCAAAATACGCATGCGCAAGCCCCATCGCCTTGATAGGCACTTCGCAGGGATAGGTGATCTCGGGCGCAGTTGGATTAGTGGTCATTATTTCGCCTCCACACGCAGGCTGCGTTTGTAATCCTGATACCACGTGCGCATCGCACGCCAGCGCTCCCCGGGTACGCCGGCGCCGACCGGTCGGTCGTTGAGTTGTGTGACCGGCAGAATTTCTTTGCTGGAGCTGGTCAGCCAGATTTCTTCGGCGGCAAGCAAGTCAGTTTCGGTAAGGTCTTGTTCAAGCGCGTTGACACCGTGCTGCTGCGCAATTTCCAGCACTAGGTCACGGGTGATGCCGGGCAGTAAATAGCTGCTTTTAGGCGGGGTGCGCAGCGCAGAGTTGGTCCAGATGAACACGTTGCTCGCAGTACCTTCGGTCACTTGGCCGTCGCGCAGCAACAGCGCATCAACTGCGCCGCGCTCGCTGGCGTCCGCGCGCAACAGCACGTTAGGCAGCAGCGTGATGGCCTTGATGTGGCAATATTTCCAGCGAATATCGTCCAGCGTCACCACGCTCACGCCGTGGGTGAGTAGCGCGTGGTCGGGCGGCGCAATCGCGTTGCACATCGCAAACAGCGTCGGTCGGGTTTCTTTTGGAATGGCGTGATCGCGTCGGGCCGGGCCACGCGTGATCTGCACATACACCGACTGGTCGCCTGCGGCGGGATTAAAGCGAATCAAGTTCGTCAGCAGTTCGCCCCACTGCGCCGCACTCAAGGGGTCGCGCATGCGGATTGCCGCCAGACTGTTGTTCAACCGCTCCAGATGCTGCCGCAAACGAAACGGCTGGCCCCAGTAGACGGGGATCACTTCATAAACGCCATCGCCAAACACAAAGCCGCGATCCAGCACGCTGACCAGTGCCTGATCATCAGGCAAGTATTTTCCGTTGAGGTAAACAATGCTCATGAGTGCGAGGAGGATTACTCGAACAGCAATTTCATGTCATCGACGACGTTATTGACGAATCCGCCCGGTGCCACCTGTTCAAGCGACACCAGGGTTTGTTCGGCGTAAACACGGTCGCCCAGCGTGACTTTAATGCTGCCGAACACTTTGCCTTGATCCGTTGGGGCCAGAATGCGTTTAGGTAGGTCCAGCGCGGTATTGAGATTTTTGAACTGTCCGCGAG
The DNA here is from genome assembly GCA_031363085.1 of Gammaproteobacteria bacterium. Classification (GTDB taxonomy): domain Bacteria; phylum Pseudomonadota; class Gammaproteobacteria; order SG8-11; family SG8-11; genus UBA6921. Next base: position 84,391 of record JANLTU010000245.1, read on the forward strand.
GAACGGTGATGTACAGGTCGCTCATCAACCCAAGCGGTAATTTTTTTTTCTGGCCTTTCCAGATCACCGCCTCGGTGAGCGCTTGTTGTGCGACATACAGCCGGTGGGTCTCGAACGCGCCGAAACCATAATCCAACAAGCGCTGACTTTCATCGACGCGGGCGCTTTCACCGCTGCTGCCCAGCACCACTGAGATCAAGCGCATGCCGTTTTTCTTTGCCGACGCCACAATGCTGTAACCCGCTTTCTCGGTGTAGCCGGTTTTTAATCCGTCCACGCTGGGGTCGCTCCACAACAGTTTGTTGCGGTTGAGCTGGGTAACGCCGTTATAGGTGTATTTCTTGGCCGAATACCACGTGTAACTCACCGGGAAATCGCGGATCGTGGCGCGCGCCAGTGTGACCAGATCGCGTGCCGTCATGTAGTGGTTGGGGTCGGGCAGGCCGGTGCTGTTGGTAAAATGACTATGTGTCAAGCCAAGGCGCTGTGCGTACTGGTTCATCAGCGCGGCAAACACGATTTCGCTGCCGCCGATGTGTTCGGCCAAGGCCACGGCGGCGTCGTTGCTGGACTGGACGATCACGCTTTCGAGCAGGATCTCGACGCTAATTTGCGCGCCGGCGCGTGCGGACATGCGCACACCGTCCATGCGCGCGGCGTTGTCGCTGATCGTGACTTTTTCTTCGCGCTTGAGTTTGCCCTCCTGGATTTCGGCGTCGACGATGTAAGCCGTCATCAACTTGGTCAGGCTGGCCGGGTCGACGCGTTCATCGGCGCCCTTTTCGGCCAGCGTGCTGCTGCTGTCGAAATCCACCAATAAATAATTCTTGGCGTTGATACTGGGCGGCAGCGTCGCGGCATACACGCCGCTAAAACAATAAGTCATCAGAAATAAGATCAGGTGTGCGATAGGTTTCATGGGGCCAGAGCGAAGCTTGAAAATGATAGACGTATATTAACGCATTCGCGCGGCCGGCGAGTGCTTGGCGAGTCAGAGCGGGGTATTGAATAAGTCGAGTTGATCGCCGCTGCGTGCCGGAACGGAAAAAAGTTCCGTGTGCAATTTTGGCCAAGTGTTGAATTGCAGGCGTTTATGCGCAAGCTCAAAGCGGCGCGCAATCAGCCGGGCGTATTCGCCTTGCCCGCTCATGCGGCTACCGAAATTTGGGTCGTTAAGCTGGCCGCCGCGCACCTCGCGCACCCGCGTCAGCACGTGTTCGGCTTTGAGTGGAAAATGCTGGTGCAGCCAAGCGGTAAATAGATCGCGCAGTTCGTGCGGCAGGCGCAGCATCACGTAGCCGGCGCACTGCGCGCCGGCGTGGCGTGCGGCATCGAGCACGCTTTCCAGCTCCGGGTCGGTCAGCACCGGGATGACCGGCGCCACCAACACTCCCACCGGAACCCCCGCCGCATGCAGGGCACGCACGGTTTGAAGGCGCCGTTGCGGCGCTGCCGCACGCGGCTCCATACGCCGCGCCAAGTCGCGATCCAGAGTAGTGATGGAGACGGCGACGTTGACCAAACCGGCGCGTGCCATCGGCGCTAAAATGTCGAGATCGCGCTCGATGAGCGCCGACTTGGTAACCAGGCTCACCGGGTGGCGGTGTTCGGCCAGCACTTCCAGCAGGCGACGTGTGAGCCCCAGCTTACGTTCGACCGGTTGATACGCGTCGGTGTTAATCCCCAGCGCCACCGGTTGGGCGCGATAATTAGGCGCGCGCAATTCTTCGCTCAACAGTTGCGGTGCGTCGGGTTTGTAAAACAAACGGCTTTCGAAATCCAGGCCAGGCGACAGCCCGAGGTAGCTGTGCGTGGGTCGTGCGAAGCAATAAATGCAACCGTGCTCGCAACCGCGATACGGATTAATCGAGCGGTCAAACGGCACGTCGGGCGAGGTGTTATATGAGATCACGCTGCGCGCGCTGTCAATCGACAGCGTTGTACGCAACGGCGCAATGATCTCATCAACGTTGTCCCAGCCGTCGTCAAACACATCGCGCTGCCACGCGGAAAAACGCCCTTCGGCATTACCGGGCGCGGCGCGACCTTTGCTGGGGGGTGGTGATGAGTTCATGGAATATCGTTGCCGTCGTTTCTTGTCGCTTCAACAAACTATACACAATGTCAATATGAAATATTCACCAAGGCATTATCGTGGTTGTTTCTGGCTATCCATTAATCGTGTGCTAGACCTTAATGGGCTGGTATTTGTATCTGTTGCGAGTTGACCCCTCTAAACAATACTGCCCGATGAGGTAAAAACATGAAACTACTACGACGGACCGCAGTTGTAATCGCCTGTGTCGCATCCTATGTTGCAGTGAACCATGAAGGAAATCCGCCACCTGCCCGCCTAAGCGCGGTCGGCGATGCGGAGGCGCTGCAGCAACAATACCAACGCTGGAAGTCGACATTTGAAACCAGCGCGCACCCATTGCGTTATTCCCTGTCGCTGACTTCGCCACGCGTGCATGCCGTAACCGAGGAGTCTGCGTCGGGTTACGTCGAATTTGATTTCGGCGTGAAATCGATGTTGGTTTCGCTTGCGAATGTCGACAACGACACCACGTTGGACCTTTGGGCCACGACGAATGGAGCGCGTGTGTTTTCCCAAGCAACCGACCCGGCATTGCAACGTCATCTGGGGCGCATTCAGATCCGCAATCACGTTGGAGTGTTGGCAACCAGCCTGTCGCCACTGATAGAAGCGGGCTTCGCCATCGATCAAGTGTTGATTGCGCCTGCGGGTGCCGATCCGTTGCAGCAGCCGCTACTGGTGGGTTCGCTCAATCTGTTTCAGCGCTTGTATGCGGCGGAAAAATTTCCAGCACGCACCGTGGCATCTAAAAACTCCGGCCTGATTACGGTGGCCAATGCGGCGATTCCAACTGGGTTTCCTCAGGTGTTTTCCGATTTGGTCGCCCAAGGGGAAGACTTATTTTTCAATGAAACCTTTGCCGGCAACGGGCGCAGTTGTGGCACCTGCCACCCCGCCACCAATAATTTCACCATCGATCCTAATTTCATTGCCACGTTACCTGCCGACGATCCGCTGTTTGTCGCGGAAAACGTGCCGGCGTTGATGTTCGGAAATCCGGCCAACCTGGATGGTGCAGGAAGACCGCAGCGGATGGAAAACCCGGCCTTGATGCGCGCCTTTGGCGTCATTGTGGAAAATCTGGATGGGATGGGTGATCTTGAAAATCGCTTCGTCATGCGCAGCGTTCCACACAACATCGGCATGTCCGTTTCGGTGACGACGCCGCCGAATGATTTGCGGCCCCCGAACGAGCGCACCGGCTGGAGTGGGGACGGCGCGCCCAGCGGATTGATCGGCGGTGTGGCGACCTCCGGCCGCTTGCGCGATTTTATCGTCGGCGCAATTGTTCAGCACTATCCCAAAACCATGAACCGCAGCTTCACGGGTCCCGCGCCTGATTTTCGCGCGCCGACCGCAACCGAGCTCGATGCCCTCGAAGCCTTCATGTTGTCGCTGGGACGGCACACCGAATTGCAATTGGCAGCGGGCGCAGTTGGGGAGCTAGTGCTGAAGAACGCCGACGCCGAGGCGGGCAAGGTGTTGTTCCGGGACGGTGTACCGGGCGGTACACGCACCTGCAACGGCTGTCATGGTAATGCCGGCGCCAACGTTGTGGGTGGTGCGAATCCGGGTAACCGTAATTTCAATACCGGTGTGGAATTGTTCTTACGCAATCGAATCAACGATCCCAACTTCACCGTGCTCGGTGAGCCGCGGCCGGTCGATGGAGGCTTTGGCACCAACCCAAGCGGTACTTTTGTTTCGTTGCAAGCGCAGCCGGGATTCACCAACGAAAACTTTGGCAGTAATCGGTTCAATACCCCAAGCCTAGTGGAAGCGGCGGATTCGGGTCCGTTCTTTCATAACAACATAATCAATGACCTTGAGGAGACCATCCGCTTCTACAACTCCGCCGAATTTATCACCGCCAACGGCGGGTTCATTCCGTTCAGCGATCCTCAGGTATTGCAGGTAGGGAAATTTCTGCGCGTGATCAACGCTATCGATAATGTAGAGAACATCGCGTTGCGTGAGGCGGATCGCGCCTTGCTGGCGCTGCAGATGCATCCAAATCCGGACCTCGTGATTCACCGTATTTTGCAGATCGCCATAGCAAATACCCAAGATGCTATGAGGGTGCTTAATCAAGGCGGTGTGCACAACGTAGGCGGGCTCCCGGTGAATGCGGTAAGGCAACTTGAGCATGCGATACAGCGTTTTCAACAGGCCATGAACACCGCTGCATCGGATGTCGCACGTGTGAATCACATCAATAGCGCAAAGGAGCGGTTGTCCAATGCCTTGGTATTGATGCGCTTCTGAGCAGCGCTTAGTAAACTGCAAACCCCGCCGCAGTCTCTAACTGCGGTGGGGGTTTGTGCGCCGTCACCGATGTTATCCTTAAGGCCACACTTCTAATGTTGTGGTGGACCTGGCTATGAAACTGCGGATTCTTTTGCTGTTGGCGGCCGCTGTGGCTGGGTGCAGTGATAACAAAGCATCGGCCCCTGAATGTTCGGCGACCACTGAAAAAGAGTTTGTGTTTGATGTCGCACGCGATGCGTACCTGTTTCTCGATTTACTGCCGGCGAATGTGGATATGTCAAGCTACGCCACCGCTGCAGACCTGCTCGACGCGCTCACCGCCACGGCGCGCACGCAGAACAAAGACCGGCATTTCAGTTATCTGACGACACCCGCCGCCGAGCAACAGTTTTTTTCGGAAGGTACTGCGGTAGGATTCGGCATAGGTTTTAGTAAACGCAACACCAACCAGTTGTTCGTCACACAAGTGTATGCCGGCTCGGCAGCGGCGGTTGCCGGGTTTGTGCGTGGGGACGAAATCACTGCGCTTGGCACCGACGCCACTACAATGGTCACGGTGGCCTCCTTGCTTGACGCAAATACTCTTTCCCAAGCGTTCGGTCCATCGGAAGCCGGCGTGCAGCGAACGTTGCGCGTGCTGACGCAAGCCGCAGGTCAACCCGTGGAGCGCACACTCACCAAGCGGAGCTATTCAATCGACCCGGTACCGGAATACAAGATCATCGCCAGGACTGGGACCACACCGATTGGCTATATCAACCTGCGCTCCTTTATTTCACCCGCCGAGGCACCGCTGCGCGCAGCCTTTCGTGAATTTAAGGCGGCTAACGTAGCCCACGTCATTATCGATGTGCGCTACAACGGCGGCGGCCTGGTTTCAGTTGCCGAAACCTTGACCAAATTGTTGGCCCCAGACCGCGACGGCCAGACGATGTACAGCGCGCGATTTAACAGCCGTCACACGAAAGATGAGCACACGGTGTTGTTTTCCAGTGATACCGACGCCGTGTACGGTATTAATAACATCGCCTTCATCGCGACCGGCGCCACCGCCTCGGCCAGCGAGCTGGTGATTAACATCCTCGAACCCTACGTGAGCGTCGCCATCGTGGGCGCCACTACTTATGGCAAGCCGGTCGGACAATACCCGTTCGATCAAACAGGCTGCGACGTGCGCTTACGGCTCATTACGTTTAAAAACGTCAACCGTGACAATGAAGGCGATTTTTTCGGTGGGTTACCGGATGCCACGTTCAGCGGCAAATCTTGTCCCGCCAGCGACGATGTTGCCCGGCCCCAAAGCGACGCCACCGAAACCTCCATGGCGAACGCGCTGCACTGGCTCAACAGCGGCGCCTGCCTACCGCCTCCGACGCCCCGAGCGGCAGGCGCGTTAACCATGACGGAGGAGGCAACGTTTCCGATGCCCGTACGACCCACGCTGGCGCAGATTCACTTGCCCGGAACATTCTGAGTTCAAAAAAACTGCTGTAGCCCGAACGCGATGCCGGTTTGTTGCACCGGCGTGTAGGTGCGTGCCAGGTCAAGGCGCAGCACGGCGCGGTAGATGCGCGGCAGAATGACACGCAGCCCAGCACCGGCGCTGACAAACGGGTGTGCAAATCCTGCCCGTGAGAAACCCTGCCCGTCCCAGGTCTTCGCGACATCGGTGAACACATTGCCTTGCAGTACTGCAAGTGGTGAACTCCACAGCGTCGGGCGCAGCTCGGCATTCACCAGCCAGTAGTGATCGCCCCGGAACTGGCCGTCGAGAAAGCCGCGCAAGGTGTCCAGCCCGCCGAGGTAAAATTTGTGCTGTGCTTCGTGGCCGGTTTTGGTGCCGAGCTGGGCCTGCGTTGCGAGGTTCCAGTCGCGTGCCGGCCGCCATGCGCCAAGCCAGCGTAGTTCTGCACGGGCGAAATTAAATTCGGAGCCGATAGCCGTGTGCGCCAGCTCAGCTTGCAGCGTCAACTCCGAACCCTGCACATAAAATTCGTTGCGGTCGATGCGCCCGAACACCGCACGCGGCAGCAGTGATACGGTGCGTCCAGATCGCAGCGGATGATCCGCAAGAAACGCGGCGTTGCGTTGCGCACGCTCGGGGCTTGAATCGTCGATCAGGAAATCGTTGGAGTAGAGGCTGAGCCCCATGCCCACGCGCAGGTTCGGTGCCCACAGGTGTAGCAGCCGCAGGTTAAAGCGCCGCTCTTGATTGTCGAAATACGCCAGTTCTTCACCCTTGAGCGACAGCAGCGGCAGGTCGACCGTGTGCACGTAAAGCTCAGCGCCGAAGTGATCGTCGCGCGACAGCAGATACGGGTGACGGAACCAGACCACCCCGCCGCGCTTGCCGTTCATGTTCTCGTATTGCGCACCCGCTTCCAGCAAGCGGTCGAGCAGGTTCACCTCGTAGGCGCCCACCGTGAACAGCGAGGTTCCGCCGCCTTGCTTGTATTTGAAAATCGGAATCAGCGAAAACTTGTTGAGCGCATGCAGGCTTAAGTGGCGGGCGTCGCCGTCTTCGTGCACCTCGCCACGCACGTCATAAAACAACTCGGTATTGCGCAAGCGCTGGAGGTCGCCGCTCCACACGGCCGGATCAAATGGCGCGCCAACGCGGGTGTCGAGCAACTGCCGAATCACGTCGGCCTGGGTGCGCGCGCCGACGATGTCGAGGCTCTCCACCGTCGCCGCCTGCGCCAAACCACTCAATACCAGCATGACAAAAAGCCAGCCACATCTCGTGCGGGCGCGGGTCGCTACATTTGTGAGAAGCAGTGTGTAATCGCTCATGGACGGGATTATGCGTAAAACCAATGCCCGAGTCTTCACAAATTGATCACGTCGTTCACCGCAGTCTGTTTAGGGCCAATGAACGTACCTACCTAACAACACCAATGCATATCGGGACTAATGCGGTATCAGATGTTACATGCCACGCTAAAGTCAGGCGCATAATAATGCCATCACGCAAGCCAGACCCCAGTCATTATTTTTAATGTGCCCCTTTTGAGCAGGCTCCTAGCCATTGCGCCTGTAGATACTTCTTGGATAATCCAAAATATTAACCCCCGGGCTCTCAAGTTCATTGAGGGCGTTGCCCGCCACCCATTTAGCCGGCTTGCTCTCTAGGGCCAAGAGACGCTTGGCAAGCACAATTGCCCCGTTCCGCAGGTCGACATTTCTTTTGCCCACATTGCGCAGTGCCCAATTTACCGCCTTTTTTACATAGCTTCGGTCGTCCGTCGCCTCCCGCTCAATGATCGGGAAGAAGGCTTCAAACACGTCGTTGCCCGCCGTTTTATTTGCAAAGCCGTAGGCCGCCATGATGACAAAACCGGCGCGCTTGATGAATTCATGTTCATGCCCAGACCACTCTACTGCTTTCGCCAACGCATACTTGCTTTTGGCAAACACCCCCATGCAGAACGAGTCGCATATTTCCCAGTTTTCGAAGGTGTTCGCCCATTGATTCATCTGCGGTGCAGAAATGCACGCGGGATCGTAAATCTTGCTGCACAGGATTCTTGCTTCGTAAATGCCGGTTTCAAATAGCGCGAGCGCAAGGTGATTGTCACGCCCGATTTCTTTGGCGAGAAGTTTTAAGTCTTGTTGATAAATGCCCAGTGAATTCTGCGCCTTGATGCCAAATTTTCGTTCCTTGCTGGATATTTTTTCTGGGTCGGCTAAGGCGTGAAGCCGCTGTATCACTTGCTGTACATCCATGGCTATGCGGCCTTGAGGTCGATAGCTTGGGCAAGATCGCACTTAACACGACCAGCATCTAACACGCCCATTGAAAGAACCCGCAGCACCTTTCCGGCATACCTATCTTCCATGCGAGCGCCTTTTGCATACCCATTCCGGTTGCTGACTTTGTACCTAAAAATATCAACGCAGTTGATGTGCCCCTCTCGAATGCAATGTTAGCCGCGTTACTTGATGCGTTGGAAGAACGTAAGTTTAGCCGTGCCTTCTGCAATTTTTTCTAAGTACGAGAGGCAGGCCGGAGCAAATGGACCAGTGCCCCATTTGGCGCACAGTTCGGCAGCCCGTGACTGGCTGGTAGCAAAGACAACATCGACATACGTGCTATCCGCTCCCTTTAGCACCGCATGACCCAAGAACCCTTCTTCGTTTGAGTAGAGTCCTGCGACCATGCGATCAACGGCTGTAAAGAGCTCGTGTTCCGCAACACCATGCTTGAGTTTAAATGTCGAAAACTCCATGCCGCCAAACGCGGAGATCGCTGACAGTGATTGAGGCTGCATCGTTGTTCCTTGATTAATTGAACTTCACGCAGACTACTCCATGCCTGCTGACATGCTTATGTCAGTAGGCTGCAACGGCTAACACTTTGAAGTTCACAGGTTCAAGTGATCCGCTGTAACAAACCGTTAGCCATCATTGGGTGCGTCTGCTTCCATGGTGACGCTGTAGTCTCGCAAGCCAACCGAGCGCCAGAATTCGCGACCTGCGGTGTTTGCCAGCAGAACCTCGATGCGCAGTTTTGGGGCGCCTAGCCACGCATTACGCCAGAGCCAAGTGATCGCGTGGCGGCCGATGCCCTGACGCCGCCGCGCCCGCAGCACGAATAACTGACGAAGGTAAATGTAGTCAGGTTCGCGACGGAAGAGTGCGTAACCAACAGCCGCTGAGCTTTCTTCGAACACCACCGCTTGATACTCGCCACGCGTCCATGCGTCCATGCGTGCGGTGAGCTGCGCAAGACTCATGGCGTTGCGGTGCCCTTCGTCGCGAATCAGCTTCTGATTCAGCGTAGCCAGAAGCGCGGCATCTTCATGGGTTGCGTAGCGATAGTTCATGTGGGAATTGACACGTATATCCTGCGATTAAGCAATCAACGCCTGGAAAAAAGAACGTAGCTAAACAGGCACAGGCAGTTCTATTGGTGGTGCCTTAAAGAACAGCACATATGGTCGAAGTGCCCGTTCACTGTGCCATACTCCCAATCGCGACAATTAATTAGGATCACAACATGAGCAAATCATCGAGTGCCTTATTTGGGTGTGGTTTGTTGTGGAGCGGTTTGTGGCTGTTGCTAATACCCAATGTCCATGCTGACCTCATCTTGTCTGCGCCGCCGCGCGAAAGCGCTGAACAGGGCAAGCTCATGTACGAGCCGCTGGCGAAGTATTTCGCTGACTTGCTTGGCGAGCCCGTGGCCTACGTCCAGCCGCGCGACTGGTTGCAATATTCCACCGAGATGCGTAGCGGCAAATACGATATCGTGTTCGACGGCCCGCATTTTGCGGCGTGGCGTATCAAGCATCTGAATCACACGCCCTTGGTGAAATTGCCGGGAACCCTCGATTTCATCGTTATTGCGCGCACTGACGACAAGCGCATCAATAAACTGCGTGACTTGGTGGCGCTGCCGGTATGCGGCTTACCCTCACCCAATTTGGGTACCACGATGGTGATGGCGCAGTTCCTCAATCCCGTCACGCAACCCGACATCCAGGAAGCCAGAGGTGGATTTGACAGCGTGGTGGCAACATTTACTGCGGGCACATGCCGCGCTGCGATTATTCGCGACACCCAATATAAAAAGCTAAGCGAGACGGACAAAACGCAGTTCAAGGTGGTCTTTAAAAGCCCGTCGTTTCCAAATCAAACGGTTACGGTGAGTGATCGCGTGCCGTCGAAGGCGCGCGAAAAAATAATTGCCGCGTTGGTTGCCAAAAAAGGCGTCGGTGCCGCAGAGCTGTTACTTAATGAGTTGAGTAAGAACGCCAAATATTTTCTTCCCGCGCAAGCATCGGAATATCGTGGCTTGGAAAATTTGCTGGAAGGTGTCGTGTGGGGTTGGTGAGTACTGCGGAATTTTAGGTATATAATGCGCCCCCAAGTTTTTTCGATGGCTGCCATGATGTCAGCCGGTGATTAACAGTACGAGGAGCGCAGCAATGAATCTGGACCGCGTTACATCCGGCAAGGACATACCCAACGACGTTAACGTGATTATCGAAATTCCCGCGCACAGCGACCCGATTAAATACGAAGTAGACAAGCAGACCGGTGCCATGTTCGTTGATCGCTTCATGGCCACCGCCATGCACTACCCGGTGAACTACGGTTACATTCCGCACACCTTGTCGGAAGACGGCGATCCGGTCGACGTGCTGGTCGTCTCGCCGTTTCCGTTGCGCACCGGCATTGTGATTCGCTGTCGCCCGGTGGGCATGCTCAACATGACCGACGAGTCCGGCGTGGATGCCAAAATTATCGCCGTGCCGGTAAAAAAGCTCACACCCTTATACGACCGCATCAACACCTACCTGGATTTGCCGCAGTTACTGCTCGACCAAGTGGCGCACTTCTTCGAACACTATAAAGACCTGGAATCGGGCAAATGGGTCAAGGTCGAAAGCTGGGTCGGTTCGGAAGACGCAAAAACAGAAATTATCGCCGGCCTCCAGCGCTTCCAGGCTTCACCGGAAAAACCGTTTTTCTAACCCCGTAGGCAATTATCGCGAGCCTGTCTTGCTCCGGCTGGCGGGTATTCCCTCATTGCTCGCCAGCGACTCGATCAACGGGCAGCGCTGCTTGCTGCTGCGGCGACTGCCGCAGGCAGCGATCAACTGCGCGAGCACCTCGCGCATCGCGTGCAGGTCGGCGAGTTTTTGGTCGACGGCAGCGAGTTTGTGAGTGGCCAATTCGCGTGCCTCGTTGCAGTGGGTGCCGTCTTCGAGCTGCAACAAATGCGCAACCTCTTCCAGTGTGAAGCCCAACTGCTGTGCGCGCTTGATGAAGCGCAGACGCTCGACGCTGACACTGCTGTAGCGCCGCACGCTGCCGTAGCCGCGCGCGGGTGTCGACATTAAGCCGATGCGCTGGTAGTAGCGAATAGTTTCCACGCCCACGCCCACCGCTTTGGCCAGCATTCCGACCGTCATTCCGCCCTCGCGCTGCTTCCCGCTCATGCTCGCCTCTTGAGTCCGTACCTGGCTACGGACGTATGGTAGTCGCACTACTTCCAAAGGAGAACGTTATGCAGTCAGATGCAGCCGCTAAAGGTTCGCTGCTTGCAGGCACGCTCGCGGCCATCGCCGCGTCGCTGTGTTGCGTGGGTCCGTTGGTGCTGGTGATGCTTGGCGTCGGCGGTGCCTGGGTCAGCAATCTGCGCGTGTTCGAGCCATGGCGGCCGCTGTTCATCGGCATCACCGTGGTGTTTCTGGTGCTGGCATTCCGTAAAATCTGGCGGCCGGCGAACGCCTGTGCAACCGGCGCGGCGTGCGCGCTGCCGCAAATTAATCAGCGCTACAAAATCCTGTTCGGCGTGATTGCCGTGCTGATTATCGCGCTGCTCGCGTTTCCGTGGTACGCGCCGTGGTTTTACTAACGGCCTTGAGGCGCGGACAGAAGCAGGCATTTTCTGTTGTTTAGACGATCCACCAGGAGGCATGTTATGAAATCTTATTCACTCGCTGTACTTAGTTTGTTACTCGCATCGACGTTTGCCGTAGCGGCGGAAAAAACCATCACGCTGGACGTGTTCGACATGACCTGCGCGGCCTGTCCCATCACCGTGAAAAAGGCGCTGAACAACGTTCCCGGCGTCTCGAAAGTGAGCGTGTCGCTGGAGCGCAAGCAAGCGGTTGTGACCTTCGACGACAGCAAAGCGCAGCTTACCAATTTGCTGAATGCGACCTTTGAAGCGGGTTATCCATCCACGCTCAACGGCGGCACGCCTCAGTGATGCCGCATGTTGTCATTATCGGCAGCGGCGCCGCCGCGTCGGCGGCTGCATTACATGCCGCAAGCGGCGGCGCGCGCGTCACGCTGCTTGAGTGCGGTACGCTCGGCGGCACCTGCGTGAACGTCGGCTGCGTGCCGTCGAAGATTTTCATCCGCGCCGCGCAGATCGCGTATCTGCGCACGCGCAGCCCGTTCGATGCCGGAATATCCGCGCAACAACCACGCGTGAATCGCGCGCTGCTGTTGCAACAACAACAGCAGCGCGTAACAGAACTGCGCCACGCCAAGTACGAAACTATTCTGGACGGTAATCCCAACATCACAGTGCGGCGCGGCCACGCGCGGTTCAAAAATGCGCGCACGCTGCTGCTGATTGCGACCGACGGCGCAATGCAAGAAATCAGCTTTGACCGCGCGCTGATCGCCACCGGTGCAGCACCCTTTATTCCTGAAATTCCCGGTCTGCACGGGACGCCCTATTGGACCTCCACCGATGCATTGATCGCGGCACAGTTGCCCGAACATTTGGTCGTCTACGGCGGCTCGGTGGTGGCCTTGGAATTGGCGCAAGCCTTCTTGCGCCTGGGCAGCCGTGTGACCTTGATCGCGCGCTCGACGTTGCTGGCAAAAGAAGCTGCGCTGCTTGGAGAAACATTGCAGCGCATGCTGGTGGACGAAGGTATGCGCGTGCTCACCCACCGCTCACTGCGCCGCGTTGCTTACACAGCGGCGCGCTATACACTCGATGTCGACGGCGAGATGCTCGACGCCGACCAACTGCTTATCGCCGCCGGGCGCAATCCAAACACGGCGGAGTTAAATCTGGCGCAGGCCGAAATTCAAACCGATGCGCGCGGTGCGATTGTGGTCGATGACCATCTGCGAACTTCGACAGAAAATATCTACGCTGCCGGTGATTGCACTGCCGGACCGGCCTTCGTCTACGTGGCCGCTGCCGCCGGCACCCGCGCTGCGGCCAACATGCTGGGCGGCGATGAACGTCTTGATGTCGGTATCGTGCCAGCGGTGGTCTTCACCGATCCGCAAGTCGCGACCGTCGGGCTTGATGAAACGCGCGCGGGTAAGCTCGGCATAAAAGTCGAAACACGCACCTTGGCCATGGAACACGTGCCACGCGCACTGGCTAATTTCGACACCCGTGGTTTCGTAACCTTGGTGGCGCAGGCGGGCAGCGGGAAACTTCTGGGCGTACAAATCGTCGCGCCCGACGCGGGTGAAATGATCCAGTCGGCCGCACTCGCTCTGCACGCCGGTATGACCGTGCACGACTTGGCCGCGCGGCTGTTCCCCTACCTCACAATGGTCGAAGCGCTCAAGCTGTGCGCGCAAACTTTCCGTAAAGACGTGACACAGCTTTCGTGTTGCGCCGGGTAAGCTGAAACGCGACCTGGAGGTTCTGCCGGCCAGCGGGCAGGGCGCCGCTGCGAATTTAATCGCCGATAACGACGGTGCAGAAGCGTGCGTAATAGCCCAATACACGCGCCTGGCTAGCTTCGATGCTGGCAATACGCGTGATGTTGCCCGCTTTTTTTGCGGCGTCTATGGAAGCATCGCCCGTAGCAATAAGACCAAGGATGTTGGTTAAGCATGCCTCGCCGCGTTTGGTTGTTTCCAGGTACGCGCCAACGTCTTCTGGGCTCGTGTATACGGACAGTGAAGCGGGTACCGGCCCCCTTACGTTTGCACAACTCACTAATGTCAGCAGGCTGATGGAACTAATCAGAACTCGCGCAATATTCATCGGCATTTAATCCTAGTGAGTGCTATTCACCTTTGACTACGGTGCAATACTGGCCGTATAAAAAGAGGACTATTTTACTGCTATGGTCGACAGTCGCTACTTCATGGATATTGCCTGCTTTCTTCGCAGCATCAATTGAAGCATCGCCCACCGAGATAAGGCCGAGGATGTTGTTGGCACAAGCTTCGCCGGTCTTGCTCGATCCGGTACCTTTTCCCATCGCAATCGGCCCCTGTACATTGGTGTAAAGAAAACCAATCGAGGGTGAAGATACTGCTGCGCAGCCAGACATGGCCGTCACAAGAAATGTTGCCGCAATAAGCTTTAGACGAATCATCGTTGCCATCCTTTGTTATTAAACAGTGAAGTGAATAAAAGCAGTAGATTCTATTGGGAGGTGGCCAATAAATACATAAATTTTTGAAGCACCGTTGGCGCGTGACTTTTTCTCGCAGCAGGTGCAGCAGCGTCCGCCTAATCTCCAGGTTAGGGAGCTTTTGGCGATCCAGCCGCTTCGATTTCTGTTCCATTAGCCTGCCCGCTTGGCAGCACGTGGACTTGCATTTCAAGTGCGGCGATGCCGATGTTCACCGATGCGGTAAGTGAAACCGGTTGCGCCGATAACGGTCGTGCCTTGACTTCGGCGATGGCGATTTCCAGGATGGTGCACATCTGTGCCGTCGACGCGCGCACGGCCCGTTCATTGAGCGCATCGGTCACGTTGGTCGCGGTATTCGCCAAAGATTCGACGCCTTCCTTGACTGATGTGGTGATCCCGTCAACGGCATCATTCGCCTTGTTTACCACGTGCGTGCCGAGTCCCTTTATCTTTTCAAGCATGGATACACCTTCTTAAACATTGGTATGCAATAATGCACGCTTGACAAGCCATGGGTTAACCGCCCACTTTTTGCTAGCGCTGGTTGGTGCGCATGTTGATGAAATAAGCGCTTTCGTAAGCGTTCAGCGTTTGAGCTGCATGAATTTCGAAATTACCTGCGTCACCCGTTCGGGCTCGAACGGTGGGAAGATCAGTCCGACCTGCGTCCCGTCCGGTGCGAACACATGCAGGTCGCTGGAGTGTTCCACTAGGTAATCGTCGCCACCTGCGCTGCTTTCCGCGTCCACGCTGACGCGGGTCGCGCGATTCCGGTAGGTGTAATCGCTACCAAGGCTCTGCGTCAGCACACGCAGCTCGCTTGGGCTGCCGGTGACTGCGACCAGTGTCGGGCTGAAGTAAGCAACATAGTTGCGCAAGGTGGTGATCATGTCGCGCTTGGGATCAACGGACACAAAGACAAAGCGCGGGTGCTCGGCTTCGCGCCGGTTGGCAAAGTGTTTTTCGACGCGCGCCAAGGTTGACAGCGTGGTCGGGCAGACATCCGCGCAATGCGTGTAGCCGAAGAACACTACGGTCCAGCCGCCGCTCAGTTGTTCGCGGGTGTAGGCGTTGCCCAGGTGATCGGTGAGAGTAAACGGCGCCGGTGTGATGGGTTGCTTCAAGAGTCGCGCGCCGATTTCTTCGAAGTCGTGACGCCGTGCGGCATCACCGGAATACTGTGGCATCGCGACGGCCGCGATGACGGCGCCGGTGAGTGCGACGAACGTAACGAGCATGGTGATGTGGCGTCCTTGCATCGGGAATCCCAACTTTGAAGGTATCGGTGGCGGTCCTTCCGGCGCGCCGTTTTCATTGGCGCCGCGTTGCGCAGCAACGTGCTCGCAACAACTCTGGATTGGATTTTAACAGCAGTCTAGCAGCGTTTTGAAGTAGGCGGGCGGTTAGTGTGGAGAGCGGCCATCCTGGCCACTTTGTTCCGCTTCTGGCGGGCTGGAAACCCGCATTCCCAGCAATTGCTAGTTGTCATCGTCCAGCACAACGCGATTACGCCCTGCGTGTTTTGCCTTATACAAAGCTTGATCAGCCGAATGGATTAAATCCGCGAGGGTGGTATGCGGCGGAGCTTTGGTAATGCCGGCGCTAAACGATAAGCGGAACTCGCCCGACTCGTGATTAAAAACCAGCTCCGAAAATTTTTTGCGCAAGTCGTCGAGCACCGCGCGCGCAATTGCGGGCTTGGTGTCGGGCAGAATCACCGCGAATTCTTCGCCGCCGTAACGTCCCGCGATATCTGTTTTGCGCAAGCGTTGCGTAATCAGGCGCGCGGTGGTCTTGATGACGCGGTCGCCCATGGGATGTCCGAAGCGATCATTGACCGACTTGAAATGATCAATGTCCACCATCGCAAACGTCAGTGCTGCGTCACGCCGTTTGGCCAGTGCAAGTTCGCGTTCCAGGGCCAGTTTCAAATTGATATGGTTCAGCAGCCCCGTCAGGCTGTCGCAGGTCATCAGCTTCTTCAAGCCACGAAAGCGCTCCACGCGAATGCTAACCGCCGCCACCAGATGCACATCTTCAATCGGTTTTTTGAGGAAGTCGTCGCCGCCCAGTTTCAAGGCGTTGAGTTGTTGTTGCAGCGCGCTTTCGGTGGAAAGAAACACGATGGGCAGTCCGCCGTAACTGGGAATCTGGCGAATCACTTGCGCGGCCTCAACACCGGAGCACTGCGGCATATGTAGATCCATGATCACCAAGTCTGGAACGAAGGTGGAGATGACCTCCAGCAGTTGCGCGGGATGGTTCACGCTGACCGTTTCCATGCCGGCGCCTTGTAGCACAGCGGCGTAGTGGTCGGCCAGCAACGCTGAATCGTCGACAATGACGACGCGGAAGGGGTCGTGCGGAGTGCGGCCGACGAGTTGATCTAACCGCTCGACCAGTGCGATGAAATCCAACGGTTTGGTGAAATAAGCGCTGCCGCCAGCGCGGACCACGGCCAGCCGTGACGACCAACGGTCATGCGCTGAGATAAACACAGCAGGCACCGGCTGTGCGCCCAACTGTTGCAGTAGCGGCGCGACCCGAGGGCCTTCCAAGGTGCCTTCCCGCAGCTCAATATCCAGCAGAAACACATCCGCTGGGCGCGCCTGCTGAGACTTCCGAATCGCACTTGAATCGGCATGCGTCCGCACGTCGTAGCCAAAGAGCTTCAACTGGCTGGCGATTTCTGTGGCCAACAGCGCATCGTCCTCCAGCACATAGATCCGCTTGTGCTCTTGGTCGGTGCTGAGCTCTTGCCGCAGTGTGGCGGCGGAGGGCTCCTGCTGCATGCGGTCGACGCCTTTTTCTACCACGGCGTCCAGTCGCGCCAGTGTGCCGTCGACGCTTTTTTTGCTCGCCTCGTCCCACCCTGAAGGGTGCGTGATGCGAAGCAGAAATTCTTCCAGTTGTTTGGCGCGTTCGCCCAGCTCGTAATAGCCAAAGGTTCCCGCCGAGCCGGCTAGGCCGTGGATCAAGCGATAAAATTCTTGACGTGCTGTGTCATTCTCCGGGTGCAATCTCGAAGTAGCCCAGGCGCGTCGGATGGCTGCCAAGCGGTCCGGCAATTGCGCGCCGAAGGTTTGTTGCAGGATGCGAAGTTTCGCGATCTTGTCCGCGTGTTTATCCGTCATGTGCGCTGCCCCAGTAAGTGGCGAATTTCGTCCGCCAGCGTCATGGCATTGAACGGTTTGATGATCACACCGCAGGCGCCCATGGCGCGATAGCGTTCGATTTCCGCAGGCTGCACCTTGGCCGTCATGAAGATCACCGGTGTATTCGCCAGATGCGGCAGAGTACGCAGTTGGCGCAGCGTGGCGGTGCCGTCGAGATCCGGCATCATCACGTCCAGCAGAATCAAGTCCGGTTGCAGGTTCGGTGCTTGACGCAACAACTCGCGTCCGGAGGCGCACGACACCAGTTCGAAGTCCTGGTCCTCAAGCGCAAACTGCACCACCTCCCGAATATCCGGCTCGTCTTCCGCGTACAGTGTGCGCACAAGGTTGCTCATGGTGTCGCTGTCTCCAGATGCAACATCTGTTGAATGGTGCGCAACAGTTGCGCATTGCTGGTCACCGATTTGGTCAGTGCGGCGGCCACTTGGTCGGTAATGTCACGGCTGAGTGTCTGAGCCGAAAAAATCACCACTGGACAACGGCCCTTCAATTCATCCAGAAGCTCGATCCCGGAGCCGTCTGCCAGCCCCAGATCAAGAATGACCAAGTCAAAGGGATGCTCCATGAGTTGCTGGCGCGCCGTGCTTAGGTTATTGGCATGCGTGAAATCCACCGCGTTATCGAACAACGCCAGCGTGATCTGAATAACATCCGGATCATCTTCCACGTGCAAAACCTGCGGCCGCATCGTGCGGCGCAGCGCGTCACGTAATGCACGGCCGAGGCGTTCAGGCTGCACCGGTTTCTGAATCCAGTCCACCACCGTCAACGCATCGCCGCTAAACGCGGCACACCCTTCCTGGGCACGACCGGAAACGACAATGATCGGCAGATGTTCGGTTGCGTGCGTGTCGCGCAGTTCGCGCAAGAACGTGAGTCCGTCGGCATCCGGCAGGGTCAGGTCCAGCAGCAGCAAGCGATATGTGTGCTGCGCCAGCAGTCGACGCGCGTCGGCAGCCGAGCCGACCCGATCACAGCGCGCGCCTTCACGCTCGATCATGGCGGACAAAATCTGCGCGACGTCGGGATGGTCTTCGCAGATCAAAACCCGAATCGCGTCGGGCGAATATCCGGTTGCTTCCAGCGTTGGCATGACGGCGTCGTGCGCCGGCAGGTCCACCTGAAACTCGGTGCCAACACCAAGTTGTGAGTAGTATCCCAGCCTGCCGCCATGGCGCTCAACGATGGCTTTGGTGATGCTCAGGCCCAGCCCGGTGCCGCCCTTTTTGCGCGTGTCGGAGCTGTCGGCTTGGGCAAACCGCTGAAAGATGCGACTGCGGAATTCTTCGGGAATTCCAGCCCCGGCATCGCGCACCGCGATCCGGTAGCCGGCGCCACGCGCACTCAGCACAATGCTCACTTCGCCGTTGGGCGGCGAATATTTCACCGCATTGGAGAGCAAGTTGGCGAACACCTGCAACAGGCGATGTTCATCGGCCCACACCAGCGCAGGTTGCGGGTGACATTCCAGCCGCAGGCGCACGTGGTGCTTGCGGGCATAGCCTTCGTTGTCTTCGAGGGCGCGTGCCGACACCGTATTCAAGTCGATGCTTTTGAAATCGAATTCCAGACGGCCGGCCTCGATTTTTTCGAGATCCAGAATGTCGTTGATCAGCATGGTCAGGCGTTCGCTGTTGCGTTCGGCCATTTCCAGCATGCGGCGCGCTTGTTCCGGCAATTGACTGGCGGACTTACCTAACACTAGGTTCAACGCGCCGCGAATCGAAGTCAACGGCGTGCGCAGTTCGTGACTGACGGTGGAGATGAATTCGCTCTTCAGTCGCTCGATATTCTTGCGTTCGGTGATATCGCGCACGATGCCGGTGAACATGCGCTCACCGTTGACTTCCATTTCGCTAACGGCAATCTCCATCGGAAAAGTGCTGCCGTCCTTGCGCTGGCCGGTTACCTCACGGCCCACGCCGATGACCTTGGGCTTCCCGGTGGTCAGATAGTTGTGCAGATAACCGTCGTGGGCGTCGTGGTAGGGATTGGGCATCAGCCGCTTGATGTTATGTCCGAGCATTTCTTCGCGACTGTAACCGAAAATCTGTTCGGTGGCGGGGTTGACGGTTTGGATGATGCCGTGCGCGTTGATGCTGATGATGCCGTCGACCACGGTTTCGACAATTGCCCGGATGCGGTTTTCGGCCGCTTGTATGCGCTGCGCGTTTTGCTTGCGATGGGTGATGTCGTAATTCACCCCGGTCATGCGTACCGCTTTACCCTGTGCGTTCCAGATTACATCGCCATTGGCTTTGATGTCGCGAAGCGTGCCGTCCGGCCAGCACACGCGAAACTCGATGTCGTAGCGTGCTGTGTTGTTCAACGCCTGTTGGATGGCCTGATCGCAGTGCGCGCGGTCGTCCGGATACACGCCTGCCAGCCACGCTTCATACGCCGCGCCGAAATCTTCACGCTTCACGCCGTACAGCGTAAACATCCGCTCGTCCCAGGTGAGCGTGTTGTTGACGATGTCCCAATCCCAAATTCCAATGCCACCGGCGCGGGTTGCGACATCCAGCCGGTCCAACAGCAAACTGAGCGCCGCCTCGGAGCGGCGGCGGACGCTGATGTCATGCACCACCGCAACGAAGCGACTCGACCCGCCCACTTCGCGTATCAACTGCAACGTGATGGCGACGGGAAACTCGCTGCCGTCCTTACGGCGATGCACGGTCTCGAAGTTCAGCACCTGCGTCTGTCCGACGCGCAGCGGTTCGATCATGCTCCGAAACTTGGCTTCGGGAAATTCCGGCTTGATATCGAAGGGGTGCATGCGCAACAGCTCGTCTTTGCTGTAGCCCATGTTGGTTACCGCGCCCTGATTCAGATAAATGAATTGCAGGCTGTCGCGGTCAAACATGAAAATCATGTCGTGGGTGTTGTCCAGCACATGCTTGAAGCGCCGTAGCTCGACATCTGTCTGCAACAGGCGCGTGCGCTCTAATTCCGCTTCCACGCCGTCGGCCAGATCACGCAACACCGACAGCTCGCTTGCAGCAAATTGTCGCGGCACACGGTCGATAATGCACAGGGTTCCGACCCGCTCGCCCTCAGGCGAATGCAGCGGTGCACCGGCGTAAAAGCGCAGATGCAAGTCGCCCGTGACTAACGGATTGTCGGCAAAACGCGGGTCATTCAGCGCATTGGGGATATGGAAAATAGTCTCGCTGAGAATCGCGTGACCGCAAAATGAAATATCCCGCGACGTCTCGGGTGCATCGAGTCCCTGGCGCGATTTAAACCACTGCCGTTCGGTATCCACCAAGCTCACCAGTGCGATGGGCACTTTGAAATGCTGCTGCGCAATGCGCGTGATGCGGTCAAAGCGTGCTTCAGGCGGAGTATCCAGGATATTCAGGCCGCACAACGCGGCGATGCGCGTGGATTCGTTGGCGGGAATATCGGGTTTCTGCATGTCGGCGTCCGGCACGGTAACCGCGCAAGCACAGGGTCCACCCCTGTATCGACGTCAGGTGTTGAATCCTGAGCAAAAGCGCTTTTGTTCAGCGGCGCGCAGGTGAACGATGCCGCGTGTGATCAGCCAAAAATTAAACACGAAGCAACCGACAGGCGGCACGTGCTGGCGTCGTGACAAATTGATGCGAATTTTTTTACTGCGGCGTGCTGCGCTTGCTGTTGAGCCACTTAATCAGGGGCTGCCATTGTTCCAGATCGAACTCCACCGCCGAAGGCGCCATTTCGAAGATGCCTAGGCCGCGTTCGGCGGCGCGGATGTAGTTTTGCGTGTCACGCAGCGTGGTGACGAAGGGAATATCCAGCGCGGTCAAAAAGGTTTCCAGGCTTTGATAGATCAGCGTGTGTTCGCGCACGCGGTTGGCGACCACGGCCAGCTTCACCTCGTCGCGCGACACCCGCCCGGCGGTGAGAATGTCTTGGATGAAATGCGCGCAGGCGCGCATGTCGATGGGCGAGGGCAGCACCGGAATGATGGCCGTCTGCACGCGCTTCAACAGCGGGGTCAGATCTTTGCCATGGGCGCCGGCCGGCGCGTCGTAAATCACCACGTCGGTGTCTTTGGGAATTTTAATTTCATCTTTCCAGCCACGGATGCCATGAATCGCAGGCCGTTCCTGCGCGCGCGCCTTGAGCCATTCCAGGCTACAGCCCTGCGGATCGAGGTCGACGACGGCCACCGACTTGCCGTTGGTTGCGTAATAACTGGCGAGATTGCTGGCAAGCGTGCTTTTGCCGCAACCCCCTTTTTGGTTCAGTGTCATGATCGTGCGCATGGCCGCTCCTCGTGAGTCACCGCATTAACTTTAGGTCGAGATGTGGAATGACGCAATGTGGAACGACAAATTTGACCGCGCGAGCGCAATGCCGGCTCATCGTAAATTGATGGCTTTCTCGATGTTGTCCAAACGCGCTTTGAGTTCTGCGATCACCTTAACGCGTAGTTTGGTTGGACCTGCCGGGCCGAGTGGCGGCGCGCTGCACGGCCTAACCGCGTTTCCGGTGTCAGTTAAATTTGTCACTTTCACAATCTTCGGCTTGATCACAGTGTTCAGGCAGCCGTAGCATGGCATATTCCTAAAACCCCACTGAAGCGCACCGCCATGGACGGCACTAGCAGCACCGATCACAACGCCCCCCAGCGCGACCTCCTGCTGTACCACAACGGCCATGCCTACAGCCTGCTGGCGGATGCCACCTGGAGCGGGTGGACCACCGGGACGGGGAGGCGATGCGGGCTTCGACATGTCTCGTCCTTGTCCTTGGTCGGCTTGGGGGAGTGCCGGGAGCTTTCGAATGTTCTTGAAGAAATAATCGCAGAATTCGTTGAGGTACGCGCCCCTGTCTTTCGACAAGTGGCCTCGCAGGTCGAGCATCAGCTCATGACCGCTCTCGTACCGCGCGCGCGGATTGGCCTGCAGGCAGCGCGCGACGATGGGGGCGGGTCCC
>JANLTU010000248.1:0-10160 GCA_031363085.1 Gammaproteobacteria bacterium
ACCGCTTGCTGCCCAGCGACTTGCTGATCAGCGCGTATCCGCCGATAGCCAAGTGAGAGCGCCGGGGTTCGCTTGCATGAAACGTTTCGAACATCAGACCGTGCTTGCTGCGCGGGTGCCCTTCATTTACACCGAGCCGCAGCACACCAAGGTGTGGCAATGAGCCGCGCGCGCGGTGGCAAGCCGCGCCATGCGCCCGACCCGATCCGGTTAGCGCTGGCGTATTTCGACGCCTTGCATCAGGGGGATGCAGAGCGCATGGCCGGGTTTTTACATGCGGACACACTGACCGAATTTCATGCGTTGATATGCACTTTTCTGCGCGATGAAGCCGATGAGGGGCCGGATGCAGACGGCGAATACGCGGTGCGCGCGAAGCTCGCCGGAGACGGCCTGACCCTGGAGGAAGCGCTGGCGGTTTCACCGCTGCGAATGTGGTCGCGCGTGCTTGCGCCCGTCATTTCCGCTGGTGCGTTTCTGGACCCGCCTGAGATTCTGGGCGAGGTGCCGGAGGGCGACCAGATTATCCACGTATTGACACGCATCAGTTGTAGTGCAGGCGAGTACCGGGAAACCGCGCTGGAGGTCTTGAGTTTTTGGTACGACGGCCGGGACTGGTGGCTGGATGCCGGCAAGAAAATACACGGCCTCGCCAGTGCGTTACGCAACCGGCGCCGGTCCACCCGCAGTCATTAACAACCTACAGTCCGAAAATATCCTGCGGATTCCGATGCTCAACCTCAAGGCGGTTGCCGCACGCTTTACCGGCGTGCGCAGCGGGTGCGGCGTGCTCAAGGTGTCGGCGAGCGCCCTTACCCGGCAGGAGTTTGTCGGCTTGCACGCCCGATACGATTCCGCTAACGTGACTTGCATAACACCTACAAAGATAGCCTCCCCATGCGCATCGCCGCCGCTCTGTTAATCGCCCTGTGGGCAACCACCGCCCCTGCGGGCTCGCTGCCGGAGCGCTTTACCGCCATCTATGTCGTGAAAAAAGGCTTCATTGATATCGGTGAAGTGCGCCGCACACTCACCCCCGGCGCTAATGGCCGCTACGTGTTTGAATCGGTAACATCGACCAGCGGCGTCGCCGCGTGGATCGCCAAAGGCAGCATCGTCGAACGCAGCACCTGGGCACTGAAAAACGCCGCGATTCAGCCGCTGGAATATTCTTACGAGCGCACCTTCGGCAAGGGTAAACAAGTCAAGCTCGACTTCGATTGGGACAAAAACACCGTCACCAACAGCGTCAACAACGACCCGTGGGTGATGCCACTTGAACCTGGCACCTTGGACAAACTGATTTACCAGATCGCCTTGATGCGCGACATGGCGCCGGGCAAACGCGACTACAGCTACAAAATCGCCGATGGCGGCAAAACCAAAATCTACCAGGCTGTGGTGCTGGGCGAGGAAGAAACCGAAACTCCGGCGGGTAAATATCACACCGTCAAAATCACCCGCATCGGCGACAAGCGCGGCACTACCCTATGGTGTGCGCCCAAGCTTAATTATTTACCGGTGCGCATCGAACAAACCGATGACGATGAGTTCGTCGCCGTACTCAAGTCGGTGGATGGCATCGTCGCGAAGTAAAATTTTCCCGGCTAAATACACCCCTGCTGACAGCAGGCTGTCAGCAGGGGTGGCGTACTCTCCCGGTCACGTTTCACAGCGAAACGTGACTTCCACACACACTACGGAGAGCGCACCATGTCCACCGCACGACATAAACCGCATGAAAATAATTTTGATCCGGTCGACACCGTCACCCGGCTCATCCAGGCCGTCAATCAGGGCGACCTTGAAACCGTCGTTGCCTGCCATGAAACTGATGCAACCCTGATTGTTCAACCTGGGCGGACCGCAACCGGAACTCAGGCCATTCGGGAAGCGTACGCCGGATTTATCGCTATGCAGATGACCATCACATCGCAGACCCACAAGACCATCCAAGCCGGCGCGAGCGTACTGTTCATTTCAAAATGGACCGCCACCGGCATCGCCCCGGATGGAACCGCTGTGAACATGGGCGGCACCTCCTCGGACGTGCTGCGCCGACAATCTGATGGGCGCTGGTTGATCGCTATCGACAACCCGTTCGGGGCGGCGATTCTGGATTAACCCGAGGCGTATACCGAGCAATCTCATAGTCGCTGCATAACGAGGAAGAAAAAAATGATACGAGGAAGCTGTTGTTGCGGGGCAATTAAATTTGAACTCTCGGCGGCACCCAGCATGATGGGCACCTGTCATTGCTCGCGTTGCCGGAAGGTGGGTGCAAGCACATTTGTGTTCGTAACAAAAGCCACGTTTCGCTGGGTTCAGGGTCACGAATTTGTGTCGCATTACGAACCTGAGCCACCCTTTAAAGACCTCCGCTGCTTCTGCCAGAAATGCGGCACGGCGCTGGGTGAGCTCGACTCGCAGCAAGACTCTTTTCCGATTGCGGCCAACTGTCTGGACGACGATCCCAAAGTGCGCAATCGGTTTCACGAGTTCGTCAACAGCAAGCCGGCGTGGTATGAGATTTGCGATGGGGTGGAACAGTTTCAGGAGTATCCAGTCCAGCCGTAGGGTGGCTCGTGGAGCGAGGCTCGTAGTTGTGGAAGTGCCTAATATAACCATTATTGATTAAACCAGCATGCGCCGCGCCGACCGCCTGTTCCAGATCATTCAACTGCTGCGCACCCACCGGGTGCTTACCGCACGGCAAGTGGCGGACAAGCTGGAAGTGTCGATGCGCACGGTGTATCGCGACATCGCCGATTTGCTCGCAAGCGGCGTGCCGATTGAAGGCGAGGCCGGCATCGGCTACGCACTGCGTCGCGGTTACGATCTGCCGCCGCTGATGTTCGACAAGGAGGAAATCCTCGCCCTGGCCCTGGGCGCGCGCATCGTGCAAAGCTGGTCCGACGCGAAGCTCGCGGCGGCGGCGGAGCGCGCGCTGGAACGCATTCAACTGATTCTGCCGGAGAAACTCAAACCGGCGCTGCTGGGCGCGTACCTGCACTCGCCCGCCGTGCTGATTACGCGTGAGGCGGCGCGCAGCATGGAGCAACTACGTGGCGCCATCGACACGCAGCATAAGGTCTGTTTTGATTACGTGCGCGCAGACCGTGCCGCCAGTACCCGCACCGTGTGGCCGCTGGGCCTGTTTTTCTGGAGCACCGGCTGGACCTTGGGTGCGTGGTGCGAGCTGCGCCAAAGCCTGCGTAATTTTCGCATCGACCGCATGACGCGGGTGGCAACGCTGGATGAAATCTACACACCGGAATCCGGCCGCAGCCTCGACGACCTGTTGCGCACCGAATTTGAGAAGCCATGTTTTGAACTCACGACTACACGCGAGAAATCACCATGAAACAAGCCACGCAACGCTGCGCCTGGGCCGGCACCGATCCGCTGTATGGCGCGTACCACGACACCGAATGGGGCGTGCCGCTACACGACGATCAACGTCTATTTGAATTTCTGATGCTGGAAGGCGCACAGGCCGGGCTGTCGTGGATCACCATCCTGCGTAAGCGTGACAATTACCGCGCGGCGTTCGATCACTTCGATGCCGAGAAAATCGCCCGCTACAGCGCGAAGAAAATTGAGCGCCTGCTGCAAGATCCCGGCATCGTGCGCAACCGTTTGAAGGTCGCCGCCGCCGTGAGCAACGCGCAGGCCTTCCTCAAGGTGCAGAAAGAATTCGGCGGTTTTGATCGTTACCTGTGGCAGTTCGTCGGCGGCGCGCCGCTTCAGAATTGCTGGAAAACACACAAGCAAGTTCCGACCTCCACCGCAGAGTCCGACGCCATGAGCAAGGACTTAAAAAAACGCGGCTTCAAATTCGTCGGCTCAACCATTTGCTACGCACACATGCAAGCCTGCGGCATGGTGAACGACCACACCGTCGATTGCTTCCGGCATCGCGAATTGTCGTGACATGGCGCGCGGAGGCAGCGTAGCGCCTGACGATATTCTTGCGCCGCACACGCCCGCAATCCGCGCGCTGTGTGAACGTCTACGCGCACTGGTACGCGACACCTTACCGAGCGCAACCGAACACGGCTACGCAGGCTGGCACGCGCTTGGCTACCGACATCCCGCCGCCGGTTATGTCAGCGGCATTTTTCCGTATGCGCACCACGTGCGCTTGCTGTTCGAACACGGCGTGCTGCTGCACGACCCGGAACAACGCCTGCGCGGCGACGGCAAACAGGTGCGCTATCTTGAATTTCGAAATGCAGAGGACATCGACGCCAACGTGATCCGGGCATTCCTACTGGAGGCGGTAGCGCTGAAAACAACGACACGCGGCACTGGGCATATTTAGTGTGAAGGGATTCCGACGACTCTATCGCTTAACCTTCAGCTCTTGCACTCGACTGTACTAATGCCGTTTCCAGGTTGAATAAACCTGCGCAGCGAGCACTACAATCGTAGCCGCGCACAGCAGAGCTATTTTCTGTTCTACGCGACAATAAAATTCATGCCTACAGCGGATGTGCGATGCGCCACGAGGCGGTCAGTTGTCCGTAGAAATGAAACGGATGTCGCGTCCGGTGCACTCGGCGTCAACGAGCGGCTCCCACATGTCGCTGGCCCTGTCGAAGATCGGGTCAGGAACTTCCATGGAAAAAGTGGCGCCCTTCTGCCGATTGCGCTCTCGCACCCGCTCTCGTCTTACCTCTCTGGTGGCGTCGAGCACATAGACTGTGTAGTTGTACCCGGCAGCGTCTATGCGTGCAAAGAGGCTCTGGCGGTCACATTGCTGTATCAGGCCAAGTTCCAAAATGGTGTCCGTGCCGGCGTCGATAAACTCACGGGTCAACTTCCAGATCTGTTCAATGCACCGGCTCTTGCGCTCAATATACCATTCGATGACTCCGGTCGTAGGTCGATCCGGCCTGAACAACGTGGCCATCCAATCGTCAAGAATGAGGCGCGGTGCGGCGTGACGCTGGGTGAGTTGCGCGGCAAACGTGGACTTGCCCGCCCCGACCGGTCCTTCGACTAAGTGAATATGTGCCACGGAACCCTCCAGAACATGCGCTGCGTAACTCCATTTTAATTCGAGGACGGGTGTTGCACATGGCGGTGCGCCGGCGCAACAGACGCTGGATTCATCACGTCCCACTCCGCAACATGGGTTAGTCGGCAATACTGCGGATCAGTGTCAGCCACTCCGGGCTGTCCCACGGCTGCGCGCCACCGACGACGCGCCGCACGCTACCGTCGGCGGTGATCAGATAAGTCGACGGATAGGCGCGCACGCCCAGCACCGAGCGCGCGAC
Organism: Gammaproteobacteria bacterium; assembly: GCA_031363085.1. GTDB lineage: Bacteria > Pseudomonadota > Gammaproteobacteria > SG8-11 > SG8-11 > UBA6921. The sequence continues at coordinate 5,286 of JANLTU010000248.1, forward strand.
GCGCATGTCGGCGTCCTGCCAGTTGCTGAAGGTAATTTTGCGCTCGATCAGAAATTCACGCACCACGTGGTCGTCGGCGTCGACCGACATGCCAAGCACCGCGAAGCGCTGTGGATCAAGCTGCTCGGACAGCCGCTGCAAACTGGGTAATTCTTTGCGGCAGGGTGCACACCAAGTCGCCCAGACATTCAGCACCAGCACCTTGCCGGCGAACTGCGCCGTGCTCACCGCCTCGCCTTTCAAGTTGACGAGGTGCAGTTCGGGGAAGCGGGCACCGGCGTCCACATAGGCTGCGGGCGGTAGTGATGTTTTAGAAGTATCGCAGGCGGTTAAATTTGCGAGCACACCGCACAGCGCCAGCGCAACCCAACCGCAGCGCCTCAAGTGCCTCATGGGTTATTTCTTGGCGGGGCCGGCTGCGCCTGCCACACCAGAATTCGGCATAGACGGCTGCGGTTGCTGATTAGGATTCGGGCCTTTGATGCGGCCTAACTGTTCTTCCCACTCCCATAACGCGGCGCGTGCTTTGGGCACATAGGGATCATTGGGCGTTCTGGATAAATGAATGTAAGCGCGCATCGCACCCAGCGCGCCTTCGTAATCTTTCAGTCCTTCCATGGCCTCGGCCAGCCCCCAATAGGCATTGGCTTGCTCCGGATGCAATTGCGTTGCGAGGTTGAATTCGTTGCCGGCGTCTTCGTATTGCTGCAAGCCTAATAAGGCGAAGCCCAGATTCACATGCGCTTCCGGCATACGCGGCGCAATCTCGAGCACACGCTGGAATGCGGTTGCGGCATATTCGTAGCGCTTGGCGTGCAGCAACGCGACGCCTTGATCAAAACGAATCGTCACTTCGTGGTCGGCATTGGCATCTTCCGGTACTGCGGGTAGCGGCGCAGGTGCGCGGGATGCGGGCGTGGCCGGTCCCAGATCGCGCATCAGGGTGATGAACATACCGCCCATCACCACGACTGCCAGCAAAGACAACAGGGTCGTGACATTTTCAATCGGGTTACGTACTGCGTGCGTCATACCATGCCTTTGTGAGCCGCCGGACTGACGTACGGCATGCCTAAATAGGTAGTGAAAGCCAATACAAAAATACCGATGATAACGGCGCCACTGATCCACGGCGGCACTCGATAGGTGAGACGCACATGGATGCCCACGCCCAACGCCAGCCACGTGATAAACGCCGAAGTCTCCAGCGAATCCCACGACCAATACCGGCCCCAGGCGTCTTGCGCCCACACTGCACCGGCGATCAACATCAGGCTGTCGAACACCAGCGCGAGCATCATCACGCGCCAGGCGACACGGTCGACCACCTCGTCGGCGGGCATGCTGCTAAACCAACGCTGCGCACGTGGATAGCGTCGTAGGATCATGACGCCCGCCAAGCCCACGCCGATGAGCAACAGCGCCAGATACACTTTGCCGAGAAACACGTGCACCCACTTCCACTCGTTGTAATAGGTCGCGGGAAAATGGCTGGCCTTGGGTTCGAGCGTCAGCAACCAACTGCCCAGCACCCAGAACACCGGCAACACCACCACCGCACTGGCGCGGAAGCGCGGCATGCGCCAGTAGGCAATGGCGTAGATCACACCCAGACTCCACAACTGGCTCATGAGCAATTCGAACAGGCTGATCCACGGGCCGTGGCCGATGCGCACCCAACGCTGCGTGATCGCGGCGGCGAGCAAGATCACGCCTGCCGCCAATAATGTCAAAACAAGGCGCTCGGAGTGGCCGCTGCGCGTGAGCGTGCCGTTGGAATTTTGAATCACCACGCCGCTGATCGCGACCAAGGTCGCGAGCGCGTAACCGGCGAGGCCGCTCCACATCCACGGTAATTCGGTGGCGAAACCTTCAGCGTTCAAGCGTTTTCTCCTGTGTATTGTCCTGCGCCGACGCGCGTTGCGCCTCGGCCGGAAATAGCCTCGAACCCATCACTTGCCAGTAGTGCCACGCCATCCCCAACACCGCGATGATGGCGACAAAAAACAGCCAACGCAGGGTCGGATCGTAATACACCTTGTAACCCATCCAGGCACTTAGGCGATCATAACGTAATTGGCCGCCGTCCAAGCGCGTGCTTTCACCGACGTGTAATTCCACACGCTGGTCAGCATGTGAGACCACCAGCACCCCCTGGGAGTTGCGTGCATCCAGCACCCAGGCGGCATCTTCACGCATGCCGGTGGTCAGTTGCAGCCAGAACTTCACCGGCGACGCGCCCGGCGGTGTCCAAGAATTGTCTTGCTTGTAATCATAGAGCGGGTACGACGGTAGATTAATGCGCCCGGTCACCGGCACACCTTGATCGGGCTGCCACGTTAGCACCACGGTAAAGCCCTTGTTGAAGGTGGTGTAAAAACGATAACCCTCCAACACTAAGACGCGGTCATCGCCGATTATTTTGCTGGTGAACTGACCATGCTCATCGGGCAGCAACACCTGGCTGTTGGTCAGACCGCGATGCATGCCTTCGGCATAGTCCACGGTGTAGTAGCCCTGCACGAAACGCACTTTGTCGAGGCGCCCGGCATGCAATGGTCCTTTTTTGGTTTCCAGCAACAGGTCGGGAGTGAAGCCTTGCCCGCTGGCAATCTCCAAATGCGCGTCGATAAACGACAGGCGGCCGATGGCGGCCAGCACGATGATACTCAGCAACCCGATGTGAAACAGCAGCAACCCCGGCTGCCGATTAATGCGTTGATTGGTGAAGATCGCGGCGGTCAGATTCAGCGCCAATAGTCCGAGCGGGAGCACCAGCACCCACATCGTCACGTCCAGACGATTGTCGTAGGTCAGCGACGCTCCGATCACCATTAAGACCATGCCCACTAAGGTGAGCTTCAAGGATGCAAGTAAACGAAACCACTTCATACGCAGGTGTAAACCATCAACAGTATCGGTAAAACCGGTTATCGAATGTCGCTTGAAATTCCCCGTGCCCTGGCGCGCGATACGGATACGCGCCAAGACGGTTGCGACAGTATGCACGAAGGCGCTGCACTTGCGTTGACACTGCTGCGCGCGTCCGACTAAAGTGGGCCGCCTCTGGGTTTTCCTTTCTTCGTGTGAGTTGTTGTTGCTATGCCTGGGTTCCGCTTTAGTCTTGTTACTGCTTTGATGCTCACGTGGTTTTTGGCCACAGCAGCGCCCCCTGCCGTGCCCGCACCGCCCCATACTGGCAAGGCAGTGGTGGATTCGCACCATGCAAAATCACGCAAATGTTTTGAGTGCCACAAAGAAGCGGATGATCCGGCGTTTAAGAAAATCGTCAAGGAAAGCTGCATCGAGTGCCATCCCAAGGGCTGGTACAAAGGCAAGCTTGCAGCCTTGGCGAAAGAACCGGAAATGCCCGGGAACACGCCAACCCAACATGCCACCGGCCAGGGCCCTGGCATGAGCCTGCCGATGTACTACACCCCGTCCCGCCTGGGCGATGCGCCCAACGCGATGATCTTGATTCCGGCCGGTGAATTTATTCGCGGCACCAATAATCGGTTGCCCGACGAAGGACCGCAGCACAAAGTAACTTTGCCGGCGTTTTACATCGACAAATTTGAAGTGACCAACATGCAGTATAAAAAATTCACCGACGCGACCCATCACCCGCAGCCGGAGCATTTTGTTAACGGCAACCTCCCCGAGGGCAAGGCGGATCATCCGGTGGTGTACGTGTCCTGGGAAGACGCCAACGCCTATTGCGCGTGGGCCGGCAAGCGTCTGCCTTCCGACAAAGAATGGGAAAAGTCTGCACGTGGCACCGATACGCGCACCTTCCCGTGGGGCGAGGAATTTTCGATTGAGCGCGTCAATTCACCGGTGCGCTGGGCAAATTTGAATTTGCTCGGCGACACCACGCCAGTAGGCGCGTTTGAAGGCGGTAAAAGTCCGTTTGGCGTATACGATTTATCCGGTAATGTATGGGAATGGACCTCGTCCGGCTACGAGCCGTATCCCGGCAACAAACGCCCTTCGGAAAACTATAACGGTAACTACAAAGTGCTCAAGGGCGGCTCATGGTGGGACTGCTCGTTTTATCAATGTGGTATTTCTGCACCTGTGTACAATCGCAGCTTTTTTCACCCGCTCACCAAGAACAACAGCTTTGGATTTCGTTGTGCAAAAGATGCCAAATAACTCGATGACTAGACCTGCAATCAAAGCGCGCCGCTTGCTGACGCTGATGCTGGGTGCGTTATCAGCGCTGACAATATTCGGTTGTTCTGAAAAAGAACAACTCGCGGCACCGCCAGCTCCAAGCGGGACCCCGATCAATATGGTGCTGGTTCCGGCCGGTGAATTCATCATGGGCTCGGACGACATCGACACCAGCGGCAAGTCGGAAGAATTCGGCTTTAACGAACCGTGGTTTTTGCCGGAACACCCACAGCGCAAAATTAATCTGAAAGCGTTTTATCTCGACCAATTTGAAGTCAACAACGGCAACTACAAAGCCTACCTGATGGGTACCGAGCGGGTGCACCGCAACGAATTGGTCAAGCTGCTCGAACCCTTGCAGTTGCGCGTCAACGAACACCCGGTGCGCAATATCAGTTGGTACGACGCCACCGACTACTGTAAGGCGGTGGGCAAGCGCTTGCCCACCGAAGCCGAATGGGAAAAAGCTGCGCGCGGCCCCAACGGCAACGAGTTTCCGTGGGGTAACGAATGGCACCCGGAAAATGTCAACGCCGGCGGTCGTGAGACGCAAGTCCTGCCGGTCGGCTCGCTGCCGCAAGGCCGTTCGCCTTATGGTGCGTACGACATGGCCGGCAATGTTCTGGAATGGGTGGACGACTGGTTCGACGCGTATCCGGGTGCCGATTACAAAAGCCCGAAATACGGCCAGCAAAACAA
>JANLTU010000072.1:0-22142 GCA_031363085.1 Gammaproteobacteria bacterium
GATCGCCGTATAAATGTTTTTAAATAACCTTCGTCAGTTCCATGTTGAGCTCCTTTCAATGCGGTTTTTGAATGTGGGTGCCATGCTTGATATTTTAACAGCTTCAAATAGTTAGCGCTTAACTTACTGACATTGGAACGCCGCTGCTTTGCACCCGTCTGATCCGACTTCACACACCCAGCACCTGCCCGCACTGCACCTTAGCGCAAGTTGCGCATTGGCGCAGGTCTTGGCATTATCGCGCGCATGAGCGAATTGCGATTTTGGCTGGCGTTGTTACGTGCCCCGGGCTTGGGTACGCGCGGCGCGTTGGAGGTGCTGGACAACACAACTCCCGAGGCACTTTTCGGTGCGGCGCTACCCGGCGAAGTGCGCGAGCGTTTGCGCGCCGACACGCGCGAATATTTTCGCAACCCCGACTGGGGCGCGGTTGATACCGATCTGGCGTGGCTCGCCACCACGCCGCGCAACCACATCGTCACGTTGCACGACGCGAGCTACCCGCCGCTGCTCAAAGAAATTGCCGATCCGCCGCTGCTGTTGTTTGTTCACGGTGAGGTGGCGGTGTTGAGTCGCCCGCAGATCGCGATGGTCGGCAGTCGTAACCCGACCCCGCAGGGCCTTGAAAATGCGCACGCCTTCGCGCAGTCGTTCGCGCACACCGGCTTGGCCATTACCAGCGGTTTGGCATTGGGCATTGATGCCGCCTGCCACGAAGGCGCGCTCGCCGGCGGCGGCTACACCCTTGCGGTGATGGGCACCGGGCTGGATCGCGTGTATCCCAAACGGCACCACGCGCTGGCGCATCAGGTGGCGGCACAGGGGGTGTTGATTTCGGAATTCCCGCCCGGCACGCCGCCGCTGAAAGAAAACTTTCCGCGCCGCAATCGCATCATCAGCGGCTTGTCGTTGGGCACCTTGGTGGTTGAGGCGAGCGTGAACAGCGGCTCGTTGATCACCGCGCGTTGCGCCGCCGACCAGGGTCGCGAAGTATTCGCGATTCCGGGCTCGATTCATAATCCGCTGGCGCGCGGCTGCCATGTGTTGATACGCCAAGGTGCCAAGCTGGTGGAGTCCGCCAATGATGTGTTGGAAGAGTTGCAGGTGTCGCTGCCGTTGCCGCTCGACCAAGAGACGCGCGCCGGTGCGGTGAGCGTTGCGCTCACGCCCGAACAACAAACGGTACTGGAACAATTGGGCTTCGAACCCACACCGATGGACCGCATCGTTGAACGCACTGCATTGACGGCCGATGTGGTTTCCTCCATTCTCCTGTTATTGGAGTTGCAAGGACAGGTCATGTCGTCGGGCGCGCAATATTACCGCGTGCCAGCCAAACGATAGAGCCGAGAGGATCATATGTTCGACGTCCTGATGTATCTGTTTGAAAATTACCTGGATGACGACGTGGCGCTTGATGCGAATCAAGAAGAGCTGCAAGCCGAGCTCGTTGGCGCGGGCTTCGCGCATGCTGAAATCACCAAGGCGTTCGACTGGCTGGACATCATCGCCCGCCACGCCGATTCCGCGACCACGCAGCATGCACCGCACCGGCATGCGCTGCGCGTCTACAACGCCGAAGAACAAAAAGTTCTCGACGTGAAATGTCGCGGTTTCGTGCTGTATTTGGAGCAAGTCGGCATCCTCGACCCCATTTACCGCGAGCTGGTGATTGATCGCGCCATGGCTTTGGATATGCCCGATTTCGACCTCGACCGCCTCAAGTGGGTGGTGTTGATGGTGTTGCTGAATCAGCCCGGGCAAGAAACGCGCTTGGCTTGGCTGGAAGATTTCGTGTTGGAAAACTTCCCGCAGCAATTGCATTGATCGCTTCATTTCGTGCCGCCGGGGGAGTAATCGGTACGCTCAAGCCCCATCCCTAACCCCGTTAATAGGCCGTGGATATTTTCCCCACTGGATTCTTTTTGACTATCCTGTTAAATGACCCACACATTCGCCAGCCACTTTCCACTCGATTGAGCCCATGACCAAATCACTCGTCATCGTCGAATCGCCGGCCAAGGCCGGTACGATAAAAAAATATCTCGGCAAGAACTTTCAGGTGCTCGCATCTTACGGGCACGTGCGCGACTTGCTGCCGAAGGAAGGCGCGGTCGACCCGGAAAACGACTTCGCGATGAAATACCAGCTCATCGAGAAAAACGAAAAACATGTCGAGGCGATTGTGAAGGCGCTGGAAAAAGTCGACAACCTTTACCTTGCGACCGATCCGGACCGTGAAGGTGAAGCGATTTCCTGGCATCTATACGACTATCTGCGCGAGAAAAAACTGCTCAAAGGCAAAACCGTCGCGCGCGTGGTGTTCCACGAAATCACCAAGCGCGCAATTCTTGAGGCGATGGAAAATACCCGCGAGCTGTCGATGGAGCTGGTCAATGCGCAGCAGGCGCGGCGTGCGCTGGATTATCTGGTCGGCTTTAATTTGTCGCCGTTGCTGTGGAAAAAAATCCGCCGCGGCTTGTCGGCCGGACGCGTGCAGAGCCCGGCATTGCGGATGATCGTCGAGCGCGAGCTCGAAATCGAAGCCTTCAAACCACAGGAATACTGGAGCATCGAAGCCGACAACCGCGCCCACGAACAAAATTTTCCAGCCAAGCTTTCTCAATACCAAGGCGAAAAAATCGCGCAGTTCAGCATCACCAACACCGAAACTGCCAACGCCGCGCGCGCTGAACTGCTGAAACAGACGCAGGGCAAATTACACGTTGTTAATGTTGAAAAAAAGCAGCGCAAGCGCAACCCGGCGCCGCCGTTCACCACCTCGACGCTGCAACAAGAAGCGTCGCGCAAGCTGGGCTTCACCACGCTGCGCACCATGCGCGTGGCGCAGCAGTTGTATGAAGGCGTAAAAATCGGTGACGAAACCACCGGCTTGATCAGCTACATGCGCACCGACTCGGTGAGTCTGGCGCAAGAAGCGCTGGAAGAAATCCGCGAATTCATCGGCCGGCGTTATGGTAAAGACATGCTCCCTGAAGAGGCGCGCGTGTACAAAACCAAAGCGAAAAACGCCCAAGAAGCGCACGAAGCCGTGCGCCCCACTTCGGTACAACGTACGCCGGAACTGGTCAAAGACGCGCTCAGCGCGGATCAGTTCAAGCTCTACGAGTTGATCTGGAAACGCACCGTCGCCTGCCAGATGGTGCATGCCACGCTCGACACCGTGGGCGTGGATTTATCCGCCGGTGAGGCTAATCTGTTCCGCGCCAATGGCTCCACCATTGCGCACGCGGGTTTCATGGCGGTGTATCAGGAAGGCTTGGACGACTCGAAGGAAGAAGAGCACGGCGTATTGTTGCCACCGATGAAAGTCGGCGACATTGTCGAGCTGCTGGAAATTCGCGCCGAACAGCATTTCACCGAACCGCCGCCGCGCTATTCCGAAGCAAGTTTGGTGAAGGCGCTCGAAGAACACGGTATCGGCCGGCCGTCGACTTATGCCTCGATTATTTCCACGCTGCAAAACCGCGAATACGTGCTGCTCGAAAAACGCCGCTTCCAGCCCACCGACGTCGGCCGCATCGTGAATAAATTCCTCACCGAATATTTTCGCAATTACGTCGACTACGATTTCACCGCGCGCCTGGAAGACGAGCTCGATGCGGTCTCGCGTGGTGAAAAAGACTGGATCCCCCTGATGCATGAGTTCTGGGTGCCGTTCGACAAGCTGGTGCAACACACCGAAAAAAATGTCGAGCGCAAAGACGTCACCCACGAAGCCTTGGACGAAGCCTGTCCCAAATGCGGCAAACCTTTGTCGATACGCCTGGGCAAACGCGGGCGTTTTATCGGCTGTACCAACTACCCGGAATGCGATTACACCCGCAATCTCAACGCCGACGCTTCCGCGCCCACCGAGCCGGAAGTGGTCGAGGGCCGCACCTGCCCCAAATGCAATTCGGCGCTGGTGATCAAGCACGGGCGCTACGGAAAATTTATCGGTTGCAGCAGCTACCCCGATTGCAAACACATGGAACCTTTGGAGAAGCCCGCCGACACCGGCTTTCAATGTCCGGAATGCAAAAAGGGCACGTTGCTGAAACGCAAATCGCGCTATGGCAAGATTTTTTATTCTTGCGCCACCTACCCGGAATGCAAATACGCGGTGTGGAACGAGCCGACCGCCGGCCCCTGCCCGGATTGCGGCTGGCCGATCCTGACCATCAAAATCACCAAGCGCAAGGGCACGCAGAAAGTGTGTCCGCAGAAAGAATGCGGCCATGCCGAAGATATCAGTCCCCCTGAAGAAGCTGCCGAAGCGTCCTGATACCGCATGCAGCTCACGCTCTACACCGACTACACGCTGCGCGTTCTGCTGTATTTGTCGCTGCAACCGCAGCAGACCGTCACCATCAGTGAGATTGCCGACTTTTACACGATCTCACGCAATCACTTGGTGAAGGTGGTGCACAACCTGGCGACGCTTTCGTATATCCACACCACGCGCGGCAAAGGCGGCGGGCTGCGGCTGGCGGTGGACCCCACCCAAGTCAGCATCGGTGAAATCGTGCGCAAGGTGGAACCCAACTTCGACATCGTCGAGTGCTTCAACCCCCACAACAAGAAATGCATGATCGAGCCCCTGTGCGTACTGAAATCGGCACTGTGGCAAGCGAAGCGGGAATTTCTCGCCACGCTGGATCGCTACACACTGGCCGACGCGATCAAGCGCGAACATCCGCAGCCGCTGATGTTTCTGAAGCAGCACGCCAAAGCGATGAAGTAAACGTCGCCCGCGTCGCTTGAGGGAATTTTTCGGGCCTTGGGCCTGGAATCATTTTCTCTTCGGGTGCGGGCGTGTCGGTCCGTGCCCTGCCGTGATGTTGGTTTTTTTCTCCGCAACATGGCGCCGGTAAAACTCGCTGGTGAAAATTCCGCAGGCCACCGACACATTCAAGCTTTCCACCGCCGCACTGCCCGGTACGCGCAATACCTGTTGTGTCAACGCGTGCAGCTCCTGCGACATGCCGACGGTTTCCGCGCCGAACACCAGCAGCGTGCGCTGCGGAAAGTCGCACGCATACACCGAGCTGCCCTGGCTTACCGAGGTACCGATGATCTGAAAACCATCGCTGGCCAACGCGCGTAAATCCAGCAACGGTTGTTCCAGCGCAACCAGCCGCACATGCTCCGCCCCGCCTTCGGCAATGCGACATGCAGATGACGACAGTCGCGGCAAGCTGCCCTGTGCGCCCAGCACATAGTGCACGCCGAAGTGCGCGCAGGTGCGCAATATCGCGCCCAGGTTGTGCGGATTTTCCACGCCGTCGAGATAGATCACCAATTGCGGATGTTGCTGGTCACGCAGTGCCACGCGCAGTTGTGAAAATGTCAAGCTGCGCAGCTCCAGCGCCAGCATGCAGATGCCGCCGTGGTGCACGGTCTCGGTGAGTTTTTCCAGGTCTTGCTTGTCGACGACGTGATACGGCGTGCGTTCCGCCGAGCACCACTTCAACAACGACGAAAAATCCGGCAGGCGTGCGCGCTCCACATATACGCGCAAGATGTCTTTGGGGCGCTGATTCCACAGCGCCAGGCAGGCGCCCGCACCGTGGTATTTGACTTCAGCGCGTTCAGATGGCGCAGGTACTGATGCAGGTTTGCGCAGCGTACGTGGTGCAGTGTGTGCGGGTTGGCGGGGCGGCTTCATGGATGCGCGCCCGTTACACGTAAGAACGGCGCCTTCGGCGCGATTTTTTCGGGCCGCCCGACCATCGCGGCGGAGGCGCCGCTCTTACAGACGAGAACAGGTTGAGTCATTACAGGCACACCGCTGATACGTGGGCACGAACTGTACGCTAGAATGTTGCATCGCAAAAGCCAGCATCCAGCCCGCCAACTCCATGCAAAAACCACCCCGCCCGTTTCCGGTTTCAGTTCGCGTCGCGCCCGCAGCACCGGGCGACAGCGCCTCGGCGAATTTTCATTTCACCGCGCTGCCGCCGCTGTCGCTGTATGTGCACATCCCGTGGTGCGTGCGTAAATGTCCGTACTGCGATTTCAATTCGCATGCGGCGCAGGGTGCGATTCCGGAACGCGAATACATCGACGCCTTGATCGCCGATCTGGAATTCGATCTGCCGCGCGTGTGGGGGCGCAAGCTCAAAAGCATATTCATCGGCGGCGGGACGCCGAGTCTGTTTGCGCCCGAGTCGATTGATCGCTTGTTGTCGGCGCTGCGCGCGCGCTTGCCGTTTGTGTCGCCCGACATTGAAGTCACATTGGAAGCCAATCCCGGCACGGTCGAGCAGGGTAAGTTTGCCGAGTTGCGTGCGGCGGGGGTGAATCGCCTATCGATCGGCGTGCAGAGTTTCGATGCTGATGCACTCGAACGCCTGGGTCGCATTCACGGCGCCAAAGAAGCGATCCGCGCTGCCGAACAAGCGCATGCAGCGGGATTTGACAATTTCAATCTTGACCTGATGTTCGGGCTGCCGGAGCAAACGCCGCAAGCTGCCGCCAATGACGTTGCAACCGCCATTGCGTTGGAACCGACGCATCTTTCCTATTACCAACTCACGCTCGAACCCAACACCCAGTTTGCGGCGCGCCCGCCGACGCTGCCGGAAGACGACGCCATCGCGGCCATCCAGGAGCGTGGGCAACAGGCGCTGGCCAAACACGGCTACGCGCAATACGAAGTGTCGGCTTATGCGCGTGACGGCAAACAGTGCGCGCACAACTTGAATTACTGGAGCTTCGGCGATTACCTTGGTATTGGCACCGGCGCGCACGGCAAAATCAGCGACGCGCAAACGCAGCGGATTCAGCGCTTGTGGAAGGTCAAAAATCCGCGTGACTACCTCGCGGCGGCGCTAGGCTCGACAGTTATTGGCGGTGAATCGACCCTGACTCCAGCCGACGCCGGTTTCGAATTCATGATGAACGCGCTACGCCTGAACGACGGCTTCGAAACACGCCTATTCGCCGAGCGCACCGGCCTGCCGCTGAGCGTGGTCGAAGCACCCTTGGCACTCGCCCAGCGTCGGGGCTGGATCGACATCGGTGGCAGCCACATCCGCGCCACCACGCTGGGGCAGAGATATTTAAACGACGTGCTCGAACTATTTTTACCGGCGGATCAATAAACCGGCGCTTTACTTTTGCACGCCCGCTCCCTATAAAGACGGCCATCTACAACTTCTTGCGCATCGGGTGCCGCTCATGATTATCGTACCGACCTATCTCGAAAAAAGTCCGGTCCACGGCTTCGGCGTGTTCGCCAAAGAGCTGATCGAAAAAGGCAGCAAGGTGTGGGAGTTCAATCCGATTTTCGACGTGCGCTTTACCGACGCCGAATTCGAGCGCCTGCCGCCGTCGGTAAAAGCCGAGATCGAGCACCATCTGTATCAGCCCGAGCAAGGTGGCGTGTTGTATTACGAATCCACCATGGGCCGCTACATGAATCACTCGCGCGAACCCAACGTGGATTTCTCCGACGTCGGCGTCGGCTGGGCCACACGCGACATCCAGCCCGGTGATGAACTCACCTGCGACTATCGCCATTTCATGGCGGACGTGTCGCACATCACCTACCTTTAGAATTAACGGCGCGTCACGCTGGGGTGCGTTTTTAGCTGCACGCTTGCGGCAATGTAGCAAAAGTTACTCTGCCATGCGTAGGCTTGCAGCGCACCGACCAAAGCGTCCTGGGTTGGTGTCAGTCGCCTCAAGTCATTGTCGAGCACCGCGCCCTCCAACTCGGAAAACGGCGGGCTTGTGGCATACACCCACACGGCGTCGTCACCGGGCGCATGCTGGTTGATGCATTGCTGATCAACGGCAAGCAGCGCAAGCTGAAAGACCCGGTCGCGATGCGCATGGATTTCACCTTCGACGCTGGCAACGCCTGGGCTGACGGTTTTCGTATCCAAGTCACGCACGACCTGAACGCCAATCCGCTGCCAACCGTGTCGGATCGTCTGGGCAAGGGCGCCGCCATCAGGCGGCTGGTCGACGTCAATCTGGCCTAGCGCTGAGCTCGACCAAGCATCTGGGCAATGACCTCTTCGACAAGACAGCGACCCGTTCGACTGGCGCAACAGCGCCATCGCAAGCCCTGACTACCTCACCAGTGTGTACCTCAACGGCGTGAACTGGGATAGTGCGTTTGAGCTTGCCTACACGCCCTAACGCGTGGTTTGGTTGGACCTGCCGGGCCGGATGGCTGCACGCCGTCCGGTCCGGCATCTTTTCCGGAGTCAGTTAAATTTGTCACTTTTCCCGCTTAATTACTGCCGCGCACACCCACCGCATTCTGCCTTTAAGTTAAGCCTTTCGTAGTCACACTGTTACTAGGCGCGTAACCGATCCCATCCGCAGTATTTGGCGCGCCACGGCACGTATTCAATTGCTTAGAGCTTAGTCAAGAAGGCAGTCGCGTTTGAGCAAGCTCTTAGGGGCGGGACTATTTTAAGTGGATCGCAACCAGGTTTGGTACCAGCACCTCGGCGACACGCACAGCGATTGCTGCGAGCGCTTGGCGCGGTGTTTATCAGCGCTGGGAATCGATCTTTGCAGTCGTCGCGACGACGCCATCACTGGAGCTGGAATTGTCTTCTTCGACACGCTGTCCGAGCAGCTTATCGAGCTGTTAGGGCAACATGCGCGCGACACCGGCCAGCAGATTCTGGCGATTACGCTTGCGAACGACGCGCTCAGCAGTGTTGATATCTGGCGTTTGCTGCGCGCCGGTGCAGCGGATGTGCTCGCGCTGACGCAGCCGTCGGCCGCGTTCGCCGCTTCGATTGCCGAGCGCTTGCAGCGCTGGCAGCAGATCGAACAGTTACTGCAAACGCCGCTGGTTCGGGACAATCTGGTCGGGCGCAGCCGCGCCTGGCTTGCGGTATTGCGTCAGGTCATCGAGGTTGCGCATTTCACCACGGCATCGGTGTTGATCGGTGGCGAAAGCGGCACCGGCAAGGAGCTCATCGCGCGGCTGATCCACACGCTCGATCCACGTCAAGACAAGCACGAGCTGGTGATCCTCGACTGCACCACGGTCGTGCCGGAGCTTGCCGGCAGCGAATTCTTCGGCCATGAACGTGGTGCATTCACCAACGCCGTGAGCGCGCGTGATGGCGCGTTTGCATTGGCCGATCATGGCTCGCTGTTTTTGGACGAAGTGGGTGAACTGCCCATCCCGCTACAAGCCGAATTGCTGCGCGTGGTGCAAGAACGCACCTACAAGCGCGTCGGCGGTAATCAGTGGAAAAGCACCGACTTCCGGTTAGTCTGCGCGACCAATCGCGACCTGCTGCAGGAAGAAGTGCAGGGCCGCTTCCGCCGCGATTTCTACTACCGCATCGCCGCGTTCACCTGCACGCTGCCACCGCTGCGCGAGCGCCGCGAAGATATCTTGCCGCTGGCGCGCGCCTTCTGGAAACAACTGCGGCCCGGCGCTCCGGCGCCGGAATTTGACGTGGCGGTACGTGACTATTTGCTTGCGCGCGATTATCCCGGCAATGTGCGCGAACTGAAGCAGTTGATTGCACGCATCAGCTATCGCCACGTCGGCGACGGGCTGATCACGGCCGGCGACATTGCCGACGATGACCGGCCGATACTCAACCTAGCGACCGCGCTATGGCGTGACGACGCATTCGAACATGCGGTGCGCCATGCGCTGGCGCAGGGCTTGGGCTTGAAAGACATCGGACGCGCGGCGGAAGACGCCGCCGAGCGCGTTGCGCTCGAAGACGAGGAAGGCAATCTGCAACGCGCCGCACGCAAGCTCGGCGTCACCGACCGCGCGCTGCAACTGCGGCGGGCAAACCGGCGGCAGCAGGGCGCCGTGGATGAACCCAACTGAGCTAGGGCGAGCGGTGATGCTCCGTGTTGTGCCACGGGTCGCCGCGTGCGTGTTCAACGCTGCGCCGGCGGTGCTCACGCAATGCTGCCGGACGCACGCGACCGGCGGTGCGGATCAGGCGCAGAAGATTTTCCCCGAGCACCAAGCGTTCGTCCGCCGACGACAAATGCAGCATACGGATTTTTTCCAGCTCCACCGCCGGATGCAGCCATGGCCCGTCGGAGCCGAATAAAATCTTGTGCGCACCGGCGCGTTGCACCGCTTGTTCCAACAGGTCGAAGCGGCGCACGCCAGCACTGTCGGTGTAGACATTTTCATGCCGCACCAGATGATCGATCAGCGCCAATTGCGCGCGCCAGTCGTCGGCAAAACTGCCCAGATGCGGAATAATGAAATTCACGTCCGGATATTCCTGCGCCAGCAACTCCACCTGGCTGACCTCACCCATCACGTCATACAACACCGGCAGTGAGAAGGCGCGCGCCGCCGCGCAAATTTCACGCGTGATGTGGGCATCGTGACCATGCACCTTGATGCCGACGAAGCCGTAACGCCGCACCGCTGTTTGCACCAGCGCGAACACACGCCCGCTGTCACGCGCCGGATGCACAAACACGAACGCGTAATAACGCTCTGGCCGACTGGCGACAATGCGCGCCACTTCGCGATTGGCCAGCGCGTAATCGGAATGGAATGCGGCCAACAACACGGTACGATCAATGCCCGCGCGCGCCGCACGCAATGCGTACTGATCGAGCGGCGCGCGCGTGTCCCACGGGCCGGTCAACCCGTCGCCGCTTCCGGCGTGGCAGTGGCAGTCGATGATCACGGTTGACCTGTTTTTATGCGCCACAAACACATTTTCCCAAACGCCAGTGTTAACAAGCTATCCGTCCATAACCAACAATGGTGGAATCGCCGAAATTCCTTGTATGCCTATATACTCCGTCACTGGTCGTGCCGGCATTGCCTTCAATGGTGCCCAGGACCACGTTTCCCGATGCATCTTTACTCACGGATTCGACAATACCGACGTGTTGCGCTGTTTTCGAGTCCGCCGAATTCCAGTCGAACACTACGACGTCACCAGGGCTTGGTATGGCGGTTGTAAAACGGTTCGTATCTTTAAAAAATTGCAACATCTCAACTGTCCAACTGAAGTCCAACGGGCATTTAGCCTGCGTGTAAACGTAACTCACGAAGTCAGCGCACCACGCCTCAGGGGGGCGGCCAAAAAAAGTTGAAAACTTGTTTTGATTGTTGGGACCTTCTTGGTAACCGACGTGCTTTCGCGCTTCTGCAACAATACGAGCAGCGGCGCCACTGGACGAGGGACTAGTGCCAGGTGTACGGGGCGGCAGGTACGGTCCTCGACTGTATGGGGGCGTTCCAATAGCGCCTGGAGGTGCGCCAGCGCCAAGCTTGGTAAGAGTGCTCTCGGTAATTGGTCCAACTATGCCGTCAGCAGTAAGCCCCTGCTGCTGTTGAAAACTACGTATTGCGCTGCGCGTCAGTGTCCCTATGATGCCGTCCACCGCAAGGCGCAAACCGAGTATTTTATTCAGTGACTGCTGCACCCACAGCGCATACTCGCGGCTGTTGCGGTTAACCTCACCCTCCCATTCGTTATCAAAAAGATCGAGTGTTTCCGAGTCCAACTCGTCGAAGAGTTCTGAAGTTGAAGGTGGGTCCTCTGTGGCCGGGCTACTCTGGCTCTTCGCCTCGATCAACGCCTTCTCGGTCTCCGGCCTCGCGATACCGTCTTCTGGCAAGTCGTGTTCTTTCTGGAAACGCCGCAGCGCGCGGCGGGTTTCCGCGTTCATCACGCCGCTCACCGGCAGTTGCAGTCCCAGCACTTGGTTGAGCGAGTGTTGTACCCAGCGCACGAATTCGGTTTTGTGCTGCGGGCAGACGCAAGGGGACGGCGTGTACTCGCGCCGCGCGCTGCCCACGCGCAGTGGTTGCGGGCGTGGTCGGGGTTTCGGTTTGTTGGGCGTGCGTGCGCGGTGTTGACTCATGTTCGTGCCAGGTGATTTACGCGATGTTCGGCGCGGAGCAGGGCGCGCGAGCTCCGGTGCATATTCCGGCTCAAACTCCGATTGAAACTCAAACGGTTCAACTTCGAAAGTGAATGCGTGGCGCATGTTTTACCTCCCTTGATGGTGCCCAAAATGTCGAGCGTGTCGTGTGGCGTGAGCGACGGCATCGACGGCCGCGTCGATATCGGCGTCGCGATGATTTACGTTCAGGACGAAACTCAGGCGGGGTAAGTTGCCGTTGCGCGGCTGTTGCAGCACGCTGTGGATACCGCAGCGCAACAACCGATGGTGCAGCGCAACCATGTCGTGTGACGGCGGGCTAACTAGCGTTTGCACTGGAAATACACCACCGTCCGCTGCGAAGCCGATATCCGCAAGCCGCGCGCGGAAGCGCTGCACGCGCGTCAGCAGTCGTTGCCGCAGCGCCTCGCCGTGGCGCTGGTTGATTGCGATGGCGCGCGCGGCGGCCTGTAGCGTGGCGGCACTGGGCGGGCTGCAATGCACGCGCGTCTGGCTGCGCTGTTCAAACGTTTCTACTTGGCGTTGACTTGCCGCCAGCACCGCCATCGGCACACCGAACGCCTTGGCCAGCGAACTCACCGCCCACACGCGCGCATCGCGCAGTCCGTGCCAGCGCAAAGTTCCGCCGCCGCCTTGCCCATATGGCATCCAGGGTGTCTGAGCTTGACCAAAAATCCCCAAACCTTGCGTGTCATCCATGACCAGACACCCGCCGTAGTGATCGAGCGCTGCAAGATAGTCGGTGATCGGCGCCGGCCGGCCGCGGGCGGAACAAACGCCATCGGTCACCACCACCGGACGCGAGCGCGTGGCAGCATGCCGTTGCAACAATCCGCGCAACGCATCCGCCGCGTGGCGCGGAAAAACGCGCACCGGGATGCCGCGTGCGGCGAGGCGCTCGATGCCCCAGCGTGCAATCGGGTAAATCCCGGCGTCGACATACACCGCGCTGTCGGCATGACCCAACATCCCGAACAGATCGACGAACGCGTGCAAGGTGGAGGGCGCTAACACCGCGCGTTGGCAGCCGATCAAGTGGGCCAACGCAGCCGCCACGTCGTGCGCCAGCATAGGCTCCGTCAACGCCGCCGGTTTGCCCGTGGTCAGTTGCGACCACGGCGGCAACGCCGCGCTGCCGTGCTGCATGCCAAGATAAAGTGCGCATGTGAAGTCGGCCACGCGAGTGCTGCTTCAGCGGCGTGCCAGCCGTTCGTCTTCCTGTCGCTTCAGGTGCACCCACGGCGGATTGCTGTCCACCGGTTCCGAGGTCAGGTCCACGCCGGTGGCGGCGCGATAGGCATGCATGTAGCTTTGGATTTCCGGCTTCCAGTAACGCGCCCAATTCTTTGCCTGGTTCTCGTCGTTAACGCCAATCCAATCGCCGTAGCGGATCGACAGCAAAATCTGCTCGCCGAACACCGCCAGTTCGTTGAAGTGGGTGACGGTGACGTCGCTCCAGCCTTGCAGCTTTTTCATGGTATCAACCGGTCCCATCCAGGTCTCGCGGTACGGCACCATGTAGCGGCCGC
Organism: Gammaproteobacteria bacterium; assembly: GCA_031363085.1. GTDB lineage: Bacteria > Pseudomonadota > Gammaproteobacteria > SG8-11 > SG8-11 > UBA6921. The sequence goes on from JANLTU010000072.1 coordinate 13,422, forward strand.
GGATGAACTCGCGCATCTCCGGTCGCGCCAGCAGCCATTGTTCGATCAGCATCTCGACGCGCGCCGTCCACGGCAAATCGCCGAACTGGTTGTGCGCACCTTCGGCCAGCGACAGATGCACTTCTTTGAGCGCGTTCAGCAACGGAAAACCGTCGGCCACCACCGTGGTGTCGGCGTCCTCACGATAGAAACGCGCTGTGACATAGAGCAGGTTGTGAAAACCTTCCAGAAACTTCGAGCGGCTGTCCGCCGAGCGCAGCTTGGGCATGGCCTTGCCATAGAGCGTGATGCCGTAGTGATGGTCGTATTCGTAGGCGCGCCGCGCGAGCGTCAAACGATTGTGCTCGTTCTGGATATGCCCCCACAGTAGATTATTGAGCCCGCGCAGCGGATCGGTTTCCAGGTGCGCCAGCGGGTCGCGGTCGCTCGGGCCACGCCGATTTTGGAAGCGCAGCGTGATGGCGTTCATCGACTGCACCAGCATTCCTTCTTCGTGCCAGTACGACCAGATCAGCTCGATCATGCTCGGGCAACTGGCGCGGTACTGCAGCACACCGTCGCAGTAAGGCAGTTTCTCTTCTTGTGCGGCCGGGTCGGAACCGAGAATCGAAGTCAGGATGCGGCTTAAATAAGGCAGGTTGATAGAACCGTTGAAGTAAGCCGTCAGTCGAGCCACTACATCTGTAAATGTGACGCCTGTGCCGACGCGGCTGCTTTCCTCCAGCGGGTCGAACAGCTCCGGACTCGCATTGATCAACGTTGCCTTGCCATTGACGATCTTGACCACGCCACATTCCAACAATAGAAACACCTCGGTGGCCAGCCGCAGCACGTTGTACGAGTCGGCGGCATGAATGCTCAGGCGCGAGTCCAGCCAATGGTCTCCGGCCGGTCCGTGCCGCGCATCGACTTTGTTTTTGAGATTTTGCACGCCGCCCTGTACCCCGCCGGTGGTGGTGCAGAACACATCGTCGATAAAAGCGCTGTAGCGTTCAAAGCCGACTGCGAGTGCGCGATTGCGGATCGCGACCCACAGTCCCTGGTCGGCAGTCGGATCCGTGGCGGTGCGCGTGAGCGTGACTTGGCGCGCGGTGCTCGCCGCGCCCAATAGTTTTGACGTTGCGTAATCGATGCCCGCCTGAACTCCAGGATCAAGTTCATTTGTATCGCTATTGAGTTGAGAATTATCGGGTGTTGCGTTCTTTGCCATGGCTGTCTTCTCCTGTTGTAAAGACGATTAGTAAACAAAGGCGGTGGCGCGCGGTGCCGAAACCTCCAGCGCGCGGCGCATTGCCCATTGCGTTAGCAAACGGGCGAGCAATTTGCTTTCCTGTTCGGCGGAAAGTTTGCCGTCGATCTTGGCTTGGCCGACCACCGCGCAGACCAGCGCTGGCGCGGCAGCCCGCATGCGTCGCGAAGCACCGTGCCAGGTCTTGAATAGCGCCGACAAGCGTGCCGGTTGGCGTGCGTCGACGTCCAGCGCCTCGGCCAATGAGCGCCCGTGCAATGCGTTTGGGCGGTGTTGCGTCAGCAGTGCGACGAACTCGGGAATGGTGTCTTCTAACTCCTGGATCAGTGCGTGTGCAGCGGCGTTCAAACCGGCGGTCGGATAGAACGCGTCCCATAAGCGGGCGAGGCGCTGCCATTGCCGGTGCGGATACAGCGCCGCACCCATCGCGCAACTGAGTTTCACGCGAATCCACGGAAACGGATGCGGATCATCCAACACCATGCGAAACACGAAGGCGCGCGGCAGGCTGACCACGCCCATCAGTCCCAGCGTGGCGGTGACGCCCACACGCGCCACTGACCAGAAGTCGGCCACGATTTCGGAAATGCAGCGCTCGAAGTAGCGCCATGCGTCACCCACCTGTTGCTGCAATTCCGCGCACAGCGAGTTCACCAGATCAAGCAACGCGGCAGCTTGATGGCCGACCTCATGCACCAGCGACGACGCAATGCCGCTGCCGATCATGCGTTCGCGCGGCACGCGAATCACCGCCACCGGATTTTCACCGCCGCCCGGCAGCCGCGTGCGCGCGCGCCGGATCGCCGCACCCACACCGCGATCCAGGTAACACACCACTTCCGGCGCGGGGTAGTAATCGCCAGATAATTCGAGCGCGTCCTGCGCCAGCGCGTCGAGCCCGGCCAACCACACGCCGGTGTCGTGTTCACTGCGCTGCGTGATCGCGTCGGAGAACAGATCGAACTGCGTGAGCACAGTGTTGAAGCGCAAGCGCAGCAGCGTGAAGTGGCGCTGCGCGACCTCGGGTGTGGTTGCGTGTCCATCCGCACCGAGCAACCAGTGTAGATAGTCGTGGACCATCCCGCGCAGATTGTCACGACCCGACGCTAGATAACCTTCGATGGATGCTTGCGCGCCGCGCGATAACGCCGCCGCCGGAACCATGGTCTCGTACAGCACGAACGGTTTAACCCGGTCGAGCCGCGTGAGTAGGGCGCGTGCTTCTTGTGCGAGCAGCCAGTGGTGGAAGGTTCCGGCGGTCACCTTCACACCCCCAACAAAATGATTTTGTTGCCACGACGGAACCAGCGCCCACTACGCTGCGCCCCGCTGCGTGCCGAGGAACTCGCGCTCGGTGTCACTTCGTTATCGGTGGCCAGATCGGGAACATGCTGGCGCACCGCCTTGGTGATCGCAGCACGCACCAGCGCATTGAGATTGGCTCCGGGATTGGCGCCACCACGCGCGATGTGCTGCGCCGCGTTGCCCGCGATGCGCACGATGCGTCGTGCGGTTTCGAATTCCATTTCTTCGGCATTCATGCCTTCGAATTCCATTTCCAGTGCGTCGCCGACGGCCGATCCCAAAGCCGAGCCGATGGCGGTACCGGCACCGGGCGCAACGAACGAACCCAGCGCGCCGCCCAACACCGGTAGCGCTTGTTTGGCCAGTGGTTTCAGCGCACCCAGTAATGGTTTTGCTGCCTGCCCAACGGCGGAGCCCACTTTTTTTACGCCACGCCAGGCTTTCTTAAACAAGTTGCCGAGAAATTGGTCAAGCTCCGCTTCGTCGGTCACGCTGAGTAATTCGCTGGCCAACGCCATTTCCTCCTCTTCGCTAAACGGACTTGCGCGGTAGACACGCGTCGGCGCGTATTCCTCCATTGCGAAAACGTCGGCTTCGGGCTCAAATTCCATCGTGTTACGGTCAATGTCGTGCATGGTCTTCTCCTTCTGGTTGAGTTGAACTGCGTGATTAAGTCAGGTGTTGTCAATAACTATGGTGCGGCCGTGACGTTGCCAGCGGCCGTGCGGATGTGAAGCTGCGGATGCGTGTTGCACCGAGGTTGAGATCAACCCAGGCGCATGCTGCTGCGCCGCCGCTACGGTGGCATTGCGTGCGGCGGCCTGCGGTGAGTCCGACGATGCTTGCGCGGCGCGCTGTGCAGCATTGTTTGCGAAGCGCACGAAGTGGCGCGCCGCTTCGAATTCCTTATCCTCAGGACTCAGTCCTTCGAGCTCCAGTCCGAAGATGCGCCCCACCTGATCCGCAAGACGCGCGCCGACATTGCCACCCGCCGCGCCGCCGAAGTAGGAGCCGGCGGCGCGGCCAACCAGTGGCAGCGCTTTCTTCGCCGCACCTTTGAGCATTCCGCCCAACGCGCGCCCGGTCGGCGAGCGGATGAATTGCCCGGCGGCCTGTCCAGCCTTGCGTATCAGGTCGCCGAGAAATTGATCCAGCTCGGCTTCGTCGCTGACGGCAAGCAACTCCGCCGCCAGTTCCATTTCTTCCGCTTCATCAAGTGGATAGGTAAATTCGGCGTCGTTGCCAAACTCGAATTCATCCAGCTCCGAATCAAACTCGGTGACGGTGTTTTGTATGTCGTGCATGCGTGCCTCCAGTGCAGTGGGTGTGGGCGGCTTGGCTGCGTGATCTTGCCCACAGGTTGATATCAGCACGCCGCGTGCCAGCCAAAAACTCGGGAAAATCGGCTGGTGCGGCGAAACACGCTTCGGTTCCCGCTGCTAGCGCGCGGTATGGGCGAAGCGAGCTTCGGCCTGCGCGTGGCCGCGCCAGTTGGTGCCGCCGGAATTGTGAGTTTGAGCCGGTGCGCGCACCGCAAGCTTGGCTACACTTGGGTTTGAGCCGAGCGCGCTCGATTGTTTACAACGCAGATCAGCCACGGAGACCGTTATGCACAACAGATCGATCATATTTGCGGCAATAGTGTTGTCGTTAAGCGCCTGCGGCGAGAAAGCCACAAGCGACCTCTCCAAAGCGAAAGAACATTTGTTGTCCGAACAGCAGAAGGTGCTGGAACAAGCCAAAGAAGTGCAAGAAGCCGCCATCGCGGCACTCGAAAAACAAAAGAAAGCACTCGAAGAAATGCAGGATAAGTAAATCAGCCCGGCATGTTTTTAGTCTTGCCCTGACATACGGTCAGCAATCGCCATACCGTGTCGGTATATTGCCAGCGCGCGTGCCCAGCCTATAAAAAAACTGGACAGGTCAAGACAGTTACTTTCGAATAGGCGCTCCACCCCGCCGAACGCAGTCGCGGATTCAATCCGACCAGGAGCGCGACATGCCGACCTTCCCACGCTTCGTTGTTGTGTTCAAAACCGCGCGGTCTCCGCTGGCGGCCGTCAGTGCAGTGGAATCAAGCTCCGCTCACACCGGTAGAAAAGCCATCGAGCGCACTCTTGGTTGGGTGTTGACAGAAACCACATCTACACACTGACAGGAGACCGTACATGAATCACCGCGAGCAAATTTTACTGGTGCTGATCGTTGTTGCCCTGAATGGTTGTTTATTCACATCCGCTTCAATCAAGGACCCAAGCACCTATACCCCGGTGTCGCTAGTGAAAGCCGATGTCATGCCGAGCGAAAACGACCTGAACAATAAAAAGTCACGCGTGGTCATTTTTGGCATCGACGACGATGGAGTCGCGCTGGCCAATCAGTCCGACGTGGGCGTGACGATCACGGCCGCGCTGGAGCAACATATCAGCAAGTCGAATGCCGACGTCGTCAATTCGGCAGGGTTGCTTGCGCTCAAAAGCAGCGTTGAAAAAGGCGAGGCACTAAGCGGGCTACCACCCGCCGACTATGTCATTACCGGAACGGTAGGTGCAGCAAACTTCTCAAAAACATTTTCGGAGGCGACCAGTATCACGGACAAGAAAGGCAAGGTGACCAACTACCCCGCCCAGTGTAATTACAACGCCCAGGTGACCTCTAATATCAGGATTTACAATCTTACGTCCGGCAAACCACAACTGACCGACACTCTGGATATTGCCAACTCCGCAGCAACAAGTTCAGATAGTGCTGGGACCAGTTTGGCGGCATGTCCAGACTACTCACCCGAAGCCTTGACCAGCCTAGTTAGAACAGCGGGTGCTGGTGCGGTTAACAGCAGCAGCACCAAGCTCATGAATCTCTTTGCGCCCAAGGGTTACGTGCTCGAAAAACGCACCGATGGCAAGACAAGCATTATCAAAATATCGCTCGGCTCCGTGAATGGAGCGCAAAGCAAACAGAAAGCGATCATTTACACGCTGATTGAAAGCAAGCATCCGATTACCGGTAATACGACACTGGAAAAACAGAAAATCGTCGATGGCCTTGTAACGGATCAAATCAGCGCCCGGCATGTATGGATCAAGGTCGATGATGAAGCTTTAGCTGAAAAAATTCGCTTGGGCGACCTGGTGGAAGTCCAATACGAAACATTCTGGGAAAAAGTCTTCTGACCGCTGAAGGTAGCGCGTGGAAATTGGGCGCAGGGAAGAGCTCAACACCCGCGCGTTTGATCAGTTCGCGTAGGGCAATCGTGCGAGCGAATTGCGCCCAAAGGTTTTGGCGGTCGTGCGAATTCCATGCGGTGCAATTCGCCGCGCAGGTTCTCATTCGTTATCGAACAGGGCTGCGCCATGAAACAGTTACAACGCATCACTCTCGACACGGCTGTAGTGCGGAGAAACCCTGTATACGCGGGTTGTGCGTCACGGTGGAAACGATGGTCGGTTTGCTGCCTGCCGGGCACCAGGAAAGCGGCATCTTGAAAGCCTATCCGTATATCTCGAAGTTGCGGACGTGCGTGCAGCGCTGGCCTACGCAGCGTGGAGCTCAGAAGAAATCGAATCGATACTTGAAAGCGGCGCGATTGTTGTAGTGGATGCCACTCGCGCGAAAGCGCGCGCGCTGCCGCCGACGAAGTAACGCGTTGCGCGGGCTAAAACATATGTCAACAGACCCAGCCACTTGCGTACAATACCCGCTCTGATTCGCGCGGGTATTGCTTCCTATGTTTTTCCAGGACTCATTTGATGTGATCGTGATCGGCGGTGGCCACGCCGGCACCGAGGCGGCGCTGGCTGCCGCGCGCATGGGCAGCCGCACGTTGCTGCTCACGCATAATGTCGAGACTCTCGGCCAGATGTCGTGCAACCCGGCCATCGGCGGCATCGGCAAGGGTCATCTGGTGCGCGAGATCGACGCGCTCGGCGGTTTGATGGCGCGCGCAACGGATCGCGCCGGTATCCAGTTCCGCACGCTCAACGCCAGCAAAGGCCCGGCGGTGCGTGCCACGCGCGCGCAAGCCGACCGCGCCTTGTACAAAGCCGCCGTGCGCTCCGCGCTCGAACATCAAACCAATCTCACTATTTTTCAGCAAGCGGTCGACGATTTAATCGTCGACAACGGCCACGTCGGCGGCGCGGTCACGCAGATGGGCCTGAAGTTCCGCGCGCGCACTGTGGTGTTGACGGTCGGTACGTTTCTCGGCGGCAAAATTCATATTGGCTTGCAGAATCACGAAGGCGGACGCGCGGGCGACCCGCCCGCGAATGCGCTCGCGCGCCGACTGCGTGAATTGCCGCTGAACATCGGTCGTTTGAAAACCGGCACGCCGCCGCGCATCGACGGCAAAACGCTGGATTTTTCCGTGATGCAGGAACAGCCCGGCGACACGCCAACGCCGGTGTTTTCATTTATGGGCAGCGGTGCGGATCATCCGCGTCAGGTGTCGTGCTTCATCACCCACACCAACGCGGGCACGCACGACATCATCCGCGCCGGGTTGGATCGCTCGCCGATGTACACCGGCGTGATCGAAGGGGTCGGGCCACGCTATTGCCCGTCGGTCGAAGATAAAGTCATGCGCTTCGCCGATAAACAATCCCACCAGATTTTTGTCGAGCCCGAGGGCTTGAGCACCACCGAGATTTATCCCAACGGCATTTCCACCAGCCTGCCGTTCGACGTGCAGTTCGCGCTGGTGCGGTCCATCAAGGGCTTTGAAAACGCGCATATCACGCGCCCCGGCTACGCAATTGAATACGACTACTTCGACCCGCGCGATTTGAAAGCGTCGCTGGAAACAAAAGCCATTCCCGGCCTGTTTTTCGCCGGCCAGATCAACGGCACCACCGGCTACGAAGAAGCCGCCGCGCAGGGTTTAATCGCGGGCTTGAACGCCGCGCGCTACGTGCGCGAGCAAGAGGCGTGGTGCCCACGGCGCGACGAAGCCTATGTGGGTGTGCTGATCGACGATCTGATTACACGTGGCACCAGCGAACCGTATCGCATGTTCACCAGCCGCGCCGAGCATCGCCTGCTGTTGCGCGAAGACAACGCCGATTTGCGTTTAACTGCTAAAGGCCGCGAACTGGGATTGGTCGACGATGCACAATGGCAAGCATTCGAAATCAAGCGCGCTTCGGTTGAACTCGAAACCCAACGCCTACGCGACACCTGGGTGCGCCCTGCGGTCGTGCCAGAGCAAGACGTTTTGCGCGTGTTGGGCCAGCCGCTGGCGCGTGAATACACACTGATGGATTTACTGCGCCGCCCTGACGTCGACTACGCGCTGCTAATGAGCTTGCCCGATGTCGGCAATGCAGTCGCGGATCCAGCCGTCGCCGAGCAAGTTGAGATCCAGGCGAAATACGCCGGTTACATCGAGCGCCAGCACAGCGAGATCGAACGCCAGCGCCGCTACGAAGATTTGCGCCTACCCGCCGAGCTTGACTATTCAACGGTGCGCGGCTTGTCCGCCGAAGTGCTGCAAAAATTTTCCAAACAACGTCCCGAGACCCTGGGTCAGGCTGCGCGCATCCCGGGCGTGACACCGGCCGCGATTTCTCTGCTGCTCATACACCTGAAAAAATCATCCGCCGCCGAACGGCTGACGGCCTAAGTCGAGGTCAGCACAAGGGTGCCGCAGCCGTTTTCCACGCAAAATAGTAAAGTGACCCATGGCGCTACATCCTGAATTTCCGAAATCGCCCTACGCCGAACTGCTGCCGGACCAACGCTGGTTCCCGGCAGCGGAGGAATTGCGCAGCACCGCGTATGAAAAGTTACTACCGCCACTGGTTGCCAACATTCGCAAAGAGGTTACGGCGTGGCGGGACGCCAGCTACGCAGGTGCTTCCGACACGTCATGCGCGCTGCTGAATTGGTGGTTCGAGACCGAGCACCTGGTCGAGCAGGCCGACGGCACGCTAGCGCCGTTCCGCTATTACTTCGCGCAGCGCGAAGCGGTGGAAACGGTGATCTGGTTGCACGATGTGCGCAAGGTGCGCGACAAGTTCGATCTGCTACGCTTCGATGCCTCGGGCGCGGTGTCGACAAATATGTTCGACGAGAACTGGCCGCGTTACGTTGTAAAAATGGCCACCGGCGCGGGCAAAACCAAGGTGTTGTCGCTGCTGATCGCGTGGAGTTTTTTTCACAAGCGCTAT
>JANLTU010000156.1:0-4368 GCA_031363085.1 Gammaproteobacteria bacterium
CAGGCAATTACCGTGACCGTGCTCGACGCCGCCGAACGCCCCATCGCCAGCGGCGAAATTCCCGCCACGGGCGGCACGCTGGCGCTGACGGTTCCACCTAACCTCGCCTTGCACGTGACCGGCGCGGCACTGGATAAAAACCGCAACACGCGCTTCAGCGGCAGCCAAGAGGTGCCACCGATTGCCGCCGGCACCACGGCGAGCGTGTCGCTTACGTTGGAGGCGCTGACGCCGTTGAGTGCGTCGGTGCAAGCAACTGCACTGGGCAGGTTGTTGAGCATCGCCGACAAAACCACGGACGTTACCGTGATCGAGACCAATGCGAAGCCAGATCAGCATGTGAGTTTTTCCATCACCGGCGGTGCCGATCAAACGTTTTTCAGTATCGACACCCGCAGTGGCCAACTTCGCTTTATGACTGCACCCCAAAGTATTGACCCGCAAGATACGGACAAGGACAACGTCTACGAAGTGCAAGTGACCTTCACCGACGGCTTCGAATCTGTGAGCCAGAACTTGAAGGTGTTTGTGGGCCACCTGGATATCAGTTTCGGCACCTATGGCATCGTCACGAAGGACTTCGGCACTCCGCCCGCAGTGGTATCCTCTGATTCCGCTAAGGCAGTGGTGGTGCAAAGCAACGGCAAGATCGTGGTGGCGGGAACCACGGCTACCGGTTCGGTCTTGGTGCGTTATACGCGAGATGGAATTCTTGACGAGAGCTTCGGCACGCTCGGCATTGTGGCGCTGAGCGGAACAATCAATGCCATGGCCTTGCAAAGTAACGACACTATTGTCGTCGCGGGAACCGCGACGAACATGGCTGGAAACACCGATTTCTTGCTGGAGAGTTTTGAAAAAAACGGCCAAGTCGATAGCGCAAGCAATTGGAGGGTCACGACGGATATTGACAAAGGCAGCAACGATAGCGCGTCTGCGCTGGTGATCCAGGCGGACGGCAGCATCGTTGTCGTGGGAGATACCGACTATAACATTCCGATTCTGCTCCTGGTCGCGGGCCCTGTCGGTACGAACTTCGCCGTCGCCCGCTATAAAAACACCGGGGAACTCGATCTCAATTTTGGGCCGAACAAAAACGGTATCGTGATTACGCCTATTACCGGTTCTACAAGTAATCACGCCAAAGTGGTGACGCTACAAGGCGACACGCTGGAAGTCAGCGGAAAAATTGTCGTGGCGGGATATGGTAACTTTGTAACAACGGGTGATGACTTCGTGGTCGTGCGTTATGGCAATGACGGTAAGATGGATACCAGCTTTAATTCCACTGGCATTGTTACGACAGACTTCGTAAGTAACGATCAAGCTACCGGAGTGCTCATACAGCCGGATGGAACACTGGAAGGAAAAATTATCGCAACTGGAAGCATGTACAGCAATGGGATTAATTTAGCCCGTTACAACAACAATGGTACGCTCGATGTAGATTTTGGGGTTGGCGGAAAAGTAACGGGTAGAGTTGGCAGATACAACGGAGGTATGCACGCCGCAGTTCTGCAGCCTGACGGAAAAATTATCCTGGCGGGCGACGACGATTGCGGTGAGTGTCGTTTCTCCTTCGCCATCGCACGATATAACTTGAATGGCAGTATTGACGCATCATTTGGCACCGAAGGCACAATCATCACTAACATTTCTGCTGGTGACAGTTCGTTTAACGCCGTTACTCTCCAACCAAACGGTCAGATCGTCGTCGCAGGATATGCGCTTGGAGCTACGAATGGGGTCACGAGTAGAGATTTCGCCGTCGTGCGCTACAACCCATGAGGTAAAATATCGTCCGATATCAATTATGATCAAGGCGATAAGGTGGTAATGCGCGGTAAAAAAGCCCTGCTGCTGGACATGAACAGCACCTTCATGTTCGGCGAAGACCGCTTTGGTGACGACGAAGATTTCTCGGTACATTACGCGCAGATCGGTGGGAACCTGCCGCGTGACGACGTCAACCGGATCATCCGCGCCGCCTACGATTATTTGGATCAACGTTATCCCGACGAAAACTATCGCCACGACTTTCCGTCGCTGGCGAGCGCAATTCAAAACGTCAGCGCTATCGAGCTGTCGAGCGATGAGCTCGCGAGCATCATCGACACCTTCGCCTTCCACGAACTGGGCACGATCCCCGCAGCCTATGTCGCCGCGCTGCACGCCTTGCGACGGAAATATGTGTTGGCCGCCGTGATCGACATCTGGTCGCCGAAAGCGGCGTGGCTGACGGCATTCGAACGCGCCGGCATTGCGCCACTGTTTTCCGCGCTGTCGTTTTCATCTGACCACGGCATGGTGAAGCCATCGCCCAAGCCCTTCGAGCGAATACTCAATACGCTGGGCATTTCCAAGACGGATGCCGTCGTCATCGGCGACTCCCCGCGCCGCGATCTGGGCGGTGCGACCAACGCGGGCATTGACTGCATTCTGGTAGGTGGCGCGAAGCATCCGGCGGCTATCGCTAATTTCGTAAACTTACTGGAACTATGTGACGCTGTTTAACCGGCGGCTGAACATTGAATCGCTGGCCTTATTTACACAAGGCCCTTCAAGTGGTACAGCGCGTCCAGGGCTTGGCGTGGTGTGAGGGCATCGGGATCGATTTTTTCGAGCGCGTCCAAGGCCGGTTGGGGATCAACTATTGCGAACAGCGCCAGTTGTTGTTGCGGCGCAGATGCGCGTGCGGTGTGGTTTTCCAGCTCGCGTAATTTTTGTTTGGCGCGTTCGATCACGGCGCGTGGCACGCCTGCCAGTGCAGCGACTTGCAAGCCGTAGCTTTGGCTGGCGGGGCCGTCTTTTACCGCGTACATGAACACGATGTGGTCGCCGTGTTCGACCGCATCGAGATGCACGTTGGCGCAGGTGTCGTGGGTTTCGGGCAGGGTGGTGAGTTCGAAATAGTGGGTTGCGAATAAAGTGAATGCGCGCACGCGGCGGGCGATGTCTTCCGCGCAGGCCCAGGCCAGCGACAGGCCGTCGAAGGTGCTGGTGCCGCGACCGATTTCATCCATCAACACCAAACTGTGTTCGGTCGCATTGTGCAGGATATTAGCCGTTTCGGTCATTTCCACCATGAAGGTCGAACGCCCGCTGGCCAAGTCATCGGCGGCGCCGATGCGCGTAAAAATCCGGTCGAGCTCGCCGATGACCGCGCGCAGCGCCGGCACGTAACTGCCCACGTGCGCGAGCAGCGCGATCAACGCGGTCTGGCGCATGTAGGTGGATTTTCCGCCCATGTTGGGGCCGGTGATGATCAGCATGCGGCGCGCGTCGTTGAGGCGCACGTCGTTGGGAATGAAGGGTGCGTCGCTGACCTGTTCGACCACCAGATGCCGTCCGCCGTCGATGTCAACACCGGGGCGTTCGCTTAATTCCGGGCAGGTCAGGTTCAGCGCATCGGCGCGTTCGGCGAAGGTATTCAGCACATCCAGTTCGGCCAAGGCGGCGGCCGCGTCTTGCAACACAGCAAGATGCACGAGCACTTGGTCGAGCAATCGCTCGTAGAGAATTTTCTCGCGCGCCAGCGCACGTTCGCTGGCGCTGAGAAATTTGTCTTCGAACGCCTTGAGTTCCGGCGTGATGTAACGCTCAGCTCCCTTAAGTGTTTGGCGGCGGATGTAATCATCGGGGACTTTTTCGCTTTGCGAGCGTGTCACTTCGATGTAAAAGCCGTGCACCCGGTTGTAATTCACTTTGAGGTTGGTGATACCGGAACGCGCGCGCTCGCGTATTTCCAGCTCGATCAGAAATTGGTCGGCGTTATCTTTCAGGCCGCGCAGCTCGTCCAGTTCGGCGTCGTAGCGCGGCGCGATCACACCGCCATCGCGAATTAGTGCGGGGGGTGTCTCGATCAGCGCGCGCTCTAATAGCGTGAATACGGCAGGATCGATCTCCAGGCGCTGGTGTAGCTGTTTTAACAGCGGTGCGTCGAGTGGGGCTAGCTGTTCTCGCAGATTCGGCAGCGCACCCAGCGCATTGCGCAACTGTGCCAAGTCGCGCGGCCGTGCTGAGCGAAGTGCGACGCGTGCCAGAATGCGTTCCACGTCGCCGATGCCGCGCAAGATGCTAAACAAATTTTCGTAATTCCTATTGTCAAGAAGTGCGCCCACGCTTTGCTGGCGCAAGCGTAATTCAGTGCGCGCGCGCAGCGGCCGGTTCAGCCAGCGGCGCAGCAAACGGCCGCCCATGGTGGTGGCGCTGCGGTCTAGCACCGATGCCAAAGTGTGTTCGCTGCCGCCCGCGAGATTGGTGTCGATTTCCAGATTGCGGCGTGTCGCGGCGTCGAGAATCACACTGTCTTCGCGCCGCTCCACACGCAGTGCGCGCAGGTGCGGCAGCGCGGTGCGTTGCGTCGCC
>JANLTU010000200.1:0-4396 GCA_031363085.1 Gammaproteobacteria bacterium
CAGCCTGCGTACGCCTCGTTGAACCTCATCTTCCGAATCTCCTGTAACACTTCCGTCCTTCTCATGGCTCACCTCCAGGGTGAATCATGAAACCGGACACATGACGTGCTACAGCTCCGGACAGATTATTAGCTCGCTACAACCGCAACAGTAATTCATTGAGTTACCCGGTAGCGTATTATAGAATAAGCAAAAACGCTACGAGGTAACGTAATGGCAAGACAACGCTACACCATCACAGAGCAAGATTACCCAGCGGTTTTGCGTTATGTGCAATACAAGCTGCGCAACTTGTTGGAGTGGCCGTCCGATGATAATTCTGAACAAAACAAGTCCATAAATGCATTTAAACATTGCCGTGACCCGGTAACGTTAACTGCGTGGTGCGAGAAATGGTTGTCCGGCGACCAGTGGCGACAACTTAAAATAGCAGCGCGTGCCGCGCGTAGACGCATCCGAAATACGCGCCGTGACGGAACAAAAAGTGTCACGCTAACGCGCAAAGCGTGGCGTATGCTGTCCGATCTCTCAAAGCGTGACCGTGTAACTCTTTCGGAATTTATCGAGTCGCGGTTGGAAAAAGAGTGGATGAAAGTGGGTTAGGGGGCGCGGCTTAAGTCGGTTCGCTGTTCCGTTGCTCCCCCGGCCCCTAATGCGCGCGCTAAAATTCATCAAACGCGAGTGTTTTTGGTTCGTGCAGGGAAAGGGTGCGCAGCCATCATCCGCAAACGTAATCGTGTGCTTTCGGGTGTGTACTTCGTCAGTGATTTTGCGGCGGCAAGCGCGGGGTATTCTGTGTTCAAAGCCGGAGACTCATGTGACACCGCCACCCTCTATCAGCCGATTTCTATTACTCCAGCGCGCCGGGATTCTTGCGGACTTCCGGGACGAAGGCGCAACTTGTTTGATTGCGACGACGCCTGCGCGCCTCGTGCGCCACTCCAAGGAATACGGCTGGTCTGTTTCGTATCTGGGCGGTGTGAAGCCTACATCTGCATTGGTCATACAGAAACCAAGCTCCGAGCCCGAGTTGTGGGTTCGCGCCAACTATCGGGGCTATCGTAGAGCCTTCCTTCGATTTCTTAACCAACGCTACGGTCTTTGCGGAATTAAAATTCCGAAGTCTCTGCAAGTGGATCACTTGCATCCTTCGTCTCGTTTCAATGGCGAAACTAACCACTACTTTGTGCGTCTCGCCCTGGTAGATCGCGGTATCAACGCCTCGTATGGAGCGGGCTTCGAGCGACTGTTATATGACCGAGAAAGAGAGCGTGAGCTGATTGGTGGTGTCCATATGGATTGGATGGCCTACTTAAAGACCAGGGGCGTCCATCTTCCAGCCAAAGCTGGCGGCGTGGACTCCTGGAAAATCTGGGCGTGGCAATGGTCAATATCTCTGACACCGGACGGGTTTGACACTATTCTTACATATGTAGGTCTTACTACGATGCTCAATCTAGCCTTTCGGGACATGTGGCGACCACTTCCGCCTCATTCATCTTTTAGGGCTGAAGCAGAGGCACACTCATCCTATGTATGCGCCCCACAACTGGCCGAAGCCTAACCATCACACGAACTGGCTTACAGCGGGCTTTCGGCCGCCCAGCTTACACTATGCGGGGCTTATGTCGGTTCACTGTTCCATTGCTCCCTCCCTAGATCCCAAGACCAATTGAAATTATCGGCCATGTGGCCGATAATATTAGGACAGTTGGCCTGACGAGGATTGGCTTATGAGCACGACGTTGAATGACATCACTACCCTCCTCGGTGGTACCCAGATATTGGGACACCCCATGCACACCCGCGAAGACTTGCTGGCCGCAGTGCGGCGCGGCTTTCCCTACGCGGCGCTCGAACGTTTGATGCAGGTCATGGGTTTGACACGCGAGGAAATCGAAACGATGGTTGCGCTTCCGGCGCGCACCCTGACGCGCCGGAAACACGCGCAACACCTGCAGTCGGCGGAATCCGACCGCGTGTTGCGCGTCGCGCGCGTGGCGGCCCACGCCGTGGCCGCCTTGGGCTCCGAAGACAAGGCCGCCCAATGGTTGCACCGCGCCAACCGTGGTCTGGGTGACCGCGCCCCGCTCACCTTCCTGGACACCGACCTTGGGACCACGCAGGTCGATGACGTTCTCACGCGCATCGAGCATGGCGTGATCGGTTAATGCGCTGCTGGCGCCTGGTCAAGTCGGATTTCGTTACTAAAGCATTCACCGGCGACGGTGCACGCATCGCCGGAGGTCGATGGAATCCCAAAGGCTCACCCGTGGTCTATACGGCGGCGTCGCTGGCGCTCGCCGCCCTCGAACACCTGGTCCATGCGGATGACGATTTGCTGCCGGCCGACCTGCTTTCGTTCGCGGTCGACATTCCGGAGGAGGTTTCGATCGAGCACGTCGTGATCGATCATTTGCCGCCGGGATGGAGGTCGTATCCTCCACCGGAGTCGTTGCAGGATTTCGGTGCGGGGTGGTTAACAAAGCGCTCGACCGCTGTTCTTTGTGTGCCCTCCGCCGTGATTCCGGAGGAGCACAACTTCCTGCTTAATCCACTGCACCCGGATTTTGCGCGCATCACCTGGCAGGATCCGCATCTGTTTTCGTTTGATTCCAGGTTGCGAAGGTAACTCTGTACGTTGTCCACCCGCTGCCCTCGCGCTCTGGGGCAGATCGCCTTCTTCGCACTCAGCACGTGGCCGTTGGCAACGTAGTTGTTTTACCGGGTACAAATAGCCTTCACGTGGCTATGCGCTCACCGACAAAGGGGCCGATGCACGACTGATACAGGATTACCTCGGGCACCGCGATCTACACCATACGACACCCTACACGCGCACGGCTGTGAAGCGGTTTGAAGGGTTGTGGGAGTGAATGAGCGCGCGAAAATTCATTTTGCTTCGCAGTTGGGGATTCTGGAGTAACGCCGCCGTTCCCGTTGGTATTAAAGGCACTTTCGCCTCACGCGCAACGATATATGGACATATTTCCTGACGTTAAGATTGTTCCTCCTCTTCCGCATGAAAAAGTGCTGCGTCTTGCCGTCGCACGAATCCAATTCGCGTATAAACCGGGGTGGTTGTATTTCAAGTGCAAAGAACAAGGGCTATTGGAGATATTCCATCGGTACCAAAGGAAAGGCTACTTCGAGATTTTGGAATCTGGAGAAATAAATACTTCACAGCCGCCACGCCTAACTGTCGAGCTTGTTCCACGATCATGTTGGTTTGAAAACGTTCGTAGTAACGTTTCAGCAGAGCAATGGAATGAATTGAAGAAAAGAACTTCACAAAAAGCAAATCGAAATTGCGAGGTTTGTGGCGGTCGAGGACCACAATGGCCTGTCGAGTGTCATGAAATATGGCAATACAACGATATCAACCACATCCAAAAGTTGGAAGGCTTAACTGCCCTTTGCCCTTCGTGCCACGAAGTTAAACATATTGGACTTACCCAACTAAAAGGCAAGGAGGTGGAAGCCACTGCTCACCTTGCCATTGTGAATGGCTGGTCATATTTCACCGCAGAGCAATATGTCGAGCAAGCATTCGAAGTATGGGAGCAACGCTCCAAGTACGCTTGGACACTTGATATTTCGTGGTTAGAGAGTCTAGGCGTTCCACTACGCCGTACCGATGACTCGGATTCGTCAAACGAAGAAGGGCAGCATTCAATTGAAGAAGTAACAATTGCACCAATTGAGAGTGAATACGATCCACCGATAACGATAAGTTTCTGGAAAAGGATATTCTCCATGTTCGTGGGAAATAAGGTGTATTAGTTCCGACTTGATCTGACACTTCTCGGCTTGATGGTTGCAAGACCGGATGTTGACCATTTAACACAAATACCGGTTACACAAAATCGAGCACACTCCCCCGAAGAACTGCGCGCGTTTCGGCTGACGCTGGCCGACATTCGCAAGCCAGGGGAGTAATGCGTGCGCTAAAATCCATCAACTATACTGGTAGCGTTTGTTTGCGGAATCCATACAACCTTTGGAAGGGAAAACCGTCGGCGCGGATCAGCTCGCGCACGTATGCGCTCGCGCTGCTGGACCGGGCCTTGGGCGATTTGTCCATCCACGAATTGTTTCAACGGGTCAGGCAGAGAAATGTTCATGCTTTGCATGGGGCGCCTCCTTTTAACCTAATGGCATTAAATGGCAAGAACTGCCAATTATGACCGGCAGGCCGATGCAGTTCGGGATGCGAGAAAACTCGGTGGTTTAATAATTTAGTCGAAAAAAAAGCCCGTGGGGGCACGGGCTACACTCCCCGTGCGGCCATCGTAGCTGCTGTCTCTTGATCACAATTCATCATGCGCGAGTTTGCTCATTTGATAGCCCTCAAGTCGCTCCTGCAATCGAAACCATCCGTGCCATATCGTGTCCC
>JANLTU010000202.1:0-33197 GCA_031363085.1 Gammaproteobacteria bacterium
AGTGTTTGAGTGCCGGAAGAGTAACCACTACCTAAGCTGGTGCCAGCTGCTGCAGATGTATTAGCAGCAGTATTGAAGTAGCTGGTATTGGTTGAAACCGTCGGGCTTGCCGCCGTGAGTCCCCACGGATCGGTGAAGTTGAGGGGATTGCCGTTCACATAGGCGTACTGGTTGATCCCGCCCTGGAATCCGGCCGGGTCGCGCTGGGTGAAGCGTCCGATACTTGCGTCGTAGTAGCGGGCGCGGTAGTACGTCAGTCCGGTGGCGTCCGGTTCTCTTCCGGTGTAGCCGAACTGCGGCAAGGTGCCGGTGCTTGCCAGGGTGTTGCCCCAACTGTCGTAACGCCGCGTGGCGTCGGTCGTTCCGGTCGCGCCGCTCAGCGCAACGACGCTGCCCAAGCCATCCTGATGGTAATACTGCGTGACGGTTCCGGCGGTGCGCGCAATCGGGTCGTCCATGTTCGGGCCGTGCACGTAGGTGGCGCTGGCGGTCGCCCAGCTCGTACCGTATTCGGCGTAAACATCCGGGCCGTTGTAGAGGTAATTGCTGACGGTGGTGCCGACGGTCTTCTGGATTCTGCGGCCCTGGTCGTCGTATTTGTAGCTCTCGGTGGGCAGGCCGGTCTTCGTCACTTGGGTCAACTGGTCGAGCGCATCGTAAGTCAGTTGCGTGACGACGCTGCCGCCGCAATCGCTCGTGGTCTTTGTTACCCCGGTGCCTTCGCACTTCTTGGTCAGGTTGCCGTTGTTGTCATAAATGAACGCGCCGGTGAGCGGGCCCGCCGTGCTGCCGCTGCGCTGCTCGGTGATCTGGTTCGCCGCATCGACGACGGCGTAGGTGGTGGTGACGCCATCGCTGCGCGTAGTGCGGTTGTCGAGCGCGTCGAAACTTTCGCTTTCGATCAGCGCATTGCTGGTGTTGTTTCTGACTTCGGTGAGGCGATCCAGTGCGTCGTAGACATATTTGTACGGCGTGGTGGTGGTGCCGATCTTCTCGGTGTGCGTCTGCCGGTTGGCGACGCCGTCGTAGCTGTAGTCGTGCTGGGTCAGGATATTGGCGTCGCTGTAGGCCACGCGGTTCTTGACTTGGCCGAGGGTGTTGTCGACGTTGTAGTTGAACTGGCTGTTCACGCCGTTGGCGAACCATTTCTCGGTGGCGCGGCCACCGGCGTCGTACACATAACTGGTGTAGTCCCAGTTGGGCGCCCAGAGGCCCGCGAGGCGGCCGACCGGGTCGTACAGGTACTGGGTGGTTTTGCCTTCGCTATCGTCCATCCGGTTGAGCCAGCCGCCGGGGCTGTAGGCGTAATTCAGGGTCTTGTTGCCGCGGCTGTCGGTCACGGTGGTGACGCGATGCGCGCTGTCGTAGCTGTAGGTCAGCGTGTCGTCCGGGCTTTGCACTTGCGTGATCTGGCCCAGCGCATTGCGTGTGTAGGTGGTCACGCGGTTGCTGTGATCGGTACGGGTCTTGAGCTGCTGGCCGTAGTCCCAGCTATACCGCGTGGTCTGGCCCTTGGGATCGAGCTGCGTGAGCACATTGCCGTTCACGTCGTAGGTGTAGGTCCAGATGCGGTTGAGCGCGTCGGTCTTCTTCAGCAGGCGGCCGAAGTCGTCGTAGAAGTTCGTCACCTGCGGGGTGACGACATCGCTTGCGGTGTTGGTGCCGCTGGCGTCGGTGCGACCGGCCGCGACACTGGTGACGTTGCCGAGATTGTCGTAGCTGGTTTTCGTCAGGGGCCGGATGTTGCCATAGGTGGCGTCGGTGTACGGCGCCCCGACTCGGCGTGTGGGCCGGTTGAGTTCGTCGTAGGTGGTGAGGCTGAGGCGATTCAGGTTGTCGGTCACGCTCGTGCGGTTGCCGTTGGCGTCGTAGTCCAGCGTGGTCTTGCGGTTGAGCGCGTCGTAGGCGAACTTCAGGCGTCCATCGCGGGTGGCGTCGTAATACTCAAAACTTTGTGCGTTGCCGTTGGGGTCGACCACATTGCGCAACCGTCCGGTAATGTCAAGCCCGGTGCTGACGTTGTGGCCTTCGGCGTCGTAGGCCAGCACCACGCGGTTGGCGGCGTCGTAGCCGAAGCCGACGCTGTAGTTGTCGGGGTTGGTGACGCCAACCACGTTGCCCGCTTCGTCGTAGCGGTACTGCATGATGAAGCCCCCGGCATCGGTGGCGTGCGTTCTTCGATCCGCCAGATCGAATTGCGCGGCGGTACTGTCCATGCGCGTGGGCACGCCGTTGATGAGCGTGTCGAGGTAGCTTTCGGCTAGGTTACCGTTGGCGTCGTAGATGTAGTCGCGCTGCTGGCCAACGGCATCGGTGGCGCGGATGGCGCGGTCGAGCGTGTCGTAGTCGCTGCTGACCGGATACCAGTTGCCGTTGATGCCGGTCTTGACGCGGCCCAGGCTGTCGTAGGTCAGGCTGGCCGTGTCGAACTCGGTGGCGTCGAGGGTGCTATCGCCGTTCTTGTCGCCCCGGCGGGTGAGGGTCGTGACATTTACGCCGGAGGGGTCGTAACCATATTCGAGCGTGGGCCCCACCTGCGTCGAGAAATCGCGCACGCGCTTGGCCACCGTGAGGTTGCCGTAAGCGTCGTAGGTGTTGACGCTCCACGCCACCAGATCGGCGGCCACTGGCGTGTAGAGGGTGGGATCCACGCTCGCGCCCAGGCCGGACTTCAGCGCCAGCGTGTGCAGCACGTTGCCCTTCGCGTCGAACTTGAACAGCGAAGTGTTGCCGCGCGGGTCTTTGATCTTGCCGGGTTGACCGTAATTGAAATAACCGAAAGTCTGCGTATTGCCGGACGGCAATGTGATCTGCGTGACGTTGCCGCTGCCGTCGTAACTGTACGCCGTGGTCTTCCCCATCGGGTCGGTCTGGGACAGCCGGTTCATGTACCGCACCGGGTCGTAGGCGTAGTCATGCACCGCCCCGTTCTCCTCGACGATCTTCAGTGGGTTGCCGTATTTGTCGAAGAAAAACTGGCGCGTGAAGCCGCGCTCGTTCACCTGCACCGTCTCGCGGCGGAAGTCGTTGTAGCGGAAGGTGTTGGTGTGGCCCAGGTCGTCGCTGTGGCGGAACACCTTGCCGTGGGTGTAGTACTCGAACGTCATGCCGTTGCCGCGCGCCAACTGGAAGCGCTTCAGCGCGTGGTTGAGATTAACGCCGTCGGCGGCGGTGTAATAGGTATAGGTCAGCGGATTTTGCGTCCCGGCGAGGGCGGGTGGGTTTTTGACCGTGACCAGATCGCCGTTGCCGTTGTACTCGTATTGCCAGGTGCGGCCGCTCCAGTCCGTCATCTGGGAGAGCCGGTTGTTGACGTAGGAGAAATTGAGAGTGCGGCCGAGGTTGTCGACCACCCGGAGCAGGGGGGCAATTACCGCGACTGGGGTGGAGGAATTGGTAATCGTGCCATTGCCGAGCTCGCCATCTAGATTGAATCCCCAGCACCGCACCGCACCGCCGCTGGTCACGGCGCAAGAGTGAGTAATGTAAATCGATGAATCAAGGGTGACTACGCCACTTGAAAGTCCACTTACCGCGACTGGGGTGGAGGAATTTGTGGTCGTACCATTGCCAAGTTCACCATTGAAGTTGTACCCCCAACACTGCACCGCCCCGCCGCTGGTCAAAGCGCAAGTACTGTACATTCCTGCACTAATGGCGATTACACCACTTGAAAGTCCAATTACCGCAACTGGAGTAGGTGAATTGATTGTCTTACCATTGCCGAGATCGCCATAGGTGTTATGCCCCCAACACTGTACGGCACCACCGCTGGTCAAGGCGCAAGTGTGGGCACTCCCTGCACTAATAGCGACTACGCCACTTGAAACTCCGCTTACCGCCACCGGGGTTGTGGAGTTGGTCGTGCTGCCATTGCCAAGTTGGCTAGAGGAATTGTTTCCCCAGCACTGCACTGCACCGCCGCTGGTCACGGCGCAGGTGTGGTAATAGCCGGCACTGATGGCAACCACGCCACTTGAAAGACCACTTACCGCGACGGGGGTGGTGGAATTGGCGGTCGTGCCATTACCGAGCTCACCATAGAAGTTGTACCCCCAACACTGCACCGCACCACCGCTGGTCAAGGCACAGGTGTAGTAGCCTCCGGAACTGATAGCGACCACGCCACTCGAGAGGCCACTCACCGCGACCGGTGTGGCGGAATCCGTGGTCGTGCCATTGCCCAGCGCGCCATACCCGTTGTATCCCCAGCACTGCACTGCACCGCCGCTGGTCAAGGCACAGGTGTGGAATCTAGCGGCACTGAGGGCAACCACGCCACTTGCGAGGCCACTCACCGTGACTGGGGTGGTAGAATTGATGGTCGTGCCATTACCGAGTGCGCCAAAGTCATTGTTTCCCCAGCACTGCACTGTGCCGCCGCTGGTCAAGACACAGGTGTGCTCTCCCCCCGCGCTGATTGCGGCTCGGTCATAGTTCCAGCCGTAGCTGTTCGTGATGACATTGCCGTTACGTTCCGTGATCGAAACCAGCTTGGCCTTCTGCCCCACCGCGCCCGCCACACTCTCGAACGAATAATTCATGCCGTTCTTTTCGGTGATCGAGTATGTGCCGTTGCTATTACGCGCGACCGTGACGTACACGCCTTCGGGGTTGGTGAACGCGGCGCCAATCGCTATGCCAGTCGCGGTTCCCGTCACCGGGAAAATCTTTTCCGCGCCAGTGCCATCGGTCCAGGTCACCGAGGACGTGATCCCATCCGTGTCTGCCGCATCGACGCTGCTGTTGGCGTTGTCGTCCTTAAATGTCAAGAAGTGGTTGAAACTGTGCGTCCACCCAAACCCGAGCGGGCCGTCCTGCGGCGCGCGGCTGTTGTAGCTGCGCTCGAACACCAGCGGCAAGCCGCCGCGCCCCTTGATCGTGAGGTCGCGTTCGGTGTGGTACATGTTGCCTGTCACCATGTTGACCGGATCGCCGCCCCACGATGCGTAGGGGCTGGCGCCGTTGGACATGGTGGTGGAATTCGACACACTGATGATCGACGGGTTCGGTGTGACATAACCCGAGTTCAGACCGATGTCATAGAAGGTCGGCAGAATGGGCTGGGCGACGGTGTAACCACCGGCGTAGCCGCCGTTGATGATGTACCCAGCGGACATCGACCCGGCCACCGTGTCGTTTTTCTCCGCGACGAACACCGCGCCGGTCCAGTTGTTGTAGCGGATCAAGCTACGCGGGACGGTGACGGTGTAACCGAGGTCGATGTAGCTGGTCTTGATGTTATTCACCTGCCCCGGAGAGTAGTTGAGCGTGGTGTCGGTGTTACTTGTAAATTTGGGACTTTGCGCCGCCCAATTGGCGGAGGTTAGGCTAAGTACTTCAATGCCGTTTTCGCGGGCAAACTGAAGGCCGCGTACCGTACACACGGCGTCAAGACGGGCACTTTCCTGCCAGATGTAGGACTCGTAGGCCGATATGGCGTACCCACTGAGATCGAAGGTCTTCCATGCTGGTTGACCAGTGACCAAGTCCATGCTGCGCGATTGTCCACCCGGCACATCCACCAGTAATCCTTGGCGGTACACAGCAAACGGCATGTCAAACAGATATTGGACTCTCATCGCCGACGATACGAGGCCTAGATGATTACCACTGTCGCCCGACCCACCATCCAGCGCGCTGATACGTTTGTTGGCGTCGCTGATATAGCGCATGTACTTGAGACTGACGACGTGCAGGAATTCCCCCTCAGTGGCCTCCTGGTTGCTGTTGGGATTCGGATTGGCCTTCACCGCCGCCGTGAGTTTGGCAACTCGCTCGGCAATCAACCGATCCGAGGTCTGGAACGCGTAGGCCTGCAACGCGTGATAGTTAGCGGCGCCGATGTTGCCGTAGCTCACCGCGTTGATCGTGGCACCGCCGCGCGCTTCGTTCAAAGTCACGCTGAGGTCGAGCTTGTTATCAATGCTGCATAAACCGACGGCCGTCCCGCCGACCGTCTGCGCGATACCTTCGAGCTTGAGCACGGGCACGACGTTGACTGTGCACGGCAACGCCGAGCTGAGGTTGCCGTCGTTCTTCCAGGCATCAAGCGCAGTCTGGTCGCCGGCGGACACCCCTTGGAACGACAATGTGGTCCGTTCCAGCACGTGCTGAGGCATCTTGATCGCGGTCTGTGGCAACAACACTGCATTCGCACTGTTCTTGACCGTGACATTGAAAAAATAGCGGTGGCTGTCGGGCAGCGTGGCGGTCTCGGGCGTGCCGCTGTTGCTCCAGTTCACGAACGCGAAAACATCGTAGGGCAATGAGGACGGGATAATGTCAAGCTTGTGCGGAACAATGGCTCCAGCGTAGGGCACATCGGCGAGCGTATTGTCGGCGTAACTCGGCGTAACGTGGCGGCAGCGACTTGATCGCTGTTGCGATCTGGGTGTTGTAGGCTTCGTCCGGCAAGGTGTTGCTGCGCGTGGCGAGGTAGCTGGTGTAGTCGAAATTGACGTTGGTCACGATCCCTTGCTGATAAGTTTTGCTCTTGAAGCTCGCATCGAGCGGCACCCAGCGATGCCCTGCGTTGGTGGCGCGCGCGCCGCGGTAATGAGAATACGGAATACAGGCTTCAACCCAGACATGCGACAAGCGCACGCCGTTGGTTACTGCCACTGCAGTGGGATTTCTCCCTTGCGCGAGAACTTTTTCTGCTGCGATATAACTCTTGGTACCAAGCCATTTCGGCGCGCGGCCCTCGGCGTCCAGAGAGGAAGCATCAAGGACATCGATGGTCCCGCGTACGTAGCGGGCCGGAATGTTGGAGGCGCGCAGCAATGCAATCAGCAACGAGGCTTGGTCGGTCGCACCACCGGCCTTGGCATACAGCGTACCGACTGCGCCTTTGAGCGAGCCGAAATACGGCTCGAAGGCGATTTCATTGTTCACGTATTCGAAAATGCGCGCCGGTGAATACTCCAACGTGGCGGCGAGGTCACGAATCTCAGTGGTCAATTGGATTTCCTGGCCGTCGGCGGCCAGGTCGGCCGCGCTGTAGCTGCACGTCGCCGCTTCGGCTGGCGTGGACGGAACGACGGCGAGTTGAACACCGTCGAGCGCGGCATACATCGCTTTGGCGTCTGCATCGTTGGCGGTGATGTAGGCCGGCACGTGCGCACTTTCCGGCTCCTCGCGCGGTGGTCCGGGATCGCGCTGAGTCCAGGTAGAAATCGGTTCGCTGCCAAAGCCCGATTGCGCATCGCGGCGCTTGCCGTAAATATCGCGCAACACACTTTGTGCCTGGGTGAGCGCAGCAGTACGCGCGCTGTCGTTCTTGGCTTCGCGCACCGCACGCAGGGCGTGCTTCAGTCGCCCGAAGCGCTCGGTGACTTTGACTTGGAGTTCATCCCATTCGCGCGTGTGCTGGTAGCCGCCGCGCTGCTGAATCTGTTTTCGCAACTCTTTGGCGTGCTCGTCCCACTGGGTGTGATCACCTTCCAGTTCCACATCGGCGGCTTCCAACAACTGCAGCTGGGTCGCGTGCGCACTGTTGTCGAGACCCGCCCGTTGCAGGTCGTTCAAAGCCTGTTGAATAGCGTCGAGCTGCTGTTCCAGCTTCACCGCGAGCGGGTGCGCCGCTACGCTCGTGTGCGGGCGCACCAGCTTTTCGATGATGTCGCCGGGAATCGGGACCGGGTCAACGTGCGCGGCAAAGGTATTGACTGAAAATAATCCAAAAATAATGGGGAGCACCTGTGCTAACCGTACGCGCACCATCCACTGTGAATTCTGCCCCTTCATGACAAGACTCCTTGTTCTTTTGCTTGGTTTACAAATGGTATTCAGTAGTACAGGACCGACGGCGAGCATGTGTTGCCCTGGCGGGTTTTCCGCATTACCTGACCTGCGGTGTACCCGTTGGGATCGTAGTTGCTGGCCAGCGCGGCTACCCCCGGGAGGTTACTCATCACTGCCGGATCGCCTGCGGCGGCAACGAACTTGGTCAGGAACGCGCTCTGGACAGTGCTTAGCTTGGCTACTGTGGTTTCACCCGCGTGGCACGGGGTCGGGTGCGGTGCATCGGTACCGCCGATACACAGATCGGTATTGCGATACAGGATGTACGGCTCAGCATACAAGTCGTACCCCAACGTGGCCGCATTTAATACCGTCGCAGGCGTCCCATCGAGACTCGAGAACTTCCATTTATCACTGGCAACAGGTTGCGTGGTAAGCGGCAGTACCGCCATAGCCGCCGATCCTGCTGGCAAGTTGAACATCGTGCCGTAGGCGTCCGTATAGGCGCCACCGTTGTATGCGGCGTTCATACACCCGCTGATCGCCGCAGGGCTACTGCTCTCGATGACGGTGTATTGGGTTCCGTTAGTGACGTTATTGACGGTGTAATCGGACAAAACCCAACCCGCATTCGAAAGACAGGGGAACCCTCCAAAATAGGCGTTCATCACGGCTTTTGCGCCCGAGCCTGATGTGCCAAGACACATGATGACGGGCTTGCCGGTCAATACCGCATTGGCACTGCCCCAATCCTGATACGCGCCGACAGCCAGCGACGTCACTTGCTCGCGCGACAAGTTGGGTTGCACGGTGTTCACGTTGTTGGTGGTCGCAACGCCGAACACCAACGCCTGGGCGCTGAGCCTGGTCAAGAAACTTTGCTGTTTATTGGTTAGCGCATTAACACCCTGAGGCAGGTTAACCCCTTGAAACAGGCCGGGCTCGACATCCGACACGCCGACATCCGGGATCGCGCTCACGGTGCTGGGGCATTTGTATTGCGGCACCACCGGATAGATGTTGCCGGTGGCCACGCAGGTGCTATCAACAACCATGCGTGCGATTGATTCCGCCCGAGCTATCGGAGTCACGCCGCTGATCGAATCACCTTGCGCACGGTGGCTCAACAGCAGCTTCTTGCCATTGATCAACGGATCGCCTAACGTGGTTTTTAACGTGCAGGAATAGGCGCGGTGGTTTACGCCCGAGGTCGCGGTGTCGTAGTACACATCCACGGTGCCCGCTTGGCACAGGCTAGCGAACACACTACCGACGCTGGCTTGCTGCGCTGATGAACCCGTAATGAATACGGTGAAGTCAGGCGTTATTGAACTTGCAGACCCCAATGCAATTATTTGTCCGGCGGTCGAAATGACCATGCCCTGGCTGTTTTTTACCTGGTAAGTGAAATTGAAAGTGCCTGAGATTGTCGGTGTTCCACTGATGACTCCGGTGGAGCTGTTCAGCGTCGTGCCGGTGGGTAACGCGCCCGACACCAGTGACCAAGTGAACGGCCCCGTGCCACCGCCGGTGAGCGTGAAGCTCAAGGCTTTGCCAACTTCCGACGAGCCAATAACAACGGGCACGGTCGTTCCGAGCTGGCTGTCACCATTTCCAATCACCCATTGGCGCCCGTCGGGCAGTGCGGCATTGGTGCCGAGGAAGGGTTCAACGCTGTCTGGAATACCGTCTTTGTCGGCGTCGATCAAGGCCACGGTGGGGAGCGCCTGCAGTGCTAGTGCGGCGGCCAGGGCGTCATTGTTCCAGTTGCCATCGATCGATTGTATATTGACCAAAAAATCTTGCGCGCCATCGAGGGTGATTTGCGCGGCAACGGCGGTCGCGTTGCTGGCCTGTTTGGCCTTGGCAAGTGCCACGTAGACCAAGGCGGTTTCGTACACGCTACCGGTGGTCGCGGCGCTGTCTTCGGCGAAGCCGTTATCGGTCTTCTTGCGCGCGACCATCCAGTTTACCGCTTTGGTAAGGTAGGTATCGACGTTTTGGCCCGCGAGCTTGGCGCGACTCAGAGCAAGGATGTTGTGTGCGGTGGGTATGATCTGGCTTTGCAGCGCAACAGGCGCACTGGCGCCGTATGCCCAACCACCGTCGGTGTTCTGCTTGCCAGTGATGTAGGTCACGGTCGTGGCGGTATCAGCGTAGCTGGTGTTGGTCAGTAGAATCGCGTCCAGTGCGAGAGCGGTGTCGGGAAAGCTGCCTTGGTATTTGGGTAATGCTCCCCAGGCTTTGGAGGTATCGGTGCGGTTTGCCAACAGCGTGGTTACTAACGCCTGAGTGTTCATGCCGGTGGTGCTTAGGGTGCCAATCTGTCGCGCCAGAGCATCAGTGCTCAATGCTTCTGCATTGCGTAACCAAGCCACCGCGCCGGCATAAAAATACCCTTGGGTGATGCCGGCATTCTTCAATGCATCAATGGCCGCTGCGGTGGTCTGCACCGGTAAGCCACCGGGACTTTCCCACTGACCTTCGCTGGATTGATGTGTGAATAACCACGCCAATCCCCGATTGCGTGCGTTGTCGAGCTGCGCGGTGGTCGCCGCTTGGACGCTAGTAGTGAATAACAACAGCAAGGCAAGAACTGCCCGTGTAGGCATTACGTCCATGTCGCTCCCCCGTGACAATTCGGTGTGGTGCAGGTTCGTTAACTTTAATTTTGTTCGAGTCGCAAGATACTTAAGGATTGTGTACTGCCGGTGACAGCGACATGAATGTTTTATGACAGCGCCGTTCAGTAACGGCGCGTCATAACGCTGCGCACGAACTACGCTGATGTGTCGGATTGGTTCTATGGGAACGGTTTGTGACCAGTTGATATCTGCCGCTTAATAAATAAACGGGGGGGTGAATTGATCTCGAATGTCGCTTTTCAGATACGAACCGGACATTGATTTGCTGATAAGTTGAACGGCAGGAATGGGTCGCAAGCGCCCTTTGGCAAAGGGGCGTTGTCTTGACGTTATTCTGCGCGAACGCTTTTGAATTGGATCGTCGCTGGCCAAGCTTAAGAGTGGCCAGTCTACGACCAAAGAAACAGCGGTCAATCTAAGCGCGAAAATAACTAAAAATATAGTTACCTGAACTAAGTTGTTGCTTACAAAAGATATTTTGTCAAGTAACAGTTACTTGTAAGGGTCCGGAATCGATGTAATTCACAGTTAGTGTGCCGCAGTTTTTTACGGCGAGATCAACACCAGTTGCGGAAAATAAGTTTTGTAGCGCGCGGCATCGCGGGTAAGCAACGGTATGCCACGCACAGCCGCATGTGCGCCGATGTAAAAATCCGGCAAGGGTGAATGGCGGCTGCCTTTGGCGCGGCGATCACGCAGAAAACACTTCCCGGCAAGAAACCCCGCATCCCACGGCAGCGGCTCACGCCGAAAATATTCCGCGGGCAGCGCGGCCTCTAAGTCTTCGACCCGCGCAAAGCCGACGGACACTTCACTGTAGATAATGGGATTGATCATCAACGCATGATCGTCCGCGAGACGCGCCAGCTCGCTTGACGACCACTCGAACCAGTGACGATCTTCGGTGACGATGTCGAGGATCACGTTGCTGTCGACCAGCACCTGACGCATGAGTTACTTACGCGTCAGCGCCATGATTTCATCGGTGCTCAAGCGGGTGGTCGCCTTGCCGCGCATGGCCTGCAACAAGCCCCGCCCGCGCCGTGATGACACGCCCGCTTTCTTCAGCACGGCGACGTTGCCTTTCAACTCGAATTCCACTTCGGTATTCGGCAGCAAGCCGAGTTTGTTGCGGATTTCTTGCGGCACGGTAACCTGACCCTTGCTGGTAATGCGCATCGTGGCTCCTCCAATAAGTATTACTCTTACTGGTAAGAATAAGAACGGCATGGCGGGCTGTCAATGTAAAGCCTCCTCATTTAGGGTTCGCGGTTGCACGCCGCTCCTAGGTGTGGCACCTACGAATTCCTTGGCGCCGCAACGGGTTCATGGGCGGCCCTGACGCTGTCGACTACGCCCATCGCGATCAGATGGTGTGCTCGTCGTATCATGCTGGTCAGCCGGCGGGTGGCTGGCGTAATTTTTCAACGCAGCGTTTCGATGACGAGGCCCAGCTTGGATTTTAGTTTCAGCCATTCCCGATCTGCCGTGAGTATCGGCAGCTCAAGCACCCTGCCAGCAGCAAGACAGGCGCGGTCACCTAACGATAAACCCAGTGAACGTGTGAGCGCACGTAACTGCCCGGCCTCGAAAGCCATCGCCCGATCAAAGGCAATCACGCGCAGACCCAGAGTTTCCATGGCGGTTTGCGCCGCTTCGTCTGGGATGCCTGCATCCTGTAACTTGCCAACCACCTCGGCCAGATTTACCGCGCAAATTGCGGCGTTTGCGATAGTCTCCGCAACTTTCTTTTCGCCCGACTCGCGATGCAATAATGCCAGCAACGCGGAGGCGTCCAGAAAATATTCACTCATTCTTCGCGTCTCGACGTCGCTCCGCAATCAGCTCTTGCGCAAGATTGCGCTTGCCGCCCGCGTAACGCTTCACTAATTCCTGCGCTGCGTGAACTGCTTGCCGGGCGGTCAGAATTTCCAGATGACCATCTCGGTAGCGAAGCACTAACTCGTCACCCACCGCAACACCCATCTGGCGACGCAGACCCACTGGGATCACCACGCGCCCACCTTTGCCGAGCTTTACTGAATTGTCCATATACACCACCTTGCTGCCAGTTTGGCCGATAGAAAAGAAAATGGCATCTCACGGTAAAGATATCAATTCTCGGATCGAGTGGCGAAGGGTGGTCATGCGCGCCATGAGCGGTCTTACGGCAAGCGACCCGCAGCGACCATGCGCCCCTTCAAGACAGACGGCACGATCCAGGTCACGAGATCGTCGAACTCACCGCTCGGCGCGCTTGCGGTTGTTGGCGTATGGCTGATGAAAATCGCCGTATTACCGGGGCAATCTGTATTTTCAAGCTCGTCTGGTGGGGGCGGCGGCGGCAGTGGCGGCACGGGAGGCGGGGCAACCGGGCAGGTCATCCGTATTCCGGTCGGAAGATACGCGCCGCGACCGTTCTTGCCATGTGAAACAATCACAGCGGGAATTGCCGCAGCAACCAATGCAGCAGGCACGGCGCCAACTCTTATGTCCATGTCTCCGTCACTGCACAACGCGAACGATGTAGTCGCGCTGGTAGGCACACATCCAACAGGTGGAGTTACAGTTGCTGCACTTAAATCCGAGAATGACGGCGTAACTCGATAAGTAAAGCGTCGGCCCCAGGCATCGACTTCGCTTACCCCCAACGTTACCCACGGCACAACACCGAGCGCGCTTGCGCCAGTACAGGTTGCACGCAAGACTCCGGCGTTTACCGCGCCAGTAGCAATAGCAGGGTCCGCTGGACAGGGTAGCTGACCATTGACCATCGCGTATCCGATCAGGGCTTCATTAATTTCCTTCAAGGTTTTTTCTGTTTCGGTGCGGCGCTGCGCTTCAACCTGGGAAGCCAATGGCATCAACAAGCCGCCGAGCAACAGGCCGACAATCACCAACACAATTGCAATTTCAATGAGCGTGAAACCCTGTGCGTCATATGTTGATGTTGTTTTCATAATCGTCGCCTTACGCAAATCATTCGTAATCATCTAGGGCGCCACGATAATCACTTGGTCATTAAAACTTGGGGTGGCCGGACCATACTGAAATATATTGTCGGGAGTGGATTGATTCTGTCCCTCTAGGTAGTCTCGCAGACTGCCCGATGGATGGATGCCCGCAATTGTCCGACCCGTCATGATAACAAGCGCCTGTTTGTTATCGGTTGGATTGGGTGTGTTATTGACAGTTAAACAATTTGTACCAGGAATACATGCGGGCACGGCTATGGCGTAATACATTACCCATGGCCAGTTCTGTGTAACAACCCACGGTGGCAAGGTTGGAGCAGTGGTTGCCCCACATGCGCCTCCCCAATTGCTCGGCAGCGCACTACTCGCCGGCAATAAACCTTCGCGTGTAGATACGATGCTGGAAAATGTAGCCGCCACAGGTGTTGTACTGGGATCTTTGAACGGCGCTGCCCACGGGTAACTTCCGCAGTTGGTTGCATACGTTAGTAATGTATTTCTGACTTCACGCGCTACCCGCTGTTCGACGACACGAAACAAATCATCGTGCGTGATGGCAAGTAAGCGGTCATTGACCCAGACGTCCTCATGGTTAAGTGGATTGCGTATCTCTCCTGAAATGAATCCGTTTGTCGCGCTACCGCCGACAAAATCAGCGTTGTCTTCGATACCAGCAATAATGTCAAGATAGTTCACCGGGTTGCATTTAGGGGCGAGCGTCGCAGGTGTAGTCGTACATTTTTCCGTAGTATCGCAATTCACTCCGACCACACAGCTACGATCTTGCGGTAAGGCAGCACCTTGGCGAGTAATAACTGAACCCGTGGAAAACACCACCGCAATGGCGGCGGATTGATTGGTTCCGTTTAATACTATCGCACCGGTTGGATCACGTACGGTTATGGCACCGTTGACGTCACTGTTTAGCCGGACATTGTTGTTCCCCGCGTGGAACGCATCAGACACGGCGTACCACAGACGCTCACCATTGCCGTCGCGTAAATCGGAGAGATTTAAAGTTCTCCAGGGAAGTCGCCCAAGAAGCTGCGCACACGGTCTTGATGCTCCACCGAAATAGTCAACTGCAAGTTGTAAGCTGCCATCATTATCGATATCAGGACATGGCAACTCGCCCGGCCGGTTCGCATCCCCTGCTGCATAGCCAATCAACGCCTCCTTCGCCTGCGCCAATGCCTCCCGCGTTTTCTTCTCCGCCTCAATCCGACTGCTGGCGCGATTCAATTGGCTCACCAGCAAATATGCCGCGCCGGTGATTAGAATAACCAGCATCACCAGCAGCGCTGCGCCGCGCTGGCGCGCACAGGTCATTGCTTGACTTAATGTGCTTCGCATATCAGGTGCAGGTCGCCTTCCGGGGTTTTGCTGCTGCGGCAGGCACCGCTGTTGGGCGCTTTCGGGTCGGTGGTGCCCTGGTAGGCTTCGCGGGTTGTGCCGGTATTGGGGTCAAACTCCTGGCCGGGTTTCAGACTGATGTGTTTGCCGTCGGCGCCCAAGGTGACTTCGACCTGGCCGCCGGAGACGCCGGTGGCACGCACTTTCTTGTCGCCGTCCTGATTGATCCAGGTGGTGTTTTTACCGTGGCTGTTGACGATCATTCCGCCGATCTTGACTTTTTTCAACGGCGCCTCTTTTGCCTCTTCGCTAGTTGCGATTTCCGGCGCCGCTGCCGGCGCGGCGCCTTGCGGCTTGAGCGACACACGATCAAGCGCTGCGCGCTGCGCCGGGGTGGTGAATAAATAGCCCAATGCCTCGGCGGCGCCAACGCTGCCCGATAACGCCGCCAACAACAAGTACACACCAACCCGCCTCATGACGGTGCCACCGGCGGCTGGATGGTGTGCCAGATCAATTTGCACTGCGCGGAGATATTGGCGCTGGCGTTACTGACGATGATCTCCGACTGCATACGATCCAGCGAACACGATTTCAAATTGAAGATGCCGGCGTTCTGGGTGCTGAGGTCTTGCAGCAACGCCAGCAGATTGCCCTCGTGCAACAGGTCGAGACGCAAGATCATTTCACTGCCCTGCAATTGAAACTCGCCGGTGTTGATGTTTTGGTTCGGCGTAGCCAGCGCGCGCGGCAGCACTTCATAAGTTAAATCCAGCACACGGTGTTTCACCGCCAGCGTGTGCAGCAGGTCGATCCAGTTGAGGCGATTTTCATCGCCGACAAAGCCGTCGGTTTGCAATTGGCGATATTGCGGCCAGTAACGTTCGATGAGCTGCCGCTCCTGGATGGCGGCGACATAGCGGTCGCGAATCTGGTTCAGTGACGCCTGGTATTGACTGTTTTCCGCCGCCAGCCCGCTGACATAATAATAGGTGGCGCCGACCGCTGCGGCACTCACGCTGCACGCCATGCCCACGCCGATCAACGCGCTGCGCAACACCGGCCATTCAATGTCAGAGAGCTTCATGTTTCACCTTGAGCACGGCCTGCAGAATAAATGCGGCGCTGTGACTCTGTTCCTGCGTGCCGGTTTTGCCTTGCAACAACGCCGCGGGATCGGTGTTCAGCGGCAGCTCCACGGCACGCACCTGTTGAAACTCGGTATTTTTCTTCAGCGTCCCAACCAGGCGATTCACCTGTTCAAACGCCTTGCGGTAATCGCCGTCAAACGCGCGCAAGCTGGCTTTGACTTGCGCCACTTGGTAAAGATCGTTGGTCGCCGGGGCATCGCCGGCCGGCGCAGCCTCCGCAGCAGCGGCCACCACCGTGCTGCCGAAGCTCACTGACGCTGGATCATGCGTGGCGACCCACTCGATGGACTGCACGTCAACTTGCGGAAAGTCATGCAAGCCCGCGCTCAACGCGTACAGCATCGCTTGCGGCAGTGTGCTTTGGCTCATCAGACTCTGCGCCAGCTCGACCCCGGCACGCAGGTTCTGCGGGCTCACCGGCGTCTTGGGCAGCTCGCCCACCACATGATCGTAGCGTTGTTGAATATCGCCGGAAATGCGCCCGGCGCTGCTGTTGAATTCGGTCATCAAGCGCGCGTCGATCAGGTTCATGCCGGTCCAGGCGAGCGCACCCAATAAAAGCATCGCACTGGCGCCATGCAAGGCGGCGCGTACGCGCCGGTAAACCTCGTAGCGCCGTTCCACCGGCAAGGCATAGTCGCGCGGTGGCGTGTGGCGCTTGAGCAACTGCACAAACAATTCATCGCAAAATTCGTTTGCGGTCGCGTCGCCACCGAAGCCTGTCTGCAGCGCGCCCAGATCGTGAAAGCGAAATTGCAGCGTGGTGGTGTCGCGACAGGTCTCACGCAAAGCGGCAAGCCCGGCGCCGGCGCTGATGCAATGCACCACCAGCATGTCATCCCGGCCCAGCAGCTTTAAACGCGTCAGATAACGTTGCGACTTGTCGACTTCCGCCAGCAACTGATCGGCGTGGGTTTCGGGGTTGGCGCTGGGCGCAGGGCTTAGGCGACTGAGCTTGAGTTTTTGATCGAAATAAAACGCCTGACGCATGCCGCCGAATTTTTGCCGAGTGATGATCAAGGCGCGCTTCTCGATCACATCCAGCGGCTTGAGCAACTTGTCGTACAATTGCGCCAGCGAATAAATGCCGTGCAACGGCACCTTGCTGCGGGTCAGAACTTTAACCCAGGACGCAATCAGATCGCTATTGGTGAGCGCCGACAGCAGTGCCTCGTCTTCACGCTTGCCATCGACCAGTTTATTTTGAACATAGGCCATCCGGTACGGCGTCAAACGAAACGCCTGCTCGACACGCCGCTTCAGCAACCCGGCCTGATCACGCCCGACCACATGCGGCACACGCTCGCTGCGGAACTCCTCTTCGATCACGTCGACCAGCAGATCGGTCACCCGGCCTGCGTCCTGCGCCAGACAGTCGGTCAGTGCTGCGTAGCCGTCCTCGTCCGCCACAAACTCCACCGACGCGTGCAATTGTTTACCTTGCCACAGGTACAGCGAGGCATGATTGTTCGAAAGCAAAATGACGCGTGTGCTCACGTCTTTATTTTTCCGATAATGTCATAAATTGGCCCCAGTACCGACAGCATGATCCAGCCCAGCATCAAGCCCAGCACCACGGTTAACACCGGCTCGATCATCGCCTGCGCGCGCTCGATGGATTCATTCACGTCGCGGTTGTAGAAATAACTGATATTGAGCAGCGCTGCGTCGAGCGCACCGGTGGACTCACCCACCTTGAGCATGCGCACCACCAGCGGCGGGAACAGGCTGACGCTGGCCATGCTGGCGGAAATGCTGTTGCCCTCGCTGATTTTTTTGCGCACGTCAGTGAGCGCCTGCGTGATCACCAAGTTGCCCGTGGTCTTCTCGACAATTTGCATGCAGTTCATCACCGTGATGCCCGACGCATACAGCAACGCAAAATAATTCGCGAAGCGGGTGAGAATTATTTTGCGCAGGATCGCGCCGACCACCGGCAGCTTCAACTTCAAACCATCGAGCCGAAAACGCACCGACTCGCTGCGCTTGGCCGCAACGCTGATGGCAACCACCGTGATCACCGGTAGCGCAATAATCACATGCCAGTAATTCACAAACGCGCTCGACACCACGATCAACACGCGCGTGTGGATCGGCAATTCGTTGCCGGTGGATTTGATGAACGACACCAGTTGCGGCACCAGATAAATCATTAAAAAAAACACCACGCCGATCACCACGACGCCGACGAAGGTCGGGTACAACAAAATCTTTTTGGTCTGCGCCGCCAGCTCGTCCTGCCATTTGATGTTCTCGGTGATGTTTTTCAACACGTCAGGCAATTGCCCGGCTTCTTCGCCGGCACGGATCAGTTGCGCGAACACGTCGTCGAACACCTTCGGATGTTCGGCCAGCGCTTGCGACAAGGTCTTGCCGGCTTCGATGCTTTGGGTGATGGCCGAAATCACTTCGCGAAATACCGGGTTGTCGACACTGTCGCGTAAATCCACCAAGCCTTCGTGAATCGGTACGCCGGCCCGGGCGAGCTGCTCCAGGTGGTAACAAAAGGTGATCAGGTCGCGGCGCGTGACTTTTTGGCGCGAACCGATGCGCGCGCGTGCGGCGCTGAAGCTGATGAGCTCCAGCTCCATGCGCGTCACGCGCAAGTCAAGATCGGCCTCGTTGGCGGCGTCGACGTTCCCGGTGACGGTGACGCCGTCGCGACTGATGGCCTTGTATTTAAAGATCGGCATGGAGTCACGCGATGCGAGTGGTGAGATCGACCACGCGCGATACTTCCTCAAGACTGGTCACGCCGTTGAGAATGAAACGCACCCCGTCATCGGCGAGTGTTTTAAAACCGCGCGCCTTGGCATGCTGCTCAAGTTCGTGCTTGGAGGCGCGCCGCGCGAGCAAGGCGTCAATCGCCGTGTCCATGCGTAAAATTTCCAACAGCGAAAACCGCCCCTTGTAGCCCCGGCTATCGCAGCGCTCACAGCCCTTGGCGCGGTATAACTTGATCTGCTCGTACTGCACCTCGCCCAGGCCCAGCAGCATGCGCTCAAGCTCCGACGGTGCGTACGCTTCTTTGCAATGCAGGCACAGGCGTCGTGCCAGACGTTGCGCAACAATGCCGATGATGTTGCCCTCCATCACCTCAGGCTTCACACCGATATCTAAAAGTCGAGGAATGGCGCCTACGGCCGAATTGGAATGCAGGGTTGTATACACCTGATGCCCGGTCATCGCCGCGCGAAATGCCATCTCGGCGGTTTGTTCGTCGCGAATTTCGCCGACCAGAATAATGTCCGGGTCTTGCCGCATCATCGAGCGGATGCCGTTGGCAAAATCCATCTTGGTGGCTTCGTTGACCGACGACTGGCGGATCATCCCCATCGGATACTCGACCGGATCTTCAAGGGTCATGATGTTGACATCTTCGCTGTTGACGTGATTCAGCATCGAATACAGCGTGGTGGTCTTGCCGCTGCCGGTGGGGCCGGTCACCAAAATGATGCCGTTGGGGCGCGCCATCAGCAGCTTGAGCAGCGACAGCATGTCTTCGGTGAGATTGAGCTTGTCCAGCGGCACAATGCCTTTTTGCCGGTCGAGCACGCGCAGCACAATATTTTCGCCGTGGGTGGTGGGCTGCGCGGCCACGCGAAAATCAATCGGACGGCCCAGCAGCGTCAGCGAGATGCGCCCGTCCTGCGGCGCGCGGGTTTCGGCGATGTTCAAACCGGCCATCACTTTCAGCCGCACCGAGATGCCCGACCAGTAATTTTTGTGCAGCGTGCGCACCTGGCGCAGCACGCCGTCGATGCGGTAACGCACGCGCAGAAAGCCCTGCTCGGGCTCGAAATGGATATCGGAGGCGCCGCGTTTCACCGCATCGGCCAGCAGCGCATCCACCAGCCGCACCAAGGGCTGACTGTATTCGTTGTTGCCGGTCTGCAAACTGGTGTAGTCGATCTCGCCGGTTTCGATTTCATTGATGATGCCGTCGATGGACAGCTCGAACCCGTAGAAATTATCGATGGCCGCTTCGATCTCGGGCTCGGCGGCCAATAATGTCTTGACCTGAATATCGCCGCCCAGCGCCGCATTCAACTGATCGATGGCCACCACGTTAAAGGTGTCGGCCATCGCCACGGTGAGAATGTTTTGCTCGCGGTCGAAATTCAGCGGAACCATCTTGTAACGACGCGCCACGTCTTTGGGAATCAAGCGCACTGCGTCGGCGTCGGCGATGACGTTAGCCAACGAAATACTGTCCTGGCCGGTGGTTTCGCCCAGCGCATCGCGCATCACCGCCTCGGTGACGAAACCCAACTGGATGAGAATTTTTCCTAACGGCAGTTTTTGTTTTTTCTGCTCGGTCAGCGCAATCCGCAACTGGTCTTGATTAACGATTCCTTTTTCCAGCAGCGCTTCGCCCAGCATGCGCTTGCGCGGCTTGACGGCACTCATGGCAAGCGGCCGCCGCTGCCATTCGCGGACATGGCTTGCAAACGCTTTCGCACGTCATCGGGGCGAAAGCTGGCGGACTGTTTCGCCGCCAGCTCCAACGCCGTGCGGTAGTACTTCACTGCCGCATCGATCTGCCCGAGGTGATCGAAACTGACAGCCAGATTAAACGCATAGTCGGCATTGTCGCGCTGTCCCTGCAACGCCGACTGCAAGCTGCGGGTTGCTTCCAGCCAGCGCTGCTGTTTCATCAGGAAACTGGCGTAGGTAAACAACAGATGCGGCGCGCCCGGTTCCTGCTCCAACAACGCCTTGATGCGCGCTTCTTGCTGTAACGGGTCGAACGAACCCGTCACGCTGACGAAACCCGCCTGGGCCACGCTGTCTTTGGGGTCGAGTATCAACAATTCGGAATAAATCTCCTGCGCGCGCACGAAATCTTTCTGGCGCACCGTGATTGCCGCCAAGCCCAGCAACGCATCGCGATTGTGATCATCGCGGCCAAGCACCTGGGCGTAGAGTTTTTGCGCACTCGTGTCGTCGCCGTTTTGATAGGCGCGGTAGGCCGCTTGCAACGTGCTGAACGTATCGTTTTGTTCGGCGTCGCGGCTGATGCTGATCGGTGCCGGTGCGGGCGGTGGAACCGGCACGCTTGCGACCACCTCGCTAACCGGCGCAGCCACCTCAGAAGGTACGGCGACCACCGGCGCCGGCACACTTGCCGCCGTCGGCGCAGACACCGGTGGCAGGCTGCGCACGTTACGTGGCTTGCTCGCCGGCAGTGCTTTCTCCATGCTGCGCGGCGGCGTTTTTGCTGCCGCAACACTGCTTGATGGCGGCATCACCGGCGCCGGCTCGACCGGCGGCGCCACCGCCTGCGCCAGGGCGGTTTGCGGCGGACCCAGTGTGGCTTGTTGCGTGAGGTATTGCGCCATGGAGTTGTAATACCAGTAGCCGCCGCCGCTCAACGCAAACAGCAGCGCAACGCCAATCCCGATCCACAGCGCTGGAATGCGGCGGCGTGACGGCAGGTGCCGCGCCGCCGCTGCGGGCGTCGGTGCTACCGGCGCAGATTTATCAAGACTCAGCTCCGGCTTGGCCGGCGCGCGCGGTATCTGGGCGGGTGCTTGCGGTTCCGGGCTGCTCGGGGTGGGCGCAGTCACCTCCATGCGCAGGGGAACAATTGCAACGGGCGCCGGCGCGCTGGCCAGCACCGGGCTGCTCTCGGCAAGGCGGCCGGTCATCAAGGTGAATGCGGCGGCGGTCAATACCGGCGCAGTGCTGGTGGGCGGCGTTTCAGTCACGCGCAGCGGCACCGGTTGTGCTGCACTTGCCTCGACCGAGGTAGGCTCCAATGCCAACGGCGCTGGCACCACTGACACCACCACCGGTCCTTCAGCCACATTGCGCTTGGCCTGCTCGGCCTTCTTCAGCGCTTCCATCAGCAAACTCATGCGCGTGCTCCGTTACTTCGCTGGCTCGGCGTTAGGAGCCGAGGAAATACCCGGAGCGACCTCCGGTAAAAAGCGTCGAAAGTCTTTTAACTCGGCCGACAACGAGGCGCTGCGCAGCACTGTGGGGCGCAGGAAAATCACCAACTCGGTCTTAGTCAGCTCGTCGTCTTTGTAGCTGAACAAATTGCCGATCCACGGCAGGCTCGACAACAGCGGGATGCCGGCGCTGGACTTAGAAACCTTGTTTTGCATCAGCCCGCCCAGCACCGCAATCTGGTTGCTGTCGATTTTCAGCAAGGATTCCATTTCACGAATCTGAATTTCCGGTATCAAATTGTCAAATCCTGATCCCGCCAGCCGCGGCGCCGGATCGGTCACGTAGCCGGTGATGCGTGAAATGGTCGGACGGACGTTCATGGTGACGCGATCATCGTCGGTGATTTGCGCGGTGACGCTCATCACCAGACCCACCGGCACAGTGTGGATTTCACTGGTGTAGGTGCGCCGTCCCGCTGAGTTGGCGGTTGCCTCTTG
The DNA here is from genome assembly GCA_031363085.1 of Gammaproteobacteria bacterium. GTDB lineage: Bacteria > Pseudomonadota > Gammaproteobacteria > SG8-11 > SG8-11 > UBA6921. Next base: position 22,266 of record JANLTU010000202.1, read on the forward strand.
GATTTCCAGCGAGGTGGTGAAATAGACCTTTTCATCCACAACTTTGAGTAACGCCGTTTGGTTGTTCAAGGCCATGATCTTCGGACTGGACAGAACCTTGACATTTCCGAAGGTCTCCAACAAATGCAGCGCGGCGAACACCTTGTCGAACGAACCGCTGGCCTTGTCGTAAGCCAGCAGGAAGGACGGCGGCGTGCTCAGGTTGCCGCCGGTCTGGGTTGAGTTGGCGGAAATGCCGTTGGATTTCGACACCAGACTCCAATCGACGCCGGACTGGTAGCGATTACCCAGCTCAACTTCAACGATGGTCGCTTCAATCAAGACCTGGCGCTGCACGTTCGCCAAAATGCGGTCAAGAAACGCCTGCACCTGTTCATGCTGGCGCGAGGTGGCGCGCACGCTGATCACGCCGCTGAACGGATTGGCGATCACCAGATTTTCTCCACCACCCAGAATCGCAGCGACATTTTTCTCCAGCATTTCCCAGAAATTATTGTTGCTGGAGATGGTCACCTCGGTGTTGGATTTGTTGCCGGAGTTGCCGCCGGCCTGTTTGACGCTGCCGCCGGTGGTCGCAATCTCGGTGGCCACGCCGACGTTGCTCTTGGTTTCGCGCGTCATGTTGAGGTAGTCCACCTTGTAGGTGCGCACATGCGGCACATCCGGCGAAATCACCAAGTTGGGTCCGATCACTTCGTAACGCAGGCTGATCTGTTCGGCGATGCGGCTGAGAATCTGCGGCAAGGTTTGCTTGACTGCGTTCAGCGTGACCGCGCCGCTGACGTTGGGATGAATGTCAAGATTGAGCTTGGCGTCGCGCGCTAATGCAAACAACAGCTCCTTTACCGACACGTCGCTGACGGTCACGGTATAGGTTTCCGGCGGCGCGCCGGGTTTGGGCTGCGGCAAAAACGGCGTCTGCTGCACCGGCGCAGGAATCTCGCCAGCCGGTTCGGAAGCGCGGCTTAAATGCGCGGGCGATTGCGTCGGCGGATGGCTCGCGGTACATGCGGGGAGCAATATCAAGGCTAGTAACGCGGATCGCACGCTGCTGCAACGCTCCGCTAGGTTCTGCATACTCATGACTCATCCATTGTGGCTCGCACTTGGCGGACACTGCGCAAAAACGGCTTGTAGCGTTTGACGTCGGCCGGCAACGCCTCCAAGGCGGCTTTAGCGTCGGCGTAATTGGCAAACTCGCTGTACAACACGCCGTACACTTCTTGGCCGTTGTGGCGCGCTTGATAGATAAAAATCTGCTCCAGGAAATTCTCGCTTCCCTGGCCGCGCAAGAAGCGCTCCAAGTCTTTCACTGCATCGGCAGTGACCCGTAACACTTGAATGCTGAAATGATTGCCGTCGGCTTGGCGTAACCAGTCGCGGGTGCGGTCAACACGGGACATGACAAATGCGTCGAGCGCTGTGTCGCTGAACACCTCCGCACCCGCTTCGGCCGCCGGCTTGATGACTGCCGCATTGACGTGGCCATTGCTTGCGGTCACTGATTTGGGCACCGACGCCACCGCCACAATCGGCTCCGCCGCGCGCAACACCGACCACACCACAATCGCGACGATGGCCAGCAGCGCAGCGGCGCTGATCCACACGTGCGATCTACCTGCGGGCATGCAATATTCGCTGTCGTGCAGCGCGGCGGTCATGTGTCGATACATGACCCGCGTTTGTCCGTCGGCGAACGCGGCCAGCAGCGCCTTGTCGGCCATGACATTCACGCGCCGCATCAATCCCTGCGAGACTTGCGCCAGCAACCGCAATGCCTTGCCCTCGAAGATATCGCCGTTGGCGTGCCCGGCGGCCCGCAGCCGGTGTTGCACGTATTCGGTGATCACCTCGGCGGCCAACGGCCCCAGGTTAAAGCTGTGGGTGATGCGCTCGCGTAATTGGCGAATACGCACATCCGCCAGATGCACGTCGAGCTCCGGCTGCCCGAACAACACGATTTGCAGCAGTTTTTCGCGTTCGGTTTCCAGATTGGTCAGCAGTCGTATTTCTTCCAGCGTGTCCAGCGGCATGCCCTGCGCTTCTTCAACAAACACCACCACGCGGCGATTTTCCGCATGCCGCGCCAGCAACAATTCCTGCAATGCGTGTTGCGCTTGCAAGCGCGAGACGCTCGTCGGAAATGGTAAATGCAGCTCGGTGGCGATGGCGAAAATAACGTCGCCCGGATCGATGCGCGGATTGGACAGGTAGACAACCTCGACCGTTTTCGGCAACCGCGTCTGCAACATCCGGCACAGCATGGTCTTGCCGCTGCCGACTTCACCCACGACCTTGACGATACCTTCGCCGTGGGTGATCGCGTACACCAGCGCATCCAAAACATCGCCACGTTTACCGCCGGCGTAAAACAACTGTGTGTCCGGTGTGATACTGAACGGCGCGCGCTGCAAACCAAAATGTTCGTAGTACACGGCTCACCTCGCCCGCGCGCAGCGCACGCGCAAAAGGAGCCCTGTATTGATATTTAAACCGATGACCTTCATTACCTTGCCACTCATACGTTAGCCTGCGGCCCCACGTATACAGCGGCACAAATAGCCTTCCTGTTTAGGCGCACACGAAAAATTAATGTAGCTCGACGAAGAAAACTAATATTCGAGCACGCTGTAAGCGCGCCGAGTGCTGCCACCGGAAGAGTTTTATGCTTTGAAGTTTTAGGGCGCTGCAAACACCGAATAAAAGCGCGACAGCTCTATAATGGCGCCACTGCGCAAGCAGTCCGACTCGATTTGCACACGCTGTGGAGATACCCATGCCCGAGATTTTGGTGCTGTATTACAGCCGTACCGGTGCGACCGCCGCAATGGCCAAACTGATCGCACGCGGCGTTGAAGAAGTGCCGGGGATGCAGGCGCGTTTGCGCACGGTTCCGGCGGTGTCGACGGTATGCGAAGCGACGCACGACAGCATCCCGGCGCAGGGGCCGCCGTATGCCACGCTCGACGATCTGCGCGACTGCGTTGGTCTGGCGCTTGGCAGTCCCACGCGCTTCGGCAACATGGCAGCAGCGCTGAAATATTTTCTCGATGGCAGCGGTGCGCTGTGGTTGTCCGGCGGGCTGGCGGGAAAACCCGCCGCCGTGTTCACCTCAACCTCGACCATGCATGGCGGACAGGAAAGCACCTTGCTGTCGATGTTCACGCCGCTGCTGCACCACGGCATGCTGCTGGTCGGATTGCCATACACCGAAGTTACACTTTCAACCACCACCAGCGGCGGCTCGCCCTATGGCGCGACACACTACGCCGGACCGGACGGCAAGCTGCCGCTGAGCGACGACGAGAAAAAATTATGCCGGGTGTTGGGCAACCGCCTGGCCGACACCGCGCAGCGACTCAAGCTCAAATAAGTGCGCGCACAAACGGAATCGTCAGTTTGCGTTGCGCCGCCAGCGACGCTTGATCAAGGTGGTCGAGCAAGGCAAACAAGCTGGCGGTATCACGCGGGCAACGGCGCAGCAAAAATTGCGCGACCTCGCTGGGCAACTCGAAGCCACGCTGTTGCGCGCGCAGTTGCAGGGCGACAAGCTTGTCATTTTCGTCCAGCGCTTCAAGATGCAGCACCAAACCCCAGGCGAGGCGTGAGGTGAGGTCGGGTAACTTCAATTTTAATTCGGCGGGCGGCGCACACGCGGACAACGCCAAGCGAGCACCCTGTTCGGTCACACGATTGTAAAGATGAAACAGCGCCTCTTCCCACACCGCCTGCCCGGCGAGGGCATCGACGTCGTCCACGCACACCAGCGGGCAGCGTTCCAATCCGTCTAATACCTCCGGCGACCAGCGTGCGGCGGCGCGCATCGGCAAATACGCCGGAGCTTCGCCGCGCGCGGTCGCGGCATGGCAAGCGGCATGCAGCAGATGCGTTTTGCCACTGCCCGGCCCACCCCAGATCAACACCGGCAAATGGTTTTCGCCGTGCGCGCAGGCGCGCAGGTGATTCAACACTTCGGCATTGCGACCGGGAAAATAATTGGCAAACGACGCGCTGTCGTTGAGGCGGATACCGAGTGTGAGCTGTGGATGCGGCACGGCGCGAATTTTAAGCTGACGGTGTGTATAGCGTGCTGTTCAAATAGCGGCGATGCACTTCGCGCAGCAGCACCATGATCACGGCCGCCGTCGGCAGTGCCAGCAACACGCCGACGAAACCGAATAACTGCCCGCCCGCCATCACCGCGAACATCACCGCCACCGGATGCAGGCCGATCTTGTCGCCCACCAACAGCGGCGTGAGCAGCATGCCTTCAAGCATCTGGCCGATACCAAACACCAGCGCCACCCACGCAAGCGGTGTCCATTCCTGAAATTGCAGATACGCGGCGATGCTCGCCAGCGCGATGCCGGTAATAAAGCCAAGATACGGCACGAAGCTGACCAAGCCCGCGATCAGCCCGATCAGCAATGCGACCTCCAGGCCGACGATCCACAAACCCAGTGTATACACGCCGGCCAGCGTCGCCATCACCAGCAATTGTCCGCGCAGAAACGCGCCCAACACGACGTCGGCTTGGCTGGCCATGCGCACAACCGTGGCTTCGATTTTGCGCGGCAGCAATTCGCGAATGTGCGCCACCAGTACGTCCCAATCACGCAGCAGATAAAATGTCACCACCGGGATCAGCACCAGATTGGCGAGCCAGCCCAATAACGCCAGACCGGAACTTGATGCTGATGAAAACAACAGTGTGGCGAAACCGCCGGCGTCTCGCCAATGCGCCAGCAAGGTTTGTTTGAATTGCGTGAGATTCAAGTTACTGGCATCAATGCCGACAGTGCGGGTCAGCCACGGCAGCAGCGTGAACTGCATCCAATCCACATAGGCCGGCCACTTGGCGACGACGGTACTGATCTGGTGTTCAAGCACCGGCACCAGCAACAACATGCCCGCCAGCAACAACACCAGCAACACCGCGAACACCAGCGCCACGCCTGCCGTGCGCGGCCAACGCCGCGCTTCGAGTCGGTCGACCAATGGATCGCCCAAATAGGCCAGCGCCGCAGCAATTAAAAACGGCGTCAAAATCGGCGCCAGCAAATACAGCAACACGCCGAGCAGCAGCGCGCCGGCAAGCAACAACCATTGCTGCGAATCACTCATGTGTTTTCGACGCGCGCACGGCGCTGCGCCCCCAGGTCCACACGTAGTCGATGCCGCTCAGCGCCGTGGTCGTAAGCACGATCCACCCGCCGATCTCGATCATCCACATGCGCGGAAAATCGAACACCTGCGCAAGCACGATTCCGAACACCAGCACCAATTGCATCAGGGTATTCAACTTGCTGACCAGCGTTGGCGCCATATCAAAGTGCCCGATGGAAAAATAATAGGCAACACCGCCACTGACGATAATGATATCGCGCGCCAGCACCGCGACCACCAACCACGCCGGCACCAGCGCCAGATAACCGAGCGAAAGAAATGTCACGACCAGGAGTAATTTGTCGGCCAGCGGGTCGAGCACTGAACCAAGCCGGCTGGCCCAGCCGTAGTGCTTGGCGAGAAATCCGTCCAGCGCATCCGACGCGCCGGCCACGAACACCAACAGCAGCGCGATGTCGAAATTATGTTGCAACAAAGACCACGCCAGCGGCACCACCAGAACGATACGCAGCGCCGTAATCAGGTTGGGCAGGTGATGCAGCTTCATCGCACAAAACGAAACCGCACTACGGGCGCATCCGCGCCGCCGGCGGCGTCTGCAGGCAGCGGGGTGAGTGTGGCGCCCAAGCGAATATCGCTAGTCAGGCGTTGCACCCCACCTTGTACTTCGATGCGAAATATCAAGTTCAGACCCTCCACGCGCAGCAATTGCAGGCGCGCCACCGAAGCCAGCGAGCCAAGATATTTGGTCACGCGCGCGTACTCTTCTAAAGTCTGCACGTCATTGACTTGCAGCGACAGACCGGCCTCGGCGGTCGCGGTACTGGCGGCGTTATAACGTGCGACCAGCGCATCAATCGCTGTCTGCAAGCCGTTGAGCACGGCGGCATCGCGCGTTTCGCCCGGCGTGGTCCACGCCTGGGAATTCTCCTGATCATAAAAAGACCAAGTGCTCAGCCAGGCGTTGTTGCGCATCTCGACCTTGCCGACCAACACCGCCTCGGCGTGATAACGTGCCGAAGCACGTTTCACCTCGTCGGGCGATGCACCCCAGAGATCGGCGGTTTGCACATTTACATCTTCGGCGTCGAGCTTCGGCAACACCAACGGCACGCCGCGCGCTTTGGCCACGTTGTCGACGAATAATTTCCATTCCGGCTTATTGTCAACACCCAACACCACGCGCTCGTTTTGGTCGCCCACGTCCAGCCACATCCATAACAACAGCGACGGGCGCGCGTTACCCCAGATCGCAACGCCACTTGAGCGTAACAGGCGAATCAGCGCGTCGCGATCAAAGCGTACCCACAAGGTGCGCGCCGGCGGTTGCAATAGCGTGCTGCGCGGTCCCGGCGGCGGCGCAGCATTGCGATACACAAATTGCTGCACGTATTGCGGCGCGGCATTGGTAAGCTCGGCGACTCCCGGCAAGGTACCCACGGACCGGTTGCCCGACACCTTGACCAGCACTTCGGCCAAGGCCGCGCGCATGGCGTCCTGCCGCACCGCAAGGTCTTGCCCAACCACGGGGACTTCCGCCTCGAAGAGACCGGTGACCTCCATGGCCGGCACAGCGGCACTGGCGCACAACGCACACCACGCCAACAGCCAGCGGAATTTGCTTGGGTAAAAACATCGAATCGTCATCGCAGGGTTCCCTGTGCAGCAGCGACGCCGAGTTTACACGGCCGCCGTTGCCCATGGCGAGACCCTGACGCAACCTGGAAAAATTTGCGCCGCCTGCGACTTGCAGTGCTTCCGGCACGGCGGCTAAAAACCTTCTGCGGTATTAAACGCGATGCGCTGCTGTTCCCCGCACCGACAGCAGACACCATCACCTCGGCACGAGCGCGCTTAAGCTTCGTCCATTCATCGGATTTGACTTTTACTACACACCGCAATAAATATAGCTGCGACCCCACGCACCGGACACCGGTCTGCCCACTCAACAGAAGCAGCCGCCGGACACAGACTTCATGGAAGAAGACGATGACCACACTTCGCAGTACTCAAAATTTCACTTTCGCGGTGCCGCGCGATGACTGCATGCAATTCGACCAGGTCCATCGGAGGGCGCGATGAGCCACCCGTTTGACGATGAGTTTAACGCGCTCAATGACGACGACGCCTGGTGGTCCCGGCTGAGTGGCCCAAGCACCGAGCGCATGCGGCTGCGCGAACTGCTCGCTGCGCACCCGGAATATGACTGCCGGGCTATCGGGCCGTTGAACGACACGCAAGTGCGTACGCACTTGGCGGAATTGCGGCGCATCGATCAGCGCGCGAAGCGCGTGGAAGACAGGGCGCGCCCCAGTGTGCAGCCGACAGTTGAAGAACCAGTCGCGGCAGCTACGGGTGCAACAATTATTTTAAAGAGCGAGGTAGACAAGAAAAAATACGGCGTAATGAAGCTGATGTTGGTCGCTGGCGCCAAAACCAGTGTTTCATGCGCAGTGAAAGCCGGTGTACCTCCAGACAAAAAGGAAGCTGACGCTGGTGATTTTTGTTTCGCACCCGGCCCCCAACTCGATGAAACTTCGTGGCAGCTTGACGAAGCGCGCACCGATCCGGTGAAGATTTCCTGTGAGATTAGCGACCCGCAAACCGTAATCAGCAAAGGAAAGTTGCAATTGTTTCGTTTCCTAAGCGATACCCCCGTGTGGGAGCGCGTACTCACTTCAGCCGAGCTGAAGCAAGGGACGAACACATTGAAGTTCAACGATGTGGATGAGTGGACCGGAAAGGTTGCGGCAAACGCGGATTTTCCAGACGGCTATCTGACCTCCGAGCATTCTCCCTATACATTGAAAGTCATAGTGGAAGGAGCCGGTGAGTGTATTTCCCCGGCGGTGGAAACGCGGTTCAACGTAATGATCCACGAAGTCGCCTTGGAATTGGGTGCGCGTGAAACTTTGCCGAAGGACAAGCCTGCGGCAGCGCTGCGCCATGGGAGCCATCGTGATCTCTATGACACACTGGGCGGAACGCTCCCAACACTCGGCGTAACTCGAAAAGTCGAGATCATTGGCAACCTGTTTAAAACCGACAGCAATGAAATGTACAGCAATGCGGCGTTTGACCTGCATGAAGAACAGTGGGAACAGGGTCCGCTGATCCCGGTATTCGCCAAATTGAAAACCCGCACCTCAAGCGGAATTGCAGCGTTTTCTCCATTGGCGCTGGGTAACGTGAAATGTTTGTGGGACTGGGAAGATGTTTCTGAAGACACCTCGAAGCTTGACGTCGAGCCCGGACACTTTGTTACGCAGGCGTTGAACTACGATGTAAAAAAGACCAGGCCGCAGGGAGACAACTGCCACAGGCTTCACGGTGGTAAACGCACCGGGGACGGCAAGACGGATGCGGTGTTTCCAGCACAGGCGGGATATGGCGCCGCCGATGCGTTGGAGGATGCGAAATTCCCATTCAAGGTTGAGGCCGCGTCGACGCGCACGTGGTCGGCGTTTTCGTTGCCGTGGCGCAAGGGCAAGCTGGCGTCGATGACCGGTGTGTTGTTCCAGCCATCGCGCATGGCGGGTGATGGCTACAAGATCGCATGTTATGTCGCCGCACCGAAAGCCCTGGACGGTAAAATCCCCGTTGATATTGAAGAAGACCTCAAAGGCAAAAAGGTCTCCAAGGGGGAGACCGGTCACTTCCAGATATGGCGCAAACATACCGTCAGCCGCTATGTGAAGAAAAAGAACTTCGCGATGAATATTCCAGTAGCAGCAGTGCAGGCGTATTACGAGAAAGCCTACGTAAATCTTGACGTGCAGTACAAAAATATCGAGTTCATGGATGCCGCGACGTACAACGGGGCAGTAGCTGCATGTGTCGCAGGTTTTGATGTTTTTGCTCAATCGGCGGTCGACCCCACTGTGGATCAACATGCAACAGGGGATTGTTGCGTCACCTATCGCAGCTACGATGATTTCAAGACGACTTTGCGCGGAGCATTAGGGCTTTCGTTGGCGCAATTTAACACTTGGCTGGCCGGAAGTGGAGATGACTTTAACGCGGTGGATAAATACGTGAAGCTCTGTAGTAATAAGTGGGGCTTTGCCATTCTTAAGGCTGTTTGCAACACGCAATTACCCCATATCGACGGTGTGACGATGTGCCAGTTCGTTGGGGTTCATAACATCGGCGAAGGCGGCAATCTGAACGGTTATGCCGCAGATTTGCCGTCGGCGACGCGCCAGCGTGCGGCGTTCATCACGTGTGCGAAGGCTGATGCCTATTCCGGTCCTGGGAATTCAAACACACTGCAACAAACTACGGCGCATGAAATCGGCCACCACCTGTTTATGCCACATGCACCCGACGGTTATAACATCGGTGGTCCCGCACCGAACATGCATGACAAGGATGACCACAACTGTACGATGTCGTACAACTTTTCCGCCGAACGCCGCTGGTGCGGGTTTTGTATTCTGCGTTTGCGGGGTTGGGACAAGACAGCGCTCGATAAAGACGGCACGAAGAATTCGCATTCGTAGCCACCACAATGGAACAGGAGATCGATATGGGCATCGCTTCATTGGGAATTGATTTTGGACTCATCAGTGTGGGTCTCTGGGTGGGTTGGGTAAACCCGATGTCTCCGACTCAAGCTGAATTGGTGCATTTTACTTTTCTTGAGGAACGCCCAGATCTGGGGGAAGTAGGCATCTTATCGAGACGTGTTATCACATCGATACCTCCAGACGTTCAGCAGGTGCTCACGCCATGGGCCAATTACACCAGCACGACATCATTTTGGCCATGGACAGGGTGGCGACATGGCAACGACCTCTATTTCAGTTATTCAGCGGATCACCCACCATTGCACGCGGGTTTGGGCGAGGGTGGTGCGATGGTTGTGAGTCCGGCACTTGAAACATCAAAGGGCATCATGGATGTTGATGTGGATGTTGCTGTACTCAGCAAGACAGAAAACGCACTACGCATCTTACGCCTCATGTCTCCAAAGGACCCGGTGGATGGCAAACTCGAATGGCGGGTACCCGCCAAGGTGGAATGGCTGCGTTCCTGGAAGCTCGACTTCACCCCCGTCGCCGCCCGCAGTTTTCTTGCCCCGAAAAAACTGGGTTCCGCCCGCAAAGTGGTGTTGCTCGAATCACAATCGGGTGGAGTCGGTGTGCACTTGTACGACATCGATAACAGCACGGATGATCTGCGAGTACTCATTGTGCCAAAGGTTTACGCGCTCCCCGGCTCGGAACCCGGAGCGTATGTTGACGACAAGGGGACATCGCATGTCTCGTTTGTGGCCTCGGCCTCGGCTGACTTGAAACAACTGGTGATCGTCGACACCCATTTTCCGGCAAAAGCCACAGACAAGCCGACCTCGGAAGTGCAGCGACTGCGCGCGATTGCGGATGTACCCACAGATACAGCGGTTGCCTTTCAGGCACGTGCGGACCGGCCTATGCGCCGCGACTGGGTGGTAGCGATGCGCGACGGCTCATTGTTGCACGAGTCACAGGAACGCGCGATGCGCACCGACCGTCCCGTCGTGCTGCCACTCAATGTTGTACGGATGAGCCAAGCCACGTATGTGTTGACGGCTGACAAAACCGGCCCGTGGCTGGAAATGCTGCGGTAGCTGCCGCAGCATTTATTCGGGTACGGACTACACACGCAAAAGGATAACGGAATATGGCCAAACTCAGCGGCAACATAGCAAACTTCACCTTTGCAGTTGAAGGCACGGCGACGAAATTCAAACTCGCGAAAATTACAGGCAAAGAGGGAATTTCCTTGCCCTTCCGCTACACGCTGAAGCTGGTATCAGAAGAT
>JANLTU010000219.1:0-7584 GCA_031363085.1 Gammaproteobacteria bacterium
CCTTCCGTCACCTTGAAATGCACCTGCTCGGGTAATACATCCAGCTGCGCCGGATAGCGCGGCCCGGAAAAAATAAACCGCCCGCCGATGTTGGTGGTGTGCTCGCCACCGCCGCCGTAACGTAACGTGCGCCCTTCGATCTGACTCAAAAGCTCTTCGAAATTTCGCGTGGGTGAATCGAGCTGGTCGCGCAAGGTAAACGCGCAGCCGCGTGGCAGCAGATAACAATCGCCGGCGCGCAGCGCCACCGGGGTGGGGTCATCGGCGACGTTAATCCAGCCGCTGCCGTGCAGCACGATGCCGAACTTGACATGGTGATACGGAATGAAATCGATGCCCCACGGCGCGCGGGCTTCAACGCGCGTATACACGGCGCTGTGCACGCGCATCGCCGGGAGCAGGTCAGTGAGTGGATCCATGATTCGCCGTGTGGACGTTGAGACAATTAATCGGGACGCACGGCCATTGTTGACCGATGCGCAGAAACTTATCGTAGCACGCAGGTACTTCAATTAATCGCTGTCTGGCGGGGAGAAACATCATGGATTTAGGTCTGCGTGGAAAAAACGCTGTGATTACCGGAGCAACACGTGGCATCGGCCGCGCGATTGCGGAGGCGTTGGCTGACGCAGGGGTCAACCTTGCGTTTTGTGCCCGCAACGCAGCGCAAGTCGCCGCCACTGCAACAGCGCTGCAACAGCGCGGCGTTAGCGCCTTCGGAAGTTGTGTGGATGTCGGCGACGGCAACGCATTGCGCGCCTGGATCGTCGAAGCAGGCCGACGCCTGGGTGGTATTGACATTTTAATCGCGAATCCCAGCGCCTTCGCGATTACCAACAGCGAGGAGGATTGGAAAAAAAGTTTCGACGTCGATCTGATGGGCGTGGTGCGCGCGGTCGAAGCCGCAACGCCGTTGCTCGAACAGGCCGCAGAAAAAACCGGCGACGCTGCGCTGGTGGTATTGTCGAGCGTGCTGGCGGCCGAGACCGACAGCGAAAGCGCCTATGGTGCGATGAAAGCGGCGTTGATCCAGTACACCAAGGGCGTGGCGCGCCGCCTGGCCCCCAAGCAGGTGCGCGCGAATGTGATTTCGCCCGGCACCGTGTATGTTGCAGGCGGCTTCTGGGCCAACGCGCAGCAGCATCTGCCGGAGGTTTACGAGCTGTATCTGAAGCGCAACCCGATGGGCCGCATGGCGCGCCCGCAAGAAATCGCCCAAACAGCGGTGTTTTTGGCCTCACCGGCAGCATCATTTACCACCGGTTCGAATATCGTAATTGACGGCGCGTTGACTGGCCGCGTGAACTACTGATGATTGTGTTCTATCGTTTGCTGAGCGCCAGCCCGAATATCCGCAAGATTTCCATGCTGCTGAATGAAACCGGATTGCCGTTTCGGGTAAAAAATATTGAAGGGCACGGCGACGGAAACTTTGCCGATGATTTTCTGACGATAAGCCCCAACGGCACGGTCCCGGCAATTCTGGATGAAGACAATGGCGCCATGCTGTTTGAATCCGGCGCAATCCTGTATTACCTGGCAGAAAAATCCGGATGTTTATTGCCGGCTGAAATTACAGAGCGCAGCCAAGTCATGAAGTGGTTGATGTTCGAGGTGGCCAATATGGGGCCGACCATGGGTGAGTTATTTCACTACCTGCTGAAGGCATCGGATGAAATTGCCGAAGTCCATCTGCAACGTTACAAGCATAAAGTGGCGCAATTTTGCGCGCTGATGGATCGTGAGCTGCATGGGCGCGAGTATCTGTGTGGCGCGTATTCGATTGCCGATATCGCACTGTATCCATGGTGCCGGGTGTTAGAGGATATGGCCGACATCAATTTATTGGACTACCCCAAGCTGAATCATTGGGCGAAAAAAATCAGTCAACGTCCTGCGGCCGAAGACTGAGCATTCATGGTGTCATCGGAACCGGATGAGGGTGGAAAGTGCATATGCGGGAGGCCGGATTGTGAAATTCCGCGCAGCGCAAGCAAGCGATGCTGAGCGCATCGCAAGGCTGCATGCTAACAGTTGGCGACAAACCTATCGTGGCATGATGCCCGATGCGTTCCTGGACGGCGATGTGCTTTCGAACCGTCGTCAGATGTGGCGCGAGCGCTTGGCGCAAGCGCGTGCCGATCAATTTGTCTGCGTGGCTGAAGAAGGCGTGAAGCTGCTGGGCTTCATCTGCGCATTTGGCAACGAAGATTCCGTGTGGGGCTCCTATATTGACAATTTACATGTGGCGCACGCGAGCAAGCGCTCGGGCATCGGCACCGCCTTGATGAAGCAGGCGACGGACTGGCTAAAAACACACTATCCGCAATCCTGCATCTACCTGTGGGTCATGGAGGCAAACGGCCCGGCCCGACGCTTCTATGAATACTTGGGCGCAGTAAATGCGCAGCAGGTGGACAAATCAGACCCCGCCGGCGGTTCGGCGCCGAATTGCCGCTATGTGTGGCCGGCCCCCTGAAATTTACATCGACAGCCTGATCAGCGCTGCGCCTGTCCTGAGCTAAGCGCCACCTTCCAGTGTGGCGGCACTGCTCAACTCGACACCAACTATGTCGGAGTACAATATCGCGCCGGAGTTGGTCGGGAATTGGAGTTAAGGGGTGCAAAAGTCTATAGGATATTAATCCCATAGAGACTGGACAGCTTGCAGTCACGGACCTAGAATTCGGAGCGAAACCGAAAATTCCAGCGGTGAAGTGTTCATCGCTGCCACTCCCACAGGGAAGTGACCTTATGTCGACATCACGCTTTTGGGTTTCCGTCGCTGCACTGTTGCTGAGTTTGATCGCTGCGGGCTGTAGCAAAAATTCCTCCCCGGAAGCCAGTGGAGAGCCCACTACACTCAAAGCCTACGGCCTGTCTGCCAGCGCCGCCGACAGCGCGGCTACCCTGAGCTGGCCGAGCATCCCCGGCGCCACCGCTTACAACGTGTACCTGTTCACCGCCGTGACGGCGGCCGGCGAAAGCGCACCGCCCAAATAAGCTGGCCGGCCGTCAGCGACGCCACCGCCTATGCGATTTACTGGAACAACACCGGCCAAGTCTCCCTGGCCGACGCCCACCTCGACGTCATCGCCCCCAACTACACCCACAGCGACTTGACCAACAGCACCCGCCACTATTACCGCATCGCCGCACTCAACAGCCAAGGCCCCAGCCTGCTCTCCGCCGAAGTCACCGCCAAGCCGCACGCCCCCGCACCCGGCAACGTCACCGCCGCTGCGAGCAACGAACAAATTACCCTCACCTGGGACTTGGTCCCCGGCGCCAGCCAATACAACGTGTACTGGGACACCGGTGCCGCCGTCACCGTCATCGCTAATGTCAAACCGCCCTACATACACCAACCATTGATCGGCGGCGTCGCGGTGAACTACGCCGTCAGCGCCTTACGCGCAGGCGTGGAAAGCGCAAGCTCCGCACAGATCTCCGCCACACCCTTAGGCCCGCTGCCGCCGACGCCGAGCCAGTTCAGCGCGCAGGCCGCCAAACGACAAATCACCCTGACGTGGAAGCCAGTGGACGGCGCGCTGGGGTATCGCGTGTACTGGCATACCCCCGCCCACCCCGAGCTATACCCACACCGGCTTGCTCGACAACACCACCTATTACTACCGCATCGAAGCCATCACGCCCGACGGCATCAGTCCAGTCACAGAAGAAATCAGCGCCACCACCCTGGCGGCGATTGCACCCACGACCACCGGACCACCGCCCACGTCGGTCCCCACCACCTACACCGTGACTGTCAGTGGCAGTATCAGTCCGGGTAATTCCACGGTGAATCATGGCACGACCCGCAGTTTTACGGTGAAGCCCAGTGCCGGTTACACGGCGAGTGTTAGCGGCTGTGGCGGTACGTTGGCGGGCAACATCTACACCACCGCAGCGATTACCGCGGATTGCGCGGTTACGGCGAGCTTTCCGGTCACCGTCGTCGGGTTCGGCTTGTAACGCAAATCATCGATTCGTGCGCGTCGGTGGGCGTTGCGCTTTGTAGGTAAGGTTGCGAGCCGCCACCCTTCAGCGAACCCGCCCAGCGCGCGATGTAGATGTTGAATTGATTAATTTGGTTAGCGTGGTTTTTGGGTGTTAGGGGCCTTAGCGTGACATATAGTGTGTCTGTGCGATAAAAAATATCGGAGATGTTCGAGGAGAAGGATGATGGAGAATTACGCAGGAAGTTCTGCGCGCACGTCGCGCGTTGAAATCACCGGGAACAGGACCGCACACCACTGGATCGCATTAGTCCTGTTGAGCTGCGCCACACTGCTCAGCGCCAGCGCCCACGCGCTGACCGCTGAGGATGTGAGCATCCGTATCCCGACCAACCAAACTACCAACATTGACCTGACCCCTAGCATTGGCGATATTCCGGTTGAAGCCACGCTCACACTGAGCGTCGGTACCAACCCCACGCATGGCAGCGCCTAGCCCGATGCCAAGGGCGCCCTGTCCGTGACCTACACCCCCGCTACGGACTACGTCGACGAAGACAGCTTTACCTACACCGTCACCCCCGCTACCGGTAGCCCGGCCAGCGGCACCGTCACCCTCATCGTCGGCACTGTGGACCTCTCCACACAGACGGCCACCACGCCCGCCAGCAGCTCGGTAGCAAGTGCGTTGGAAAACATCTGCGCCGGCGCAGCGTCCAATGTCAGCAGCGAGTTAAAGCAACGCTGCAACGAATTAGCCACCGCAAAACCCGAGCAGCGCGCCAAGATCCTCGAACAATTGGCGCCCGAAGAAGTGTCCGCGCAGGCTTCCGCCGGCACCATGCTCGCCACCCAGCAACTGCGTAACGTGGGGGGTCGGCTGGTGGCCTTGCGGCAAGGCGCGCCGGGTGTTTCGGTGGCGGGCTTAAGTTTTGTGCAGAGGGGCAAGGCGTTGTCGGCCGCCGCCTTGCTGCGGGGTGTGCCGGAGCGTAGCGCGGTGCCGTTGCGTTATCAAAACCGCCCGGTGTTATCGGCCGCCGAACAACCCGGCAGCACGCTGGAATCCCCGCTTGCGCGCAGCAACTTGGGCGTGTTTCTCAGCGTCAGCGGCGGTGAGCGCAGCGCCAGCAGCAATGAAGACGGCTTTAAACATGCCAGCTACGGCCTGAGGCGGCGCCGATTATCGCTTTAGCAACACTCTGGTGGGGGGCGCGGCCGTGGGCCTTGCGAAGTCGGCGGTGGACTTTGATAAAGACGGCGGCAACCTGGACGTGCGCGGCGTCAGCCTCACCGGCTATGGCAGCTACTATGTCTCCGACAAAACCTATCTCGAAGCGGTGCTGGCGTATAACACGCATCAATTCAAAACCACGCGCAACATCGACTACACCGCAGGAGCCAATCCGCCGGTACACGAAAAGGCCAGCGGAAAATCCAACAGCGCGTTGTTGGCCGCCAGTCTGGGCGGTGGCGCGGAAGTGTTCGTGCGCGGCGCCTTCACCGCGAATCTCTCCGCGCGCCTGGACTACTTGAATTCCACGCTCGACGCCTATCGCGAAACCGGCGCGGCCGGGCTCAATGTCGCGATCCAGAAACAGTCCACGCAGACTTCCGTGGCGTCGCTTGGCACGCAATTGAGTTACGCGCTGAGTTTCCCTTGGGGCGTGGTGGTGCCGCAATGCAGCGTGGCGTGGAATCACGGTTTCAACGACAGCGCCACGGTGATTAAAGGCAACTTTGTCGCCGACCAAACGCAAACCACGTTTGCGTTCAAGTCCGACACCCCCGACCGCGATTACAGCGCCGTGGGACTGGGCGCGTCGTTGATCGTGCCCGGCGGCAAGACTGCCTTTGTGCACTATGAGACCACGCGTGGGAAAGCCTATTGGTCGGACTACAATGTCGCGCTGGGGTTGCGGTGGGAATTGTAGTGGTGGGGGGAGTGGCGCAGGTTAGCGCGGACGGCTTTGATTTAGCCTGGATAAACGGTCGAGGCACGCTCAAAACTCGCATGGGACTACTATCCCATGCGCTGCGGCTAGACACTGCCCACCCGCCGACATAGAATCTGCCACAAAGTTACACATCCAAAAACCACACATCGAAACGATAGCTGTCGGCGCAACGCAGCGTGCGCCGTGCACGCATCGCCAGGGAGGAGGCAAGCATGACATTATTACGCGGCGTAGGATTACTGGGCAGTTTCCTCACAGTAGTGGCCTTGGGTGGTTGCAGCGGCGCGGCGCAAGAGGTCGGCAGCAACACCGCACCGCTGGCGAAAGAAGTCACGGTGATCGCCCAGAACCCCGCGCATGTCGGCGCCACGCTGCAAGGCGGCTACCGTTACCTCGACACCGACGGCGACGAACAAAGCGGCACGTTGCTGGCTTGGCTGCGCGATGGCCAGCCGATTGACGGCGCGAATCAAACCAACTACCTCGTGGTGGCCGAAGACTCCGGCAAGAAACTGCAATTCCGCGTCACCCCCGCCGCAGCCAGCGGCAAATCGCCGGGGGTGAGCGTAGCCTCGGAGGAGCGTGTGATTGCCAACAGCGCGCCCACGGTAACGGGCGTAACCATCGATGCTCCGCTGGTGGGCGCCACATCTATTCTCCAGATCACGGCCGGCAACCAACTTAGCGTTAAATTTAAGTACCACGATGTGGATGATGATCCCACTGCAATAGCGGGGATACGTTGGTTGCGACGTGCCGCTGAGTCCACCGACGAAACTCCAATTCCGAATGAGATCAGCAGCACCTATACCGTGACGTCTGCGGACATCGGTCGTTCCTTGGTGGCCGAAGTCACACCACTTGCGAGTCGCGGGATCGAACAGGGGGCAGCGGTACGCTCGCAAGCGGTCTTGGTCGTGGATGCTGTTAATTCCAACCCGGTGGCGCAGAACGTTCAAATCAAAGCGAGTGCCACGCCCGCCATCGTCGGCAGCAAACTCACTGCCAGCTACATCTATTTCGATGTCGACGGTGATCCTGAAGCGCTGGGCGGCAGCACCATCCAATGGCGTAACGGCAGCGACATCATGGGCGCAACCAAGCTGGAATATATTCTCACTCCGGCGGACTCCGGCAAAGCAGTGACGGTCCAGGTGACTCCTAAGTCAGGTAAGGGCACCAGCCCGGGGTTGGCGGTGGAGTCCAAAGCGATTACGGTCGTGAACAGCGCCCCGCAAGTCAGCAACGTGGTGGTTAATGTTAACGGCACTAGCGCCGTCAGTGCCTTGGTGGGAGATGTCCTGAATGCCAGCTACAACTACAGCGACCTTGATCTGAATTCTGAAGGCAAAAGTACTTACCGCTGGCTACGCAGCGGCACCTCCAGCTCCACCCCCATCGCCAATGCCACTGGCCGGAGCTACCAAATCAGCGTCGCCGACAGCGGCACGAACCTCGTATTTGAAGTGACCCCCGTGGCCCTCCAGGGTGAGTCGCCCGGTTTGGCCGTGAGTTCGAGTCCGATGACTATCAAGAACAGCCCCCCGGTGGCGCGAAATGTTCAGGCCCAGCTCAGCCCCGGCAACACCATAACGCCGATCAACGTGGGCAGTGTTCTTGAGGCAAAATATACCTATTTTGATGCGGACAATGATCTCGAACGTACGGGC
>JANLTU010000004.1:0-77575 GCA_031363085.1 Gammaproteobacteria bacterium
ACGCAGTCCGAACTGTCGCAGGGTGCGATTTACATCGTCCTGCGTGGCGTCCGCAGCAAACACGAGATTCAATCGGACTCCCGTTGTGTGCGTCGCCGGTTGCGCGGATAGCGTGTCGTAGGTTTTTTGCTGTGGGTCGAAATTTACTCCTGCCAACACTGCGATTACCGCAAACTGCGCGAGCACTACTCCCCAGGCAAGACGCGGATCGCCGAACAGCCATGCCCACCACGATTTACCTGTGCCAGTGTGTTGGTGCGGTGCGGGTACGTCAGCGACTTTTTTCACAGCCGTCGCGGCGATATTGCCTTTGATGCGTTGGAACAACTGGTCCGCATGGGCCGCGCTGATCGGTTCGCGTTGCGCGAATGAAGTTGCGATGTCCTGAAATTCCTTTAACTCGCGCCGCAACTGCGGGTCGTTCTTGAGCGCGGCGTCGATGGCTTTGCGTTCCGCCGCCGATGCCGTGCCGTTCACATAGGCGGGCAGATGTTCACGCAAGCGGTTCGGTTCTTGAGCGTCGAGGTCAGATGTCATGTGCGGTTACTCCCATGCTGAGCAACTGTTTCTTGAGCGCCTCCTTCGCATAGAACACGCGCGTCTTGACAGTATTCACCGGAATGTCCAGCAAGCCGGCGATATCCGGGTAGTTCATTTCAGGCAGCAGCACCAGTCCCAGAATCTCGCGTTGCTGCAAGGTCAGTTTGGCCATGGCTTGGTGCGTCAAGCGTCGCGCGTCGTCAGCCTCCAAGGGATCCGGCGGGGTCAGGGCAAGATCGGGATAATCGGAAATATCCTCGTGGCGTCTGTCTTTGCGCAAACGGTTCATCGCCAAATTGCGCGCAATACCGATGATCCACGATGTGACTTTGGCGTCACCTTTGAATCGCGCCGCGCTGTTCCACACCTCGGTGTAGGTTTCCACCAGCACGTCGTCCACGAAACTTGAGTTGCTCAGCGTACGCATCAAATAAGCATACACGCGGCGATGGGTTTGTTGGTACAACTGCTCGAAGGCGCGCTCGTCGCCCGCTGCCGTTTGCATGAGCAGCCTGCCCAGTTGCTCATTGTCGTTGCTGCTGCTGTCCATAGGTCGTGGTGACATGATTGCGAGTTTGACCAAGAGAATGGGTAATGACGCCGGTCGCAGCGCGCAACAGTCACCACGATTCACCTGCGTCAGTGTGTTCGCGCGGTGCGGGCAGGTCAGTGACTTTTTTCACCGATGTTGCGGCGATATTGTCCTTGATACATTGGAACAACTGGTCCGCATGGGCAGCGTCAATCTGTTCGCGTTGCGCGTAGGTGGTGGTGACCCGAATTAAGGTTCAGTGATTTCTGCCCAAGGAATAGACCGCATTGCCGGTTATGGCTGAAGAAGTTAAGCGTCCACTTTCATTCCTGCACCGGTCAAGCCCGGATCCTACAAAATATCAGGTCGTGGTGAATGAAGGGCGCTGCAGTGGGCACGTCTGCATCGGCGCGCGCGTTCACTCCTGCCGCCATGAACAACAGCGTGCGTAAAAAACCTCCGGGTGTCATTCTCGCTCGACGCTGCGGGTGGTAAAGAAGTCGTCCGGCACCGGATGGCCGACTTCGGCGTGGGTGAATGTGAAGGTGGTCTTGTGGCCGGTCTGGTGATTCAGCATCTCGCGATGCTGCGCGATCCAGCGTTGGTTTTCCGGCTCCATCAGCTTATGGCCGGACACCGTTTGGGTCTTCAGCGGCCGCCCGGTCAGGTCAAAATAATCGACCTTATTCTCCAAGAAGTTGTCCTTGCGCACCCAGGTTATCTTTTTGCTGTAGCCGCTGTTTTGTTTGACGGCGTCATCCTTGGGAATCGACTCGATGACATAGCAGTCCTGGCCATCGACCGGCTCGGAACGCAGCAGCGCATGACGATAGAGATCGGCCTTGGGCAGCAGGATATCGCCGTAGGAAAAATCCGATCCGACGAAGCTGTCTTTTTTGTTGCTGGCCACCAGTCGCCGGCTTTTCTTGAGCGCCGGGAGGTAGATCCACAGATCGTCGTCGCCGTTGGAATGTTCGAGCTGCAAAAACCCGGTGCCTTTGATATCCGCCGGGGACTGAAATTGCACGATCAGGTTCGTGTCGATGCCGTTTTTTTGCAATTGCCCGAGGGTGGTGGTGCGGCGTTCGCGCGTCTGACCCTTGTCATTGATGAGCACCATGGTCGCTTCGGTACGCAGGGTCTTGACTTTTGTCACGAAAAAATTTTTCTCCATGATTTCCTGTGCGGTCAGGTCAGCCGACCAAGCGGTCGACCCGACCAGAATATTCGCAAGCAGCACGAGCGCACTGGATGTTAATTGCATGTATGTTTTCATTTGCCGGCTCCCGGCATTGCCAAGGCTTGTTTGAACAGCACATCACGTTGCTCGCCAAAAACAAAACGCGGCTTGAAGATCATCATCATGGCGCGCAGGAACAGCAAAGCAGACGCTGAGCTCACCAGCATGGTCGCCATCACCATCACCGCCAAACGGGTGTAAAAACCGAAGCCCGACGCCAGCAATACCGAGTATCCGCCCGCGACAGAAAGCGCCACGAACAGAATGGCTTTGCCGGAGGTGAGCAGGGAGTCGCGGGTAGCGGCAAACAGATCGGCGCTTTTCGCGAGCTCTTCGCGGAATCTGAATAACAAATAAAGCTCGTAATCGGCGCCGATACCGATTGCCATGGCCGCTGTGGTCGCGGTGCCCATGTCGAGCGGCACGCCTAACCAACCCATCAGCCCGAAGTTCGCCAGGATAATAATCAGCAGTGGCATCACTACAAACAGTCCAGCAACCAAGGAACGAAAGGCGAGGCTGGACAGGAGAAATACCACTAGCGCCATTTGCGCCATGTTCTGGAATTTTCCGCTGGTGAGAACTTCGTTAATGGCAATGGTTTGCGCTAACCCGCCGCCGAAGTGGACGGTGGTGCCGGGCGGGAATTCGCTGGCGATGATGCCTTGCGCACTCTTATAGAGAGACTCGGCATATGCCGTGCTGTCGTCTTTTAAGTAAATGAAGATCACCGCTTTTTGATAATCGTTGTCGACGAAGCTATCGAAATCTTGCGGATCGCCGGAGAGCGAATACAACAACAGATACTGTGCGATCAAGTCACGTTGATCGGGGATAGTAAAATAAGCCGGATCATCGGCATGGACCGCTTGATTCATGCGCTTGATCAAATCTGCAAGCGACTGCGTTTTACCGACCTGCGGCTGACTTTCGAGGAACGTTTGTAACTTGACCATGCCTTGTAAAATTTTGGGATCTTTAATGCTGTCCACGCCCTGGCCTTCGATCAGGAAAAACAGCGATCCGGTACCTGCAAGGCGCTCGTTCAACACGGCATCGTCACTGCGCACTTCGCTGCCGGCGTTGTTGTAACGTTTCAGGCTGTTGTCAGTGTGCAGTTTGAGCACACCCAGAAAAGCGACGCTGATCAGCGCCAGCGCAATGCCTAAGATCCACGGTGCCCGGCCACCGACGAGATTGCTTGCGAGACTATTGAGCGTGCGATCAAGAATACCGGCGCGCTGCTCGCGCTCGACCTCGATTCTTTTGGGCGCAGGTAGCCACGTGCGCAAGACCGGAATCAAGCTCATTTCCAGAATCAGCGCGCCGAGAATGCCGCTACCGGCAAACACACCAAAATGGCGCACCACGGAAATCCCGGCGGTCGCCAGGGAGTAAAAAGTGATGGCGGCGATCAAGCCCGCCGTAATCATGGCCGGGCCCACGCGCACCAACGATTCAATCACCGCCGCTTTACTGATTTGTTTGTCGGAAAGCCCGTGCGCGGGCAGCACCTTGAGGCGGTGATATTCTTCGTAATAGCGCTTGAGAATTTGTATGGCGTGACCCGCCGCAACCGCCATGATCAAAATCGGCGTGGTGGTATTCATCCCATCCATATGCACGTTGAACAAACCCATCAGACCCAGCCCCCAGATCACGCTCATGAGTGCCGTGACCACCGGTAACAACATGCCCTGAAAGCTGCGGAACGACCAATATTGGATCGCCATGATGATCAGCAGCGCGATGCCAAACCACATCGGCATTTTCATCATGTGAAATTCAAACCAAGCCAAGTCGATCGGAACTCCGCCAAGGTAAATGTCCACCGTGGCGTCGCGTTCCGGATCGGTGACCTTACGGATCGCGGTATACAGGGCGCTGTAACTGGGGTTGTCTTTGTTGATTTTAAAATCGGCAATCACGGCGGCGGTCTTGCCGTCTTGCGAGGCCAGCGCGTTGATGTAAATCGGGTTGGATGCCACCGCCGCTTTCAAGCGCGCGATATCTTCGGCAGAGCGCGGCATCGTATCCAGCAGACCGCGCACCTGCATGCCCTCAGCCGTGCCCTTGATTTCTTTGGCTTGGCGCGCGGCGAGACTGTTGATGTTGTGCCGGATAGCTTCCGGAATCGCCTCGATCCCCGCTTGAATGCGCTGAATTTTCGCCAGGATTGCGGGCTGATAAATATCCCCTTCCTTGGGTGCGATGCCGATCATGGTAAAATTGCGACCACCGAATACGCTTTCGAGCAACTTGGTGGCTTTGACGTAGGGATGCGACTGCGGTGCCCAGATATCCGGGTCCATGTCGATTTTCAGGCTAGTCATCTGCATACCAAGAAATACGGTCACGCCCAAAATGGCCAGCATGACTAAACTGCGCCAACGCAAAATAAATTCCGCGTACCACTTTAACCAGTTTGTTGCTTTGTTCATGACACGTTCCTCGCGACCTTCGAAATATGACCACCCATGAAACTGATAACTAACCTTCCAACTGCCGCCACCCTCTCACAACTAAATAGTGAACAATAAATAAAATATTCACATCTTAGCCAAAAAATTCAGCGCTTCTCCAGACCGCGCACGATGAGCTCCATCATTTGCTTAAACAATTGCTCGAATTGCTCCCTGGTATACCAATGAAGGAAATACGGCACACAAAATATTGTGGTCGCCACAATCACGGTTTCGGCGCTGGCTGATGGGTCGCGTACGTCGAACTCTCCGGAAGCATTTCCTTGCGCCAAAACCGTCGCCAGTAACGAGCGCGTCACTTCTTTGTGCTGACCGATAATATCTGCGCGCTCGCGTGAGATCATTTCGACCAATTCGCCGATGCGCGGTTTATCGTGAAATTGCTCGTAAGTGAAGCGGAATAAGGCGCGCACAAATGCTTCCAGCCGCTGAGTGGCGCTCAGCCCCGGCTGCACTATGACGTCACGCAGACGGCGCTCTTTTTCCGCAAGCGTTTGACACGCAAGCGCTGCGCCGATCGCTTGCTTGTCTTCGAAAAACCGATACAGATTCGCTGCCGACATATCACAGTCCTTGGCGATCTCGGCCATGGTGGTTTTGTTGTAACCATACTGGCCGAAGCGTGCCCGCGTTGCGATAAGCACACGTTCGCGCACTTCCTCAGCAAGGCTTGAGTGTCCGGCTTTTATCATGTGTTGAATAATAGCGAGTAATTTGTGAACAATAAAGAATTTATTCAGGCATCAGATCACACGTGCATAGTTTAGTTGGGGCCACCATGCCAAGGTGAGAATGCCTCTGCAAAGACTCGCCAGCGCGACTTAGAGTGAGCTTCGTATTGCGCACTGATTCTTAGCTTCGCCTATGTGTGTCAGAACGAAGATCCAGCATGAATACACCAAGACCTACGGTCGCGTTTTACCCAAACTCATCGTTGCTCGACCAAGCTACACTCGCCTTGCATTCGACGTGCTAACATTCCGCACCATGCTAACTCACCCCGATATTAACCCGGTTGCAATCAGTCTCGGCCCGCTGCAAGTGCATTGGTATGGCCTGATGTATTTGGTTGCGTTTCTGTCTTTTTATTGGCTGGGCTCGCTGCGCGCCAAACAACCCGACTCCGGCTGGAAAGTGGACGAAGTCGGCGACTTATTATTCTACGGTGCGCTCGGTGTAATTTTGGGCGGACGCTTCGGTTATGTGCTGTTTTACGATCTGAGCAATTACATTTCACAGCCGCTGAACATTTTCAAAATCTGGCAAGGGGGCATGTCGTTTCACGGCGGTTTGCTGGGCGTAATCGTCGGCATGGTGGTGTTTGCGCGCCGCACGCAGCGCACATTTTTTCAGGTCGCGGATTTCGTCGCACCACTGGTGCCGCTGGGCTACGGCGCCGGGCGTATCGGCAACTTTATCAACGGCGAATTATGGGGCCGCGTCACCGACGTGCCCTGGGGCATGGTATTCCAAAACGCACCGGATCAGTTGCCGCGCCATCCGTCGCAATTGTATCAAGCGTTTCTCGGCGGCTTAGTCATCTTCACGATCATCTGGCTGTATTCGCGCAAGCCGCGCCCCACCATGGCGGTGTCGAGTTTGTTTCTGATCTGCTTCGGCAGTTACCGTTTCTTTGTCGAATTCTTCCGCCAACCCGATGTGCAACTGGGCTTCGTCGCGTTTGATTGGCTGACCATGGGACAAATCCTGTCCGCGCCGCTGGTGCCAATAGGAATCGCGATGTTGGTGGTGGCGTACCGCAGGCACAAGCAGCCCGCATAACTTTCATCAAGGATCACCACATGATTGACCATACCGGCATTGACGTAGACGACTTCGAACGCAGCAAAGCTTTCTACAGCCGCGCTTTGGCGCCACTGGGATATGCGTTGCTGATGGAGTTTCCAGCCGCAGTGACTGGTCATACCGATGTCGCAGGTTTTGGCGAGGTGCCGAAACCCGACTTTTGGATCAGCCGGGGTACAGCGAACCGTCCGCCCATTCACGTAGCGTTTCGTGCCGCCAATCGCAAAACAGTTGATGCGTTTTATCACGCGGCACTCGCGGCGGGCGGCAAAGACCACGGCGCACCGGGATTGCGGCCACATTATCATCCCAACTACTACGGCGCTTTCGTGATCGATCCTGACGGCCACAACATCGAAGCGGTGTGTCACACACCGGAGTAACCAGCTCGCATGCAGCAATATCTCGATTTACTACGCCATGTGCGCACCCACGGCACGCGCAAGGAAGATCGCACCGGCACCGGCACGTTGAGCGTGTTTGGCTACCAGATGCGCTTTGATCTCGCCGCTGGGTTCCCGGTCGTGACTACAAAAAAACTGCACCTGCGTTCGATCATTCATGAGCTGCTGTGGTTTATTCGCGGCGACACCAACGTGAAATATCTGCGCGACCACGGCGTAAGCATCTGGGATGAGTGGGCCGATGCCAACGACGACCTCGGCCCGGTGTACGGCAAGCAGTGGCGTTCGTGGTCCACCGCTGACGGGCGCAGCATCGACCAGCTCAGCGAGGTGATCGCGCAGATCAAACGCAATCCCGACTCGCGCAGACTCATTGTCAGCGCCTGGAACGTCGGCGAGATCGAGCAGATGAAACTGCCGCCCTGCCATTTGCTATTTCAGTTCTACGTCGCCGGCGGCAAACTTTCTTGCCAGCTCTACCAGCGCAGCGCAGATATTTTTTTAGGCGTGCCATTCAACATCGCGTCATATGCGCTGTTAACGCGCATGATCGCGCAGGTGTGCGAGTTGCAACCCGGCGATTTCGTGCACACGCTCGGTGACGCACATGTGTATCTGAATCACCTCGATCAGGCCGACACCCAGTTGGCGCGCTCGCCCTTTCCGCTACCTACGTTGAACATCAATCCCGCCGTGCGCTCTATCTGCGATTTCAAATACGCAGACTTCGAACTCGCCGACTATCAATGCCACCCCGCCATCAAGGCACCGGTGGCGGTGTAATGCCGTGCATTGCGTTAATTGCAGCGATGGCGGACAACCGCGTAATCGGTGTTGCGAACAAGCTGCCGTGGAAGTTGCCGGCCGACATGCAGTGGTTTCGTCAGCAGACGCTGGGCAAGCCGATTGTGATGGGGCGCAAAACCTTTGCATCGTTTGGCGCCAAACCACTGCCGGGCCGCACCAATATTATCGTGACCAGCGACCTTAACTATCGTGCCGCAGCGTGCATCGTTGCACACACTATTGAAGACGCGTTGCGACTCGCCGGCGAAGTAACGGAAGTGATGATCATCGGCGGTGCATCGTTTTATGCGCAGATGTTGCCGCGCGCGGAGCGCTTGTATCTGACCTTGGTTCACCACCACTTCGACGGCGACAGTTGCTTTCCGGAATTGGATTGGACGCAATGGCATGAAACGCAGCGCATCGAGCGTGCGCCAGATGAAAAAAATCCCTACGCGTGTTCGTTTCTGATTTTAGACCGCGCCTGATCCGGGCAGGCGTGCACCCGGGCAATCGACGCTGATCGGCGTTACGTCCGCATCCAGTCGCAACGCTGTCAGCGCCCCACCCCACACACAACCGGTGTCGAGCGCATACACGTTGTGTTCGAGCACCAGGCCCAGTGTTGACCAATGACCGAAAATGATTTTAGTCGCGGTGCTTTGGCGCCCCGGCGCGCGAAACCACGGCGTGAGGTGACGCCGGGTGTGCGGTGCGCCTTTTTCTTTGTGCAACACACGACCAGCAGCATCGACGTAACGCAGGCGCGTAAAGCAATTCACGATAAACCGCAGTCGCGCCCAACCGGATAAATCCGCCCGCCATACGTCCGGCTCGTTGCCGTACATGTGCTGAAAAAATTCATTGTGCTCTTCGCTGCGCAACATAGCCTCGACTTCTGCCGCGCAGCGCTGCGCCTGCGCCAGATCCCACTGCGGCGGCAAACCGGCATGCAACAGGGCGTAACCGCGCGTGGCGTCGTGGTGCAGCAGCGGCCGCCACCGCAACCAGTCCAGTAATTCGTCACGATCTGGCGCGTTTAGAATTTCACCGAGCGTGTCGTCGGGTTTGCTGCGGTCGATACCAGCGGCAATCGCCAGCAGGTGCAAGTCATGATTGCCCAGCACGCTGATCGCGCTAGGGCCCAGCGACTTGACAAAGCGCAGCACCGCCAGCGACTTGGGCCCACGATTCACCAGATCGCCGACCAACCAAAGTTGATCGATGCGCGCATCGAAATGCAGCGTGTCGAGCAGACGTTGCAGTTCGTCGTAACAGCCTTGTATGTCGCCGATGGCGTAGAGCGCCATGCGCGTGTCTCCGAAATTGATCGGGCATTGTACGAATTAAAGTCCGGCCTGCCCACGGACGCCAACGGAATAACTTGTTAGGATGTTAGGCATGTCGAGCAAACGCTTTGTCGCCCCCGGTTCACTGTTCGTCACCGGTACAGCTATTTTCTTCACCGCATTACTCTTCGAAACGCTGCTGCTGGCGGTGCTCAATCGCGAGATGGTGAATAACATGCTGTTCCCAATTTCTCAATATCTGCCGATGTTCGAGGTGATTTGGAAAGATAATCCGTGGGCGGCGCTGCAAATTCTTGCCGATAAAAGCGTGTTGGCCGTGGGCCACTATGACGCAGCCAGCGGTCTATATTTATGGACGCTGGAGTTCAACGCATTGTCACTGCTGTTGCATCTGCTGGGCGCCGTCGTCATCGCCAAACTGATCGCGCTGCCGCGCCCGCTCTTCGGATCGATGGTCACGGGGGTTGCGCTGGTGATCATGTCGCACACATACATCACCGTGATGGCGCACTGCGCCGGACCCACATGGGTCGGCTTTGTCACGCTGTACGGCTTAGGGGTGGATAAATTTCCGGTCAATTCGACTTGGCAGTGGCTGTTTTTTGCAGCCGGCGTGTTACTTGTGATTATTGCCCGAGCGCGTGCGGCTTCACTTGCAACCAAAAGGTAACGGGTCCGTCGTTGACAAGAGTCACTTGCATGTCGGCACCGAAGCTGCCGGTTTGAACACAGGCATGCTGCGCGCGCGCCTGCCCGACCAAATACTCGAATAATCGTTGCCCTGCGCCGGGTTCCGCCGCCGGCGTAAAACTCGGCCGCATGCCTGTGCGCGTGTCGGCCGCGAGCGTGAACTGCGGCACTAGCAGCACACCACCGCCGATGTCCCGCACACTATGATTCAGCTTGTTTTGCTCGTCCGGAAACATGCGGTAACCCAGCATGCGCGCAAGCAAACGGTCGGCAATGGCGACATCATCGCCACGCTCCACGCCAATCAGCGCCAAGACGCCGCACCCTATGGCGCCAACGCTTGATTTTTTTACTTCGACACGTGCGGCGCTGACGCGCTGCAGCAACGCGATCATTTAAATCTGGCGCCCATCACATCGGCGGCTTGCACCAGCGCATCGGTAATGCCGGGTTCGAAAGCGGAATGTCCGGCGGCGGAAATGATACGCAACTCGGATTGTGGCCAAGCTTTGTGTAATTCCCATGCATTGGCCACCGGGCACACGGTGTCGTAGCGGCCGTGCACGATGACGCCGGGAATGTCTTTCAAACGTGCCGCGTCACGCAAAATCTGGCCCGGCATGAGGAAGCTGTTATTGACAAAATAGTGACACTCGATCCGCGCCAAACTCAACGCCGTGTATGGATTGGAAAAATGTTCGACGACATTTTTGTTCGGATTCAGCGTCGCGCAACGCCCCTCCCACACCGACCAAGCCTTGGCCGCCGACATACGCGCGATTTCATCTTTGCCGGTGAGGCGGCGATAGTAAGCCTGCACCAAGTCGTTGCGTTCTTCGGGCGAAATGGGATGTAAAAAATCTTCCCAATAATCCGGGTAGAGACGATTAGCGCCTTCCTGGTAGAACCAACGGATCTCCCATTCGCGACACAAAAAAATGCCGCGCAGAATCAGCCCCAGTACGCGTGTCGGATGGGTTTGTGCATACACCAAGCTCAAGGTCGAGCCCCAGGACCCGCCAAAAATTACCCAACGCTGGATGCCAAGAATGGTGCGGATGTGTTCCATATCCGCGACCAAGGCTTGCGTGGTGTTGCCGTCAAGCTCGGCATGCGGTTTGGATTTGCCGCAGCCGCGCTGATCAAACAACACGATGCGAAAAACATTGGGGTCAAAGAAGCTGCGATGCTGCGGTTCACACCCGGCGCCCGGGCCACCGTGCACAAAAATCACCGGAACCCCTTGCGGGTTGCCGCACTCCTCGACATGTAACACATGCAACGCATCGACTGCGAGGCTGTGAACGACGTAAGGCTTGATGAGTGGGTAGAGGGTACGCATGATCGCGACAGTCAGTCCTTCACCGGCTCGCCTTTAAAACCGATGAGCGCCGCCACGCCGATGGTCAGCAATGCGGCCAACACCAACACCGGTCCGATTCCCGACTTCATCACTGGCACTGCCCAGTATTGATCCAGCGCAACCACCAAGTACAACACACCTGAATGCAATAACGTGCCAAGTATAAACAACCAACTGATGATTTGTTTAAACAGCGGTGCCACAGCGATAAAACACAGGGCGATGCCGGCGGCGATGTTGAGCAGCGCCTCGAGATTGCCGTGCGCATGCGGGCCGGATTTTATAGCGTCAATCGGGGCCTGTGCGTTGTAGAGCAAGTTCAGCGCAAGGATGCCGGCCGTGTTGGCCTTGGCGACTGCATCGGTCGGCAGGGCCTGTAAGTCTTCTTCAAAATTGTTTTCTTGCAGTTGTTGCAGGCGACCGACTTTTTCCTGCTTCACCGCACGCGCCTCATCGACGCCGGGCACGTACTTCACCGCCATATAGGGACCCAAGGCCGCCGTAACCACCAACATCAGAAACCCAAATACCACGTTCTTTTTGCCGATCATGATCCCTCCCAAAGCTTGGCTTGGCCGGAACAAAAACTCTAACACAAGAACGTGATGCAGGAATTAATCGTTGCTGCGCGACGTCCGTTTACGAGCATTTTCATCCAACTGCTTCTTGCGCACGCGCGTGAAGTTTGGCGTAACTTCAACCAGCTCGTCGTCGTTGATGAACTCGAGCGACTGCTCCAGGCTCATGCGAATCGGCGGTGTCAGCAAAATGTTTTCGTCGGAACCGGAGGCGCGCATGTTGGTGAGTTTTTTCTCCTTGAGTGGGTTCACCACCAAGTCGTTGTCGCGCGAATGGATGCCGATCACCATGCCTTCGTACACTTCGTCGCCGGGGCCCACGAACAGGCGTCCGCGCTCTTGCAGGCTAAATAACGCATAGCCCACGCACTTACCGTTGTCGTTGGAGATCAACACGCCGTTGACGCGTTTACCGAACTGACCGCGCTTCAACACATCGTAACGGTCAAAGGTCGAATACAGCAGGCCGGTGCCCGAGGTTGCGGTTAAAAATTCGGTGCGAAAACCAATCAACCCGCGTGCCGGAATTTTGTAATCCAGGCGTACACGCCCACGGCCATCAGGCATCATGTTTTGCAGATCGCCGCCGCGGGTGCCGAGTTTTTCCATCACCGAGCCCTGATGCTGCTCCTCGACGTCGGCAGTCAGTTGCTCGTAAGGTTCCATTTTCACGCCGCCGATTTCTTTGACGATGACTTCCGGGCGCGACACACCCAGCTCATAACCTTCACGGCGCATGTTTTCGATCAGCACGCTCAAATGCAGTTCGCCACGACCGGAGACGCGGAATTTTTCCGCCTCGGTGGTATCTTCCACGCGCAACGCCACGTTGACCATCAGCTCGCGTTCCAGACGTTCGCGCAGGTGACGTGACGTGACATATTTGCCGTCTTTACCGACGAAGGGCGAATCGTTCACCTGGAAGGTCATGGTCACGGTCGGCTCGTCCACCGCCAACGGCGGCAGTGCTTCGACGGTGGCGGGGTCGCACAAGGTGTCTGAAATATTCAAACGATCTATGCCGGTGACCGCGACGATATCGCCGGCGTAGGCTTCCGGAACTTCGGTGCGGTCCAGGCCCAGAAACCCGAACACCGACAAGATGCGTCCGTTGCGTTTACCGCCTTTCGCGTCGATCACAGTAATTTGTGTGTTGGTCTTGACGCGGCCGCGCTTGATGCGGCCGATGCCGATCACGCCCAGATAGCTGCTGTAATCCAGCGTGATGATCTGCATCTGGAATGGGCCGTCCAGGTCCACCTGCGGCGGGCTGACTTTGTCGACAATGGTTTGGAACAACGGGTTCATGTCGCCGCCGGTGACATCCGCCGCCAAGCCGGCGTAACCGCGCAATGCGGATGCGTAAACCACCGGGAAATCCAGTTGCTCATCAGTCGCGCCAAGGCGATCAAACAAGTCGAAAGTTTGATCCAGCACCCAGTTGGGACGTGCGCCGGGACGGTCGACTTTGTTAATGACAACAATCGGCTTCAAGCCGAGCGCAAAAGCCTTTTGCGTGACGAAGCGCGTCTGCGGCATCGGGCCATCCACCGCATCGACCAGCAATAACACGCTGTCGACCATCGATAACACCCGCTCCACTTCGCCGCCGAAATCCGCATGCCCGGGGGTGTCGACAATATTGATGCGGTAATCTCGCCACTGCACCGCTGTGTTCTTGGCCAGGATGGTGATGCCGCGTTCTTTTTCCAGGTCGTTGGAGTCCATCACGCGCTCAACAGTTTTCTTCTGCTTGTTGAGCGTGCCGGATTGCTGCAGCAATTGGTCGACCAGCGTAGTCTTGCCGTGGTCAACGTGGGCGATGATGGCGATGTTGCGAAGTTTGTCGTCGATGCGCATGGATTCACAGCTCGTAAAATTGAAAACGAATTTGCTAAAAAAAACCGCCGCCCAGAGGGCGGCGGTTTCGATCCCGCCAAGAGTGGCGGGCAGGATTATACCCGATTACTTGGCGTCGGGGATGGCTTTTGCCTTCAGTTCGTCGGCCGACGCCTTGGCGAAGCCATATTTGGCGTAAATATTCTGCGCTTCATCGGTCGCCAAGTACGCCAAAAAAGCCGCCGCGTTTTTCGCGTTGCGGCCGTCTTTATATACCCCTGCCACATAGCCGGCTTTATCTTGCTTGTTTAACGGCGCGTTAATGGCAACACCCTCCACTTTGCGACCGGTGGCTTTGGCGTGCACCACTTCCGTGGCCCACACAATGCCAACATCTGCCTCGCCTTTCTCGATACGCTCCGGAGTCTCGCGATGATGGCGATCAGTGAACCAAGTTTTGTTCGCAACAGCCCAGCAACTTTTGCACTCTTTCCCGCCGGTAACTTTGTCGTGAATGCCTAAATCTTTCAGCATCTCAGAACCGTAAAATTTGAAGATCCCTTCGGTGAGCGGATTTGGGTGCGACTGCACCAGATCGTCGCGCTTCAGATCTTCAGCACCCTTAACTTTTTTTGGATTACCCGCCGCAACCATTAATTCCAGCTTGTTATGGGTGTAGGTCTGGTACTGATCCATCTTGCCCGCGCTTTTCAATTTCTTCAGATGGCCGATTTCGACGCTGGCGTAAACGTCCGGGTTCATCGCTATTTTTTGCCCGTTGATTTCGCCTTGCTTGAGCAACTGATCGTTTAGAATCTGACCCGGTGGAATGGTTTCAACGAACGCCGCTTTGACATTAGGGTCTTTCTTCAGAAATCCCTTCATCAACTCCTCCATCACCATGAACTGGTTTCCGGCCAGATACACCACCAAGTCGGCCGTATAGGAATCACCGATTTTGCCAAGGTCGATTTTCCCGTCGGCATAAAACGTCCGGTAATCGGCGTTGCCACCATCGCCCGGCTCAACCTCGCCGGAAAATACCGGCGTGCTTAAAACCATCAGCGAAGCAATCGACATTGCAAAAAGCGCGTTCTGTACTCGATGTGAAATTTTCATACCCCTTCTCCTTGTAACCTAAATTTTATGAAATGCCGCAAATCAACCGCGCACGTTTAAAGTGGATGTGACTAGCAGTCACATCCCATTCCATCCGAATCAAGTTATACAAAGAAAACGCAGGAATAATTTCTTATTATTGTCAACCGAGGTACGGACACCAGTCCCATTAATACCCCGCCCGCCATGACTGCTTCTTGCACGACGAGCGGGGTAAAACAACTACGGACGGATATAGCCGTAACCGCGTTCTTGCAATTCCAGGATACGCACGATACCAGCCGGCACCATGTGCGCGCCTTCAGTCAATTCGACTTTCGCGCCAGTATCTTTCTCCATCTTCTTCGCAGTGTTACCGCAAGCTGCAAAACTAATGTTTTGTACTGCGAGATCTTTAATGCGCTGTGCTACCGGGCTACCTTTAATCAGCATTTTCAAACCGGGGCCAAACGCCACGATTTCAATATTGATTTCGTCGATACCCAATTCTTGTTGCACATTAACCGCATTGTTCAACGCCAAGTTAGCAACCTTCTCGTTGTCTTCACTCAACTGGATCACCATATTGTGTGCTTTCTTCGGAAGGATGGGTGCCGACAATTTCTCCGCCGCCACTGCGGCGGTAGACAAGCTGGCCAATAAACCCAATGACGCAATCGCCACCACAAACTTCGAAATTACCGATTTCATTACAGCTCTCCTAAGTCATGAAGTTTAGAACGGGTTGCACTCGTTATACCGCATTATCACGAGTGTAAAACCATGCGGAATCACAGTGAAAACCGAATATAACTCAACCTGCTCAATTGGCAAAAAAAACCTGTATTTTGCATACATTTGTATTTATCTTCGGATAAATATTTTTGCGCATCGAGAGCACGTTAAGCGCCATCGTTATTCTCGGGAATAACCAAGATTTGGCGCCAGCCAGTGTTCGGCGGTGGCGAGATCCCACCCTTTACGATGCGCATAGTCGGCAACTTGATCCGCATTGATTTTGCCAACGGCAAAATATTTGGCCTGCGGGTGCGCGAAATAAAATCCGCTCACCGCTGCCGTGGGCAGCATCGCGTACGCGTCGGTTAACTCGATCCCGGTGTTGTCTTTTGCTTTGAGTAACTCCCACAGCAAGCCTTTTTCAGTATGCTCCGGGCAGGCTGGGTAACCGGGCGCCGGACGGATGCCGTGATATTTTTCATCGACCAGTTCCGTGTTGCTGAGCTGCTCGTCAGACGCGTAACCCCAAAGTTCTTTGCGTACTTTTTCGTGCAGCATTTCGGCAAACGCTTCCGCCAAACGATCCGCCAGCGCCTTGAGCATAATGGCGCTGTAATCGTCGTGATTTTTTTCAAAGCGCGCCACGTGCGCGTCGATGCCGATACCGGCGGTGACGGCGAAGCCACCAAAGTAATCCGCTACGCCGCTGTCCTTGGGTGCGATGAAATCCGCAAGACACAGATTCGGCTTGGCATCGGGCTTGGGTTGTTGCTGACGCAGGAAGTGGAACGTGATCGTGACTTTTTTGCGCGCGTCGTCAGCGAAGATCTCAACATCATCATCGCCCAGACGATTGGCAGCGAACAAACCGATCACCGCGCGCGCACTTAACCAGCGCTCGGCGATAAGCTGCCGCAACATCGCTTGCGCGTCGTCGAACAGCTTGCGCGCTTCGACGCCCTGCGCGGCGTCTTGCAGGATTTTCGGATAACTGCCGCGCAGCTCCCACGCCTGAAAGAACGGTGTCCAGTCGATATAGCGCTGAATCTCACTAAGCGGAAAATCATCGAAGACCTGAATGCCGAGCTTGCGCGGCTTGACCGGAACATAGCCGTTCCAGTCGATCTTGACTTTATTGGCGCGCGCCTGGGCCAGCGTCAGCCATTGGGTTTGTTTCTCGCGGCCCAGATACTGCTCACGCACTTCGTCGTATTCGGCGCGGATACGCGCGGCGAACTCGGCGCACGTGGCGCCGATTAAATTCTGTGCGACGCCTACCGCACGCGACGCGTCTTTCACGTAGATCACCGGATGCGGATAATTCGGCGCGATCTTCACCGCCGTGTGTGCCCGCGACGTAGTCGCGCCGCCGATCAGCAACGGCAGCGTAAAGCCCTGGCGCTGCATTTCTTTAGCAAGATGCGCCATCTCTTCCAGCGACGGGGTAATCAGCCCGGACAAACCGATAATGTCAACGTTATGCTCGCGCGCCGCATCCAGAATTTTTTGCGCGGGCACCATCACGCCCAGATCAATCACTTCAAAGTTATTGCACTGCAACACCACGCCAACGATGTTTTTGCCGATGTCATGCACGTCGCCCTTGACCGTCGCCATCAGGATTTTTCCGGCCGCACGCGCGTCGGCGTGCTTCTCGGCCTCGATATAGGGCAGCAGATGCGCGACCGCTTTCTTCATCACACGTGCCGATTTCACCACCTGCGGTAAAAACATTTTTCCGGCGCCGAACAAATCGCCGACCACATTCATGCCGTCCATCAACGGGCCTTCAATGACTTGAATTGGCCGCACCACAGTCAGACGTGCGGCCTCGGTATCTTCAACCACATAAGCGTCAATACCGTGCACCAGTGCGTGCTCCAGGCGCTTGGTCACCAGCCAAGCGCGCCACGCCAAGTCTTCGACTTTTGCGGCCGTGCTCCCGTCACCTTTGTATTGATCCGCAATCGCCAGCAGGCGTTCGGTCGCGTCGTCGCGACGGTTGAGCACCACATCTTCAACGCGCTCGCGCAACTCCACAGGCAGGTCGTCGTACAACGCCAGTTGCCCGGCATTGACGATGCCCATGCTCATACCGGCCTTGATGGCGTGGTACAAAAACACCGAGTGAATCGCTTCGCGCACCGGGTTGTTGCCGCGAAACGAAAACGACACGTTGCTGACGCCGCCGCTGATCAGCGCGTACGGCAAAGTGTTTTTGATGGCGCGCGTGGCGTTGATGAAGTCCACGGCGTAATTGTTGTGTTCTTCGATACCGGTCGCGATGGCGAAAATATTCGGATCGAAAATGATGTCTTCCGGCGTAAACCCGGCTTGCTCGATCAGAAATTTGTAGCTGCGCGTACAAATGTCAACCTTGCGCGCCTGGGTGTCGGCCTGACCCTGCTCATCGAAGGCCATCACCACCGTCGCCGCGCCGTATTTGCGAATTTTTTTGGCGTGTTCGAGAAACTGCGCCTCGCCTTCTTTCAGCGAAATCGAGTTCACCACGCCCTTGCCCTGAATGCATTTCAGACCGGCTTCGATGATCGACCACTTGGACGAGTCGATCATCACCGGCACGCGTGCAATATCCGGCTCGGAGGAAATCAGATTCAGAAACGTAATCATCGCCTGCTCGCCGTCGAGCATGGCTTCGTCCATGTTGATGTCGATGATCTGCGCGCCGCTCTCGACCTGCTGGCGCGCCACATTCAGCGCCTTGTCGTATTCGCCGTTGAGCACCAGCTTTTTGAAGGCTGCCGAGCCGGTGACGTTGGTGCGCTCGCCGACGTTGACAAATAAACTATCGCCGGAAATATTGAAGGGCTCGTAACCGCTTAAACGGCATTGCGGCTCGATCACCGGAATCTTGCGCGGCGCAACATCGCGTACCGCCTCGACAATCGCGCGGATGTGATCCGGCCCGGTGCCACAGCAGCCGCCGACGATATTCAACAAGCCGCTGCGCGCCCACTCGCCAATATGTTCGGCCAGCATTTGCGGCGTTTCATCGTAGCCACCGAAGGCGTTGGGCAAGCCGGCATTGGGGTGGGAGCTGATATGGCAATTCGCGATGCGGCTCAGCTCGTCGACATACTGACGTAAATCCTGCGCACCTAACGCGCAGTTCAGCCCGAAGGAAATGGGATCGGCGTGGCGCAGTGAGTTATAAAACGCCTCCACGGTTTGGCCGGTCAAGGTGCGGCCCGAGGTGTCGGTGATGGTGCCGGAAACCATGATGGGCAGTTCGACGCCACTCTGTTCGAAATAAGTCTTGACCGCGAACACCGCCGCTTTCGCATTGAGTGTGTCGAAAATAGTTTCGATCAAAATGAAATCGGCGCCGCCATCCACAAGCCCGCGCGTCGCTTCGACATAAGCGTTCGCCAGTTGATCGAAGGTGATATTGCGAAAGCTGGGGTTGTTGACATCCGGCGAAATCGAGCACGTGCGGTTGGTCGGCCCGAGCACCCCGGCGACAAAGCGTGGCTGCTGCGGCGTCTTCGCTGTGGCCGCATCTGCCGCTTCACGAGCGACCCGTGCCGCCGCAACATTCAGCTCGTACACCAGCGGCTCCATTTGATAATCCGCCATCGAAATTGCGGTGGAGTTGAAACTGTTGGTTTCGAGAATGTCGGCGCCCGCGTCGAGGTATTGCGTATGAATCTCACGGATGATGTGCGGCTGACTGAGCACCAGTAGATCGTTGTTGCCCTTCACATCGCAGGGGTGATTTTTGAAACGCGCGCCGCGATAGTCCGCCTCCTGCAAGTTGTAGCCCTGGATCATGGTGCCCATGGCCCCGTCCAGAATCAGGATGCGTTGCTGTAATACTTGCTTGAATTGAGCGATGCGCGTGCTGCGACTCATGGGTCTACCATCATGAAAAATAGGCGCGCAAGCTTAGCATGGAGCCCTTGCTCGCGGCGCTATCAGCACTGCTCCCACGGCAAACCGTGATAGCGCCAACCGCCCTGGGTGCTGCGATGGTGGGTCTCGTCGAGATCGCCCTCGAACCCTTCAGTGACGTGACAAATTTCCACGAAGCCCTCTTTGACAAGCAATTCGCCCGCCTCAAGCGAACGTTTTCCGCTGCGGCAAATCAGCACTACCGGCGCACTGCTGTGTCCCTCATGCGCGCTGATTCCGCCCAACATGACCTGACGCACTTGCGACGCGAAATGCGGATTGATTTTCCAGTCCGGCTCGTCGATCCACGGAATATGGATCGCGCCTTTAGGGTGGCCGACAAATAAAAACTCCATCGACGAGCGCACGTCGATCAACACCGCGCGCGGATTTTTTTGCAGTAGCTCGTAAGCTTGTTTGGGCGTGAGATCGTGAACAGGGGTTGCGGTCATGACGGTGATCCTCGTGGCAGCCATGTGACTGTCGGAATGCTACAACCTATAAAGTAGCGCGGCCATTGTGGCAAGTACTCGATACGGAGCGGCACACCGAAATCCTGAGCAGGCACCCTTTAATCTACCGCCTGCTTCGGTCGCCCTCGTGGCCGGTGCCGTAGCACCCGCCCGGTCTTTTTTTCCAACTTATCAATAAACTTTTCCGAGCCACAGGGCAAGCCTGTTTCCACGTTGCGCCGCAATACCTCCAGTTGCGTCGGCTCGTCACCCTCGGCCAGCCACGCCGACCAGTCACCGATGCCTGCAAACTGATCACGCCAATACGGCTTGGCCGTTAATAGCGCGTCTTGCTTTAATCCACAATGTGCAGCGGCGCTGGACCACGGATAGCTTTCTGCCTTCCGCAGAAGCTTGGCACGTACTGGATTGCGCTCCACGTAGCGTATGGCCGCCCAAAGATAGGTCTCATCCAGCGGCGAGGAAAAAAATCGCCCTTGCCAGAGATGCCCCTTCCAGCCTTGGGCACGATTAATCCGTTGGGCGTAGCGCATGTGTAAAGGCTTAAAGACTTGGTGCAGACCCGCTTCCGTCGTAGGTACCGCAATCAGGTGAACATGGTTGGTCATCAGGCAGTAAGCGAGAATGTCGACCTTGCACTTCTGCGCATAACCCTTCAACCACTGCAAATAGGCTTGCCGGTCAGCATCCGTAAAAAATACATCCTCACGACGATTACCCCGCTGAGTAATGTGGTGGGGCATGCGCGCACAAACATTTCGGGCAAGTCGAGGCATACAGTGAAGTTACTACAAGTGGCGTCCAATTAAAAGGGAAGCGTCCCTATTTTAAATGGGGACGCTTCCCTTTATTGGTTTTAGCTTGCCGGGCGCGTTACACTGGCGCTCGCTGAAAATCACTTGATCTGAAACCATGCGCGTTATCTTCGTTAAGACATTGTTGCGTTTGTTGTCGCTGCTGCCGTTGCGGTTGGCGCATGTGTTGGGCGCGCTATTGGGAAATTTTTTTTGGTGGCTGCCGACGCAACTACATCGCGTCACGGCAATCAATGTGCGGCACTGTTTTCCGGAGCTGAGCACAAGCGCACAAGCCGCTTTGATTCGCGTTAATTTAAATGAAACCGGCAAGACCTTGCTGGAAGTCGGCCCGTTATGGTTCTGGGAAAAACAACGCCTGCTGGATTTATTTGTGCACATCAGCGGTGAGGACGCAGTGCAGCGCGCGCTGCGCAAACAACGCGGCGTGATCTTTGCTGGGCCGCATCTTGGCAGTTGGGAGCTGGTCGGCGCGCACCTGTCCCATCATTATGCAGTGACG
Source organism: Gammaproteobacteria bacterium (assembly GCA_031363085.1). Lineage (GTDB taxonomy): Bacteria > Pseudomonadota > Gammaproteobacteria > SG8-11 > SG8-11 > UBA6921. Next base: position 21,110 of record JANLTU010000004.1, read on the forward strand.
ACGATGTATCGCCCGCCGCGCCTGCGCGAACTCGAAGCGCTGATGGTTGCATCACGCGAACGCTTCGGCGCGCACTTGGTGCCGACGACTGCCGCTGGTGTGCGAAATTTATTCCAGGTGCTGGAGCAAGGCGGTTGTGTGGGTATCTTGCCTGATCAGGATCCGGGCGAAGGCAGCGGTGCCTTTGCGCCGTTCTTCGGCCAACAGGCGTATAGCATGACATTATTGTCGCGCTTGGCGCGCAAGACCCACGCCGCAGTGTTTTTTGTTTATGCGCAGCGCCTGCCGCAGGCCGCCGGCTACCATTTGCATTTTGTGCCGGCGCATCCCGACATTGCGCATGCGGATGCGGAAATCGCCGCGCGCCATCTCAACGCCGGTGTTGAGACCTGTGTGCGGGCGCTGCCGGAGCAATATCAGTGGGGTTACAAGCGCTTTAAAACCCGCGCGGCGGGTGACGCAGCGATGTACTAAAAACCGCGAAGAGCTTGGTAGAACCGGAAGGCAAGAGTATCGGGGTTGGGGTGCTGCATGCCATGAGGATTTCCGCTATTCCGTGTGCGATCCTAAATAGCATCTCTTACCACCGGTTTTACCAAGCTCTCCTGTTTTGATATTAAAAATTCTAACGCTCAGTGGCCAGGGCCACGCTGCCATGACCCGCTTTAACCATCGCGTCCAACCGCGCCTTGGCTTTCGGGTAGCCTTGTTGTGCGGCGCGCCGGAACCAGCTCATGGCCTCCAGGTCGTTTTTGTCAACACCGTTGCCGGCAGCGAACATTCTGCCCATATTAAACTGTGCTTCGGCCAAGCTTTGGTTCGCTGCTTGGCGATACCATTGCATCGCTTTGGCATAATTCTGCGCGACGCCTGTGCCGGTTTCATACATTGAAGCCAGGGTGTTTTGTGAACGCGGGTCGCCTTTTTGCGCGAACACGTCCAGCTCGGCCGCCGCGATTCCGAACAGGTATTTGGCCTGCGCCGAATCTTTGGCAATGCCGCGACCTTGCTCAACCAGTTGGCCGAGGCGGTAGTACGACATCACTACCCCGCCGTGAGCGGATTTTGCATACCATTGATACATCGCCGCATCGTCGGCTGCGGCAGCCTCGCCGTTAAAATACATTTCCGCCAGATTGTATTGGGCCAACGCAATTCCGCCCTGCGCCGCTTTTTCAGTCCACTTCAGTGCGGCGGCGGCATCGCGCGGCACACCGATGCCTTCGCTGAACAGGCGCGCCAGCATATGTTCGGCGCCGACATCGCCAGTTTTGGCCGCATCCATGAAATAACGGCTGGCTAATGCATGTTCGCCGCTGGCGTAAGCGATCAAGCCGTCTTCATACAGATCGGCATGACAAGACCACGACAGGCCGCCTAATATCAGGCCCAGCGCGATAGATTTACTGAAATGTTTGTTAGCACCCATGGTCGTAGCTCCCGTGATTCAACCCGTCGATGAATCCACAGTAGCAAGACCAAATTTGCCTGAAAAATAATATCGGATACTTTTCTTATAGGATTTTTGCGAGCAGCAGCGCTCGAACATGCCACGCTTCAATTGCGCCAGAATGCCGGGGACAGCAGCACGATCAAGGCAAAAATTTCCAGACGACCGAGCAACATGGCGAAGATCAGCACCCACTTGCCGAACAGGCTCACCGGGGCGAAAGTGCTGCCCAGGTCATTCAACCCTGCGCCCATATTGTTCAGGCAGGCTGACACCGCCGACAGCGCCGTCACCGCATCCAGTCCGGTGGCCATCATCACCAGGGTCAGCACGATTGCGCTGATGACGTACAGCGAGAAAAACCCCCAGATGGCGTCCACCACGTGGCCGGGTAACGCCTTGCCTGCCACCTTGATCGGAAACACGCCGTGGGGATGCGCCAAGCGCCAGATCTCGCGCATGCCCTGTTTGTACAGCAACATCACGCGCATGATTTTCAGTCCGCCGGAAGTCGATCCGGCACATCCACCCATGAAGGCGATCAACATCAGTAACACCGGCAGAAACAGAGGCCACTTGGAGAAATCGGCGTTGACGAATCCGGTCGTGGTCAATGTCGAGACCACGTTGAACGATCCGTAGCGCAGCGCCTGCCAGGCGTTTGGATAAACCGCCGTCCAGGTCAGCACGGCGGTGTACAGCAAGATCAATCCCAGCGTGATCATCAGAAACACACGCAACTCGCGATCTTCCAGATAACAGCGCAGCGAGCGTCCGCGCCAGGCAAGAAAATGCAGGCTGAAATTGATCGCACCCAGCAGCATGAACAGGCTGGCGATGGCTTCGATCAGCGGGCTTTCAAAAAATGCAAAGCTGGCGTCGTGGGTTGAAAACCCGGCGGTCGCAAGCACCGCAAAACTGTGGCCAACGGCGTCAAACAAACTCATGCCTGCGATCCAAAACGCCAACGCACAGGCGGCGCACAGCCCCACGTAGGTGTAAGAAAATGCGCGCGCGGTTTCGATGATGCGCGGCGTCAGCTTGCTGTCTTTCATCGGGCCGGGAGTTTCGGCGCGATACAGCGACATGCCACCCACGCCCAGCATCGGCAGGATCGCCACCGCCAACACCACGATGCCGATACCGCCGATGAAGGTAAGCTGCTGGCGGTAATACAGGATGGATTTGGGCAACTGGTCCAGCCCGCTGATGACGGTCGCCCCGGTGGTAGTGAATCCGGACACCGATTCGAATACGGCTTCAGTAAAGGGCAGGTGCGGATCGAACATGAACGGGATCGCGCCGAAAATACCCAGCACCGTCCAGAACATCACCACCACCACGAAGCCGTCACGCGTGCGTAGCTCGGTGCGCCGGTTGCGTACCGGCAGCCAGATGGTTGCGCCCAACAGCGAAAGACCGCTGAACGTGACCAGAAAATCCCACCATTGCGGCTCGGCATAAAACAGGGCCACCAGAAACGGCGGCAGCATAGTCACACTGTGCAGCATCAATAACAAACCGAGGATGCGCTGGATAACGAGCAGTTGCATCGGTATTTATCCGGCGTCCGGCGGCGTCATAAGAAGGTCACCCCGACTTGAAACAGGCGCTCTACTTCGCCGATACGCCGTTTGTCGACAAGGAATAAAATGATGTGGTCTCCTGCCTGGATCACGGTGTCGTGATGAGCAATGATCACGTCGTTGCCGCGCACCACCGCGCCGATGCTTGCGCCCGACGGAAGTTTAATGTCTTGAATCGCGCGACCGACCACCTTGGACGAGCGCGCGTCGCCGTGCGCCACCGCCTCGATCGCCTCGGCGGCACCCCGCCGCAGCGAATGCACGGCGGCGATGTCGCCGCGCCGGATATGCGCCAGCAGGGTGCCAATGGTGACTTGCTGCGGTGAGATGGCGATGTCGATAATGCCGCTCTCAACCAAATCGACATACGCGGCCCGGTTAATGAGTGCCATGACTTTACGAGAACCCAAGCGCTTGGCCAGCATCGACGACAAGATGTTCGCTTCGTCGTCGTTGGTGACGGCGCAGAACACGTCCGTGTGCTCGATATTTTCTTCCAGCAACAAATCGCCGTCGGCGGCGTCGCCCAGCAGCACCACGGTTTTGTCGAGCTCCTTGGCAACCTGTTCGGTGCGCACCGCGTTGTGGTCGATGAGCTTGACTTGATAGTCGCGTTCGAGCGTGCGCGCCAAGCGCACGCCGATATTGCCGCCGCCGGCAATGACGATGCGCTTGTAGGGTTTGTCGAGCCGCCGCAGCTCGCCCATCACCGCGCGGATATTGTTTTTGGCGGCGACGAAAAACACTTCGTCGTCAGCTTCGATCTTGGTGTTGCCTTCGGGAATAATCGGCTTGCCACGCCGGAAGATCGCTGCGACGCGGGTCTCGACATTTGGCATGTGCTTGCGTAACTCGCGCAAATCGTTGCCCACCAGCGGCCCGCCGTAATACGCTTTCAACCCGACCAACTGCACCTTGCCGCCGGCGAAGTCCAACACCTGCAACGCACCGGGGTACTCGATCAGCCGCAGAATATAATCGGTGATCAACTGCTCGGGACTGATGATCATATCCACCGGAAAAGCCTCCGGTGTAAACAATTGGGTGTTGCGCAGGTAATCCACCGCACGCACGCGCGCGATCTTGGTCGGGGTATGAAACAAGGTGTAGGCGACCTGGCAGGCCACCATGTTGATTTCGTCGCTGTTAGTCACGGCGATAATCATGTCGGCATCGTCGGCACCCGCGCGCGCCAGCACCTCAGGATGCGAGGCGTGACCATGCACCGTGCGCAAGTCCAGGCGGTCTTGCAGATCCTGCAATTTTTTAAGATCGGAATCGATCACGGTGATGTCGTTGGCTTCGTGCGCAAGGTTGGCCGCGACCGACGCACCTACCTGTCCCGCGCCAAGAATAATGATCTTCATTCTTTGTATTCTTTGATTTGCTTGGTATCGATACCCAGGGCGCGGAATTTGCGATACAGATGGGTGCGCTCCATGCCGGCTTGTTTTGCGACCAAACCGACGTTGCCGCTGGCCTGTTTCAAATGATGTTCGAGATAGCTTTTCTCGAAGCGTTCGCGCGCTTCGCGCAGCGGCAGATCAAAGCCGTCGCTGGCCGCCACCATGGCCACGGCGGTCTGCTCGGCGATGGCGGTTTCCACCTCGTGGCTGCCAATCTGCGGCGTCGTGCCGAGCATCAACAGCCGGTGCACGAAATTGCGCAGCTCCAATACGTTGCCGGGCCACGGGTAATTGCGTAACCAGTTTTGCGCCGCCAAGCTGAATTTTCGGTAAGGCAATTGTTCGCTGCCGACAAACATATCGGTGAAATGATTGAGCAAGTCGGGAATGTCTTCGACATGCTCGCGCAACGACGGCATGTTCAACGCAATCTCCGCGAGACGGTAATACAATTCTTCACGGAATTTTCCGCTCGCAACCGCTTCTTTCAAGTTCACCCGCGTCGCGGCGATCAAGCGCACGTCGACCTCAATGCGCCGCGCGCCGCCCACGCGCTTGAAGGAGCGCGTCGTACACGCGTCCAGCAACTTCGCCTGACAGGCCAGATCGACATCGGCGACATCGTTTAAATACAAAATGCCGCCTTGCGCTTCCTCGAAACAACCGGTTTTGATTTCGCCGGCAGCCTCGCGGCCGAACAATATTTCTTCGGTGCGCGCGTTGTTGAGCTGGGCGACGGTGGCGACCACGAAGGGACGATCTTTACGCGCGCCGCATTGATGCATATAACGCGCAAGCGTCTCCTTGCCGCTGCCGGATTCGCCGCTGATCAACAACCACGCGTTGAATTCCGCCACGCGCCGCGCCTGGTCGCGCAGCCGCTGCATGACGATGCTGCGGCCGACCGGCTCGACCGCGATGCGCGGTAGCGCATAACGGGCGGGCTCCTTGCCCGACCGACCCTGCGCCAGAGCTTTTTGTACCGTCTGGAGCAGCTTGCCCAACGACAAGGGCTTCTCGATAAAATCAAATGCGCCCAGCCGGGTGGCCTCCACCGCCGACTCCACGGTGCCATGTCCTGACACCATCACCACCGGCGCGCGCAAACCGGCAGCGACCCATTCCTGCAACAAGGAAATGCCATCGATGTCGGGCATCCAGATATCCAGCAGCACCAGATCCGGCGCGTGCTCAAGCAACAAGCTGCGCGCGCTGGCACCGTCTTGCGCAATGCCGACGGCATAGCCTTCGTCTTCCAGAATGTCTTTCACCAACGCGCGAATATCCGGCTCGTCGTCGACCACCATAATGAAAGGCTTCATCATTTTTCCTTTGTCTTAGCCTGCGGCTTGCCGCAATTGCCCGGCGCCGGTCAGCTTCTGCGGCGTGACCACCGGCAAGCGAATGTAAATACCCGCCCCACCCTCGCCGCGATTCGCTGCCCACACCGTGCCGCCGTGCTCGTCGACGATTTTTTTGACGATCGCCAGGCCCAGGCCGGTGCCTTTGGGTTTGGTGGTCACATACGGCTCGAACAAATTGGCCATGAGTTCTTGCGGAATGCCCGGGCCGGTGTCTTCCACACGCAATTCCACGCCCGGGGTCGGCGCGTCGTCCATCCAACGGGTGCTGATCATGATACGCGCTTGCGTAAGATTCCTGGTGGCATCCATCGCGTTGCGCAATAAATTGTTCAACACTTGGCGTAAGCGTAGCGCGTCCGCTTCGACATTCGCCACGCGCGGATCCAAGTCCACCAGGAAGCGAGTTTCATAATCACCGACGCGATACAGGTCGAGCACTTCATTCACCAGCACATTCAAGTTCAGCGGCGCAGGCTCCATGCGCGGCATGCGCGCGTACTCGGAAAACGCCTTGACCATTTGTTTGAGCGCATCGACTTGCGCAATGATGGTATGCGTGGAGCGATCCAGCACTTCGGCGCCGGCGGCGTCTAGCGCACCCATCAATTTGTGGCGCATGCGTTCGGCGGAGAGCTGGATCGGCGTCAGCGGATTTTTGATTTCGTGCGCGATACGACGCGCCACTTCGCGCCAAGCGGCGTCGCGCTCCGCTTGCAACAGCGCCGTGATGTCGTCAAACACCACCACGAATCCGCCCGGGGCCTGTAAATCAGTGTTCGGCAGACGGCGACCGCGCGAGAGCAACACGCGCCGGCCGCCCGGACCAAAAATGGTAGCCTCTTCATGCCACTCCTCGGCGCTGCCGCACAGGTGCGCATTCAGCGCGTAGCTGAACGATTCCAGATGCGCGATCTTGGCTTTAAAATCGTCCAGACTATGCGCGACGAGCACGCGCAAATCTGCGGAAAGAATTTCGGCCGCCGCTGCGTTAAAGGTGCGTAATGTCCGATGCCGGTCAAATGTCAAAACCCCCGACGACAAACTGCCCAGCACCGCTTTGAGATAAGCGCGCTCGCCTTCGGCTTCATTCTGGCTACGCTGTGCCTCGTCGCGCGCCAAGGCGATTTTTTCGGTCATGTCGTTGAACGATTCCACCAGCACGCCCAACTCGTCGTGGGTTTGCGGCGTCAGGCGCTTGTCGTAGTTGCCCTCGGCGACCGCGCGCGTGCCCAGGGTCAACACCCGAATCGGTTCCACCAGGCGCTGTGCCGACACAAAGGCCGCCCACACCGCCGCCAACACGCTCAGCAGCAGCACCAGCGACAACGTCAGCGTGAAGCTGAATTTGAGCGGGCCGCGCAGGTAGGCCAGCTCTTGGTAGCGGGTGTAGGCATTTTGCACCGCGTCGGCAAGCTGACTCATGCGCTCCGAAATCGGGAACAGGGCCTGCAAAATGCGCGCTTCATGCACACTACCTGAGCGCGGCATATCCAGCACCACGCGCACATGCAGGCCGCTGCCGGCAACCGGATCCAGGCCCACATACAAGCGCCCGGTGCGCACCTGCATCAGCACCGATTCTTCGGGCCGTTCCGGCAGGAATTTTCCGGCTTCGCTGTTTGCGGTGGCCAACACCCGGCCGGCGCGGGTGAAGACGCTCAGTTCGGTGGCGCCACTTTCAGAACGTAATTCGCCTAAACGTACCGTCAATGCGTTACCCGACATATAGGCCAAACTGCGGGCGAGTTTTTCGGCGTATTTGGTCAACTCACGCATGCGCACGTCCAACGCGCTGCGACTCAGTTCGAGGGAAGAGCTGAGCGCCTGCTCAACGCGCACGTCAAACCAGCTATCGATGCCGTGATTGATAAAACGATACGAAACGTAATACACCATCGATACCGGCAAGATGGACAAGGCGACGAACATCGCGACCAGCCGCACGGTCAAGCGCGAGCCGGTGATGCCGCGTCGATATTGGCGCAACACGCGCTGCATGTTGACGCCGATCAGCGCTAACAGCGCCACCACAATTACCAGATTAATGACGAACAAGGTCGAATACAGCCGCGTGAAATGCTCGGCGTCTTCGATGGAATCGGACAACAGCAGCAACGCACCGACTACCAGCACCAACAACAAGGCCACCGGCAGAATTCCGAAGCGCAGTTGTTTGAACGCGGCGACGCGACGTTTCATTGCGGATTCCTACAGGGGAAAGTTGTACCACTCGCTTTGCAGACGCCACTGCGGCAACACATAGGCGTAGTAACGCAACGGCACCGGCAAACTGTCGAAGTTGATGCCGAATCGCACCCGCGCGGTGTATTGCGTGCTGCTCTCAAGCAGGCTCTTGTCGAGAATCGGCAAATCCGTAATAGCACCAAGGCTTGCCATAACATCGTCCAGGCCGGAAAAATATTCCTGCGCGGTGCTGTTGAGGTTGGTGACCAGATAGCGCTGTGACAGCGCGTGGTACTGCACGCGATATTGTTGATGCAAGGTGGCGATGGTTTCCGACCACAGGTAAAAAGCGTCGGGGCGCAACACTTCGATGTCCAGTTGCAAGGCCACCGCGATGCCGTTTTTCAGCGCATTTTCGACTTCCGGCGATAAGTGGGATTGTATGTTTGCGGTCAACCGATAGACATTGTCTTGCAATTCACTTTTGGCGCTGAGCACGAAGAACCCGGCGGCCTGCACTGCACCGCACAGCAGCAACGCGCACAGCGACACGCACAGCGAGAGGGTACGCGAGCGGCGGTCAGCGCTGCTGTTTACGCAGAGTGGCATAATAAAAACCGTCCATATCGGCCTCACCCGGCAGGTTTTGGCGTCCAAAAGTACATCCATGACCCCAAGCGGCGGCAATGGGAATTTCCTGTCCGTTGGCATGCGCCGCCAGAAATTCCCGCACCCGCACTTCATTTTCGACGCGCAGCACCGAGCAGGTGGCGTACACCAGCATGCCACCGTCGCGCAGCAGCGGCCACAGCGCGTTGAGCAGGCGCGTCTGCTGTTCGATCAGGCCGGCCACATCGCTGGCACGGCGCAATACTTTGATGTCGGGATGGCGGCGAATCACGCCGGTCGCCGTACACGGCGCATCCAATAAAATACGGTCAAAAGTGCGGCCGTCCCACCAGTCCGCCACGGCCGCCGCATCCGCCACCACACAGGTGGCCTGCATGCCCAGCCGCTGTAAATTCTCGCGCACCCGCCGCATGCGCTGCGCATCACGATCAAGCGCGACCAACTCACCCAGGGCCGGCTGCTGCTCCAAAATATGCGCGGATTTTCCTCCGGGCGCGGCACACGCATCCAACACGCGTTCGCCTGGCTGCGCATCCAGCAACCCCGCCGCAAGCTGTGCCGCAGCATCTTGCACCGACACCCAGCCGCGCGCAAATTCCGGCAAATTGACCACATCAACCGGCGTGTCCAACGTCAACGCCTGCGGCGCAAACTCGCTGCCGCGCGCCGGCAGGGATTGCTGTGCCAGTCGCGCGGCGTAATCGTCACGCGTGACCTGGCGCGGGTTCACGCGCAAGGTCAGCGGCGGACGCGCATTGTTGGCCTGCGCGAGTGCCTGCCAGTGTTCGGGCCAATCGCGCCTGAACAGCGCCAGCAACCAATCGGGATGCGCAAGCGCCGCGCTGGACTTACCACAGGCACGCGCCAACAACGCCGGGTCGCGTTGATAACCGCGCAGCACCGCGTTGACCAGCCCTTTGGCCCACGACTTGCCCAGCTCGTCGACCGCCGACACGCTCAGCGACACCGCCGCGTGCGGCGCCACGCGCAAGTGCATCAGTTGATACAGGCCCACCAGCAGCAGCGCAAACACATCGCCGTCTTTACGTTTGAAGGGCTTGCGCAACAGCAACTGCGCCACGCCGTCGATTTGCGGATACCAGCGCAAGGTGCCGTAGCTCAACTCTTGCAACAGCGCGCGCTCGGACGCGTCCGTCAGACGTTCGATGGCGTCGGGCAAGCTCTCCGCAAGCGAACGCCCTTCGCTCAGAGCTTGAAAAACAACAGTCGCGGCAAGCGCTCGGGTATGCATGGTTCTATGCGGCTGAGGTGATTTTTAACTGAAACGAAAACCGGCGACAACGAGGTTATGAGCATGCAGAAAGTCCGCTGTACTGACCGGTTTCGCGCCCGGCAACTGGACTTGCAGCAAACGCAAACAGCCCGCGCCGGTGGCCACGTCGATGCCCGCTTTGCCGGCCTCCACCACCACGCCGGGTGCCGCGCCGGCGTCACCGAGCAGCGCGTGCGCCTGCCATATCCGCAGCGGATCCGCGCCCAGTTCGGCGAACGCCACCGGCCAGGGATTAAAAGCCCGCACCTGCCGAGCAAGCTGCTCCGCAGGGCGTGTCCAGTCGATGCGTGCTTCTTGCTTGGTGATTTTTGCGGCGTAACTGGCCTGTGTGGCATCTTGCACTTGTCCGCTGACAGGCCCGGCGGCAAGCTGCTCCAGCGTAGCAAGCACGGCACCCGCGCCCAGCGCCGCCAGCCGGTCATGCAAGGCTTGCGCGCTGTCGTCCATAGCCACCGGGCAGCGCACCACGTGGAGCATCGCACCGGTGTCAAGACCTGCATCCATTTGCATGATGGTGATGCCGGTTTCGCTGTCGCCGGCGAGAATGGCGCGTTGAATCGGCGCGGCGCCGCGCCAACGCGGCAGCAGCGAGGCATGAATGTTCAGCCCGCCCAAGCGCGGAATCGCCAGCACCGCCGGCGGCAGAATCAGCCCGTAAGCCACCACCACCAGCACGTCGGGTTGCAGCGCTGCGAGCACGCGCTGCGCCTCGGGGTCTTTAAGTGTTGCGGGTTGCTGCACCGGAACGCCGTGCTCGATGGCTAATGCCTTCACCGCGCTTGCGCTCAGTTTGCGTCCACGCCCGGCCGGCCGGTCTGGCTGCGTGTACACCGCCAGCACCCGGTGCACTGAAGCGAGCAGGCCACCTAACGCGACAGCGGCGAATTCGGGTGTACCGGCAAAGACGATATTCAGACGCTTACCCGCAAGTCGATCACAATGTTTTACGCCGCAATTTTTCCATCTTTTTGCGGATGCGCCCACGCTTGACCTCAGACAGGTAGTCGACAAACAACTTACCGTCGAGGTGATCAATCTCATGCTGGATGCACACCGCCAGCAAGTCGTCGATCTTCAGCGTGAACGGCGTGCCGTCGCGATCCAGCGCTTCAACGTGCACCCAGCGCGAACGCTGCACCGTGTCGTAAATACCCGGCACCGACAAACAGCCTTCTTCGGTTTCTTCTTCGCCTTCACGGGCGACAATTTTTGGATTGATGAAACAATGCGGTTCGCTTCGGTCGTTGCTCAGGTCGATCACGACGACGCGTTTGAGCACGTTCACCTGGGTGGCGGCCAAGCCGATGCCGGGCGCCTCGTACATGGTTTCAAACATGTCGTCGACCAAGCGGCGCAGCGCGTCGTCCACCTGCACCACCGGCTGCGCGCTGTTGCGTAAGCGAGGATCGGGATAGTGCAAAACCTGAAGAATAGCCATGGCGCGTCGCAATTTTACAAGTAGGGGTGAGTGAACTAGTGTTGTGATTATAGGGGATGAACGCACGGGCGTCAGCGTTCACCCGCTCATGCGTACCGGCAAACTGTCGATATACCGTGCGTGGCCATCGCACTTGCCCAAAGCCACCAAACCGAATCATGTCATTCGTACACATTTGCTTGAGGGGTACGCAATGTTATTCAAGAAATTGCTCACGTCAATGCTGTTGGTGCTGGTGGCCGGTGTGGCGCTGGCGGCTGAGAATCCCGCGCGCGCCGGTGCGGCACGCAGCGGCGATGAAATCGTGCTGCATCCCAACTATCCGGCCCGTTACGTAGTGCGCAGCGGCGACACTCTATGGGAAATCGCCTCGCGTTTTTTACGCGATCCGTGGCGCTGGCCCGATGTGTGGGACTTCGAAAATAAAATTGAAAACCCGCAGTTTATTTATCCAGGCGACGTGGTCGTGCTGGTCAAAACCAACGGCAAGCCGATGCTGAAAGTACAGCGCAGCCCAGCCAAAGCCGCCACCACGCGCCTCACGCCGAGGATCCGCGCAACCAAACTGGATCGCGCCATTCCCACGCTGCCGGTCGACGCCATTAAACAATTTGTGTCGCAACCGCGCGTGCTGGCCGAACGTGAATTAGAAAGCTCGGGCTATGTGGTGGCAAGTAGCGGCGACCATTTGGTCGGCGGCATCGGCGACCAAATTTACGCACGCGGCTTGCCCGCCGGCAAGAACACTAGCTTTGCTATTTATCGCACCGGCAAGGCTTACCAAAACACCGATGGCAAGTCCGACGAACTGCTGGGTTACGAAGCCATTTATGTGGGCACGGCCATGGTTAAAACCTTCGGCGATCCGGCCACCTTGCAGATTACCGACGCCAACCGCGAGACCCTGATCGGCGACCGCTTGTTGCCCATGACGCGCCCGGAAAGCGAGCCGCAATGGGTACCGCGCGCACCCGATGCGCCGGTCGAGGGCCGCATCATCAACGTGGTCGACGCGGTGGCTCGCGTTGGACAATTTCAAACCGTGGTGCTGAATCTGGGCGAATTCGACGGCTTGCAACGCGGCCACGTGCTCGCCGTCTATCGCGCCGGCACCGATGCGCGCGACGTCGTCAGCAGCGACTCGCGCGATTCCATACAACTCCCCGACACCCGCGCCGGCCTCGCCATGGTGTTTCGCACCTTCGACCGCGTCAGCTACGCACTGATCATGAAAGCCGAGCAAGACATTCGCCTGCACGATGCCGTGCGCAAACCGTAAGCGCAGAACTACCCATTGAATTCGGCAATGACCGGGGCATGGTCCGAAGGGCGCTCTAATTTGCGCGGGGCTTTGTCGACGCGGCAGCCGGTGCAGCTTTTGTAGAGCGCCGGGCTTGCCAGAATATGATCGATGCGCAAGCCCAGATTGCGGCGAAATGCGGCCATGCGATAGTCCCACCAACTGAACTGGCCACCCTCTTGGGAATGCAGGCGAAAGGTATCGCAAAGCCCGATATCAATCAGCGCCTGGAACGCGGCGCGTACTGAAGCGTTGAACAGCACGCCGTCTTTCCAGACTTCCGGGTCGTGAACGTCGCGCTCATCGGGTGCGATGTTGAAGTCGCCAACCACCACTAGGCGTTCATGGCTTGCAACTTCGTCTTTAAGCCAGGCGGTGAGCGCTGCCAGCCAGCGTAATTTGAAGTCGTATTTTTCCGAACCCACTTCGCTGCCGTTGGGCACGTACAGATTAATCATGCGCACTTGGCCGAAGGTGGCCGCCAGCACGCGGCGCTCGTTGGTGGTAAAACCGGGAATGTCGACCAGGACGTCAGCCGCCGCGTGCCGGCTTAAAATCGCCACGCCGTTATAGCTTTTTTGTCCGGCAAAAGTGACGCTGTAGCCGAGGCTCTCGACGTCCGCGCGCGGAAAGTCAACATCCGTCACCTTGGTTTCTTGCAAGCCTAATAAATCCGGCTGTTCCGTTGCCAGCCAGTCGCTCAGTTGCGGCAGGCGTACCCGCAGGGAGTTTACATTCCAGGTGGCGACCTTAAACATTGGGGAACTTGTTGCGCGAGATGGGGGGGGGTTTGCGCAGGCGCCGCTTCATGAGCGACCAGCCCAGCATGCTGCCAAGCACCAGCACCGCGCCGAGGCTGGCCAAAAACCAGGGCAGTCCAATTGAAAACTTTGGCGTTACGGGTTTGATGGGCGGCGCATCCTCCCCATCCGCAGTGGTGGGCACCACGTCGGGGATGTTGGCGAGCCGATCCTTGAGGCTGGTATTTTCTTCTTCCAGCGCGCGCGCGCGCCCGACCGCTTCGACCACCTGGGCGCTGTTGTTGCGAATATGTTTTTCGAGCTCGACGGCATGTTCGAGCGTGTTTTTAATTTCGGCACGCAACTCCGTCACGATTTTGCTCTCATCGCCCGGGGACGATGCCGGAGATGCCGCAGACGACGGGTCTTGCAACGACTTGATGACTTCTTGCGCCTTGGCAAAGCGGTCGGTGAGATCAAGATACTGCAAGTGGATCGGGGTGTCGGTCGTCACCAGTTCCTGCTCCACCCAACCTACGCTACCGTCTTCGGTGCGAATTTTCAGTAACGCCCCTTCGCGCGACAACACCTTTACCAATGCGCCGCCAAGCACCTGCTTTACAATCGGCGCGTCCGGCTCATTTGCGCCATGCAAAGGAACGCTGAGCCGATCACTGATGTAGGTCGGTGGGGGGGGCGGTGTGGCCGGCGGAGTACTAGCGACTAACGTCGCGAATATCAGCCATGGGTGGTACATGGTTGGCTGCCCCTTGTGATGCCATTGTGACGCAACAAGGCGTCGACCGAAGGTGGGCGGCCGCGAAAGTCGGTAAACAATTCCATCGGTTCGCGTGAACCGCCTTGTTCCAGAATCGCACTGAGAAATTTCTTGCCGGCCGCAGTATTGAATACACCTTGCTCTTCAAACAAAGAGAAGGCGTCCGCCGACAACACCTCCGCCCATTTATAACTGTAATAACCCGCAGCATAGCCACCGGCAAAAATGTGCGTAAAGCTGTGCTGAAAACGATTGAACGCCGGCGGTACGAACACCGACACGGCGCGCCGCACGTCATCCAGAGTTGCTTGCACGCGCGCGCCCTGCGCGGGGACATAATTTAAATGCATACGAAAATCGAACAGTGAAAACTCCAGTTGGCGCAGCATTATCATCGCGGACTGAAAGTTTTTAGCCGCTAGCATTTTGTCGAACAAGTCGTCCGGGAGCGCCGCGCCGGTTTGGTAGTGCGCGGCTATCACGCTCAGCGCCTCGCGTTCCCAACACCAGTTTTCCATGAATTGACTGGGTAACTCCACCGCGTCCCAAGCCACACCGTTGATGCCGGACACGCTAATATAGTCCACGCGGGTTAACATGTGATGAAGACCGTGGCCGAACTCATGGAACACGGTCTCGACTTCTTGGTGGGTGAGCAACACCGGCGTGTCACCGACCGGCGGCGTGAAATTGCAGGTGAGATACGCCACTGGCGACTGCACCCCGGCTGCATGTTTACGGCGGCCAATGCAATCGTCCATCCACGCGCCGCCGCGTTTGCCCGGGCGCGCGTATAAGTCCAGATAAAACTGTCCGCGTAACTCACCCAGCACATCGCGAATTTCGAAAAAGCGCACGTCCGGGTGCCAGGTTTCGACCGGCCCGACTTCAGCGATGCGAATGTCGAACAGGCGGCGTACCACGTCGAACATGCCGTGCAACACACGATTCACCGGGAAATACGGTTTTAAATCTTCCTGCGCAAACGCAAAGCGCTGCTCGCGCAACTTCTCGCCGTAATACGGCAGGTCCCAGGCTTCGAGTTTGGCAATGCCATGTGCGTCACGCGCGTAGCTTTGCAATTCGGCCAACTCTTGCTGCGCCATGGGTTTGGAGCGCTGCGCCAAGTCGCCCAGAAATTGCAGCACTTGCTCCGGGTCGTGCGCCATCTTGGTGGCCAGCGAATACACCGCGTAATTGTCAAAACCCAGGAGCTGCGCCTGCTCGTGGCGCAAAGCAAGAATACGCTCCATCAGCGGGCTGTTGTCCCAGGTGCCGGCGTTCGGCCCCTGCTCGGACGCGCGCGTCACATACGCCTGATAAATTTCCGCGCGCAGCGCGCGGTTATCAGCATGCGTGATCACCGCGTAATAGGACGGGAAGTCCAACGTAAATACCCAGCCGTCCTTGCTTTGTTGCTGTGCGGTTTGTTGCGCCAGCGCGCGCGCCGACGCGGGCAGACCGCTTAATAACGCCGCGTCAGTGACGTGCTTGTGCCACGCATGGGTAGCGTCGAGCACATTTTCTTCAAACTTGGTGGTGATCTGCGACAGCTCTTGCTTGATGTCTTTGTAGCGCGCCTTTTTCTCCGGCGGCAGATCCACCCCCACCAAGCGAAAGTCGCGCAACGCGTTGTCGATGACTTTTTTCTGCGCGCGATCCAGGCGCGCGTACTCGGGGCCGTTGGCAATGTGCTGGAAGGCGCGGAATAAAGTTTCATCCTGACCCAGCTCGGTGTAATACGCCGTAAGCTTGGGCAGGCCGGCGTTATACGCGGCACGCAATTCCTCCGAGTTCACCACCGAATTCATGTGACCGACCGGCGACCAGAGTCGCCCGAGCTTGTCATTTAACGCTTCGAGCGGTTCGACAAAATTGTCCCACGTGTAGTCGTGCGTGCTTGCGACCAGCGCACGTAGCGCCGCGCGGTTGTGCGCAAGGCGTTGATCCAGCGCCGGCTCCACGTGCTCGGCGCGGATGTGTGCAAACGGCGGCAGGCCGTCGAAGTTGATTAATGGGTTGGTCTGAGTTGAATCCATAGGCAGTAGTGAACGATGTTATGATGCAAGCCGGGCCACAGTTTAATGTAATGGGCGGTGCACACCAAATGTTAACGGACCCGCTGGAATCAGAAACCCCCTACGCCGATCTGTCGCCGGATCTCGTGCTCAACGCCATCGAAGCGCAGGGCCATACGTGCAGCGGCCACTTGCTCGCGCTCAACAGCTACGAAAACCGCGTGTATCAAGTCGGCATCGAAGCGCACCGACCGCTGGTCGCCAAATTTTACCGGCCGGCGCGCTGGAGCGACGCGGCGATTCTGGAAGAGCACGCCTTCACCGCCGAATTGGTCGAACAGGAAATCCCGGTGGTGCCGCCGTTGGCGGATGCCAACGGCGGCACTTTGCACGAATTCGGTGGCTATCGTTTTGCGCTGTTTCCAAGCCAAGGCGGGCGCTGGCCTGATCTCGACAGCGGCGCCAATCTCACTTGGCTGGGCCGCTTCATCGGACGCATTCACGCCGTGGGCGCGACCAAACCGTTCGCACAGCGCCCGAGCTTGACACCAAAAACGTTCGGCGTGGATTCGTTCGAATATCTGCTCGAACACGAGTTTGTGCCCGCGCATCTGGTCAGCGAATATCGCGAAGTGGTCGGCGACTTGCTGCGCGAAATCGATGCCGCTTATGCGCGCGCCGCACCGCTGCAACTGATCCGCGTGCATGGCGATTGCCATCCCGGCAATATTTTATGGACCGACGACGGCCCGCACTTCGTCGACATGGACGACTGCCGCATGGCGCCGGCCGTGCAGGATATCTGGATGCTGCTGTCCGGCTCGCGCGAAGAAATGAGCCGCATGCTGTCGGCGTTTCTCGACGGCTACTACGACTTCCACGAATTCGATCCGCGCGAACTGCACTTGGTCGAAGCACTGCGCACGCTGCGCATCATCCACTACGCCGCTTGGCTCGCCCGCCGCTGGAAAGACCCGGCCTTCCCGCGCAACTTCCCCTGGTTCGGCGCACCCAGCTATTGGGACGAACACCTCAACACGCTGCGCCAGCAACGCTTGGTGATCAGCGATGCGCCGTTGGAGTCGCGCTGATACCGATATTCAACGTGCGATCATTCCGAAATCTCGTCCGGCGTGATGTGGTTACCCGCACTTCGAATCCCCGCAGTTCAGGCAGGTCATGCAGCCGTCCATCTTGATGACCGCCTTGGTGCTGCACTTGGCGCACAGTTGCGCACTTTCCGGAAAGTCGCCGGGCGCGACTTTTTCGGCGGTTTTGACGTAGGCGTTGTATTGGCTGCGTTTGTCGTCGATGAGTTTTTTCTGGTGCTCGTCGAGCTCGCCGCCCTTGAGCAAGCCGATCAGGCGCAAGTGGCTTTCGATGGCGTCGCCGATTTCCGCGACCAGCGACGGCATGTATTTACCACCCTTCTTGAAGTAGCCGCCACGCGGGTCGAACACCGAACGCAGCTCGTCCACCAAAAATGTCACGTCGCCGCCCTTGCGGAACACGGCCGAGATAATGCGCGTGAGGGCGACGATCCACTGGAAGTGGTCCATGTTTTTCGAGTTGATGAAAATCTCGAACGGGCGGCGCAGCTCGTATTCGGTGCCCGGATTCAAAATGATGTCGTTGATGGTCAGGTACAGCGAGTGCTCGGTGAGCGGGGTCTTGACTTTATAGGTGGTGCCCAACAACATGTCGGGGCGTTCCAGTTTTTCGTGCATCTGCACGACATTGTTGCCGGGTTCTTTGGTTGCTTCGACGGGCGCGGCGGCCTTGATTTTTTCCGCTTCGGTCTTGGGTTGCGCCACGTCGTAGCTGACGATTTTCTTGTCGATCTTGATGGTCATGAGGTTGCTCCTGATAGCTGCGCGGTTAAAACTTGCCGTAATAGCCTTCTTTCAAAGCGTCGTAGAGGTTCGCAGCGCTGTGTTTTTCGCCGTCATATTCGATCTCCTCGTTGCCTTTGACCTCGACCGTTGAGCCGTCTTCCAGCGTGAAGCGGTAGGTGGTATTGGCCAAGTCCTGCTCTTTAACCAGCACGCCCTGGAAGGCTTCCGGGTTGAAGCGAAAGGTGGTGCAACCTTTCAGGCCCTGCTCGTAGGCATACAGGTAAATGCTTTTGAAGTCGTCGTAGGGATATTGCGTCGGCACATTCGCGGTTTTGGAAATCGACGAGTCGATCCATTTCTGCGCGGCGGCTTGCACGTCCACGTGTTCCTTGGGATGGATGTCGTCGGCCGCGATGAAATAACCCGGCAAAGTTTCGCCATCTTTGGCAGAGCCGGGGATCGCGTCGGGGTTGATCAGTGTGCGGTAAGCCAGCAACTCGAACGAAAACACGTCGATTTTTTCTTTGCTCTTTTTGCCTTCACGGATCACGTTGCGGTAGTAATGGTGCGCGAAGCTGGGCTCAATGCCGTTGCTGGCGTTGTTGGCCAGCGACAGCGAGATGGTGCCGGTGGGTGCAATCGAGGTGTGGTGCGTGAAGCGCGCACCGACCTTGGCGAGCTCCGCCACCAACTCGGGCTCGACTTGCGCGATGCGCTGCATGTAGCGGCTGTATTTGGCGTGCAGCACCTTGCCCTTGACGGTGTCGCCTTCGTGGTAACCGTCGTCGATCATCTCGGGGCGCTTGGCCAGCATCTCGGCGGTGACGCTGAAATCCTGCTCCAGCGTCGGCGCCGGACCTTTTTCCAGCGCCAGATCCAGCGCGATTTTCCAGCCTTCCACCGCCATTTCACGCGTTACGCGCTCGGTGAAATCCAGCGAATCTTTTGCGCCATATTTCATGCGCAACATGGTTAATGTCGAGCCCAGACCCAAGTAGCCCATGCCATGGCGGCGCTTGCCGGTGATTTCGTCGCGCTGCGGTTGCAGCGGCAGGCCGTTGATCTCCACCACGTTGTCCAGCATGCGGGTGAAAATCGCCACGGTTTTGCGGTATTCATCCCAATCGAAGCGCGCGCGCTCGGTGAACGGATGGTGCACGAACTTGGTGAGATTGACCGAGCCCAGCAGGCAGGAGCCATATTCCGGTAATGGCTGCTCACCGCACGGATTGGTCGCGCGAATGTTTTCGCAAAACCAGTTGTTGTTCATCTCGTTGACTTTGTCGATCAGGATGAAGCCCGGCTCGGCGTAGTCATAAGTGGACGACATGATCACGTCCCACACCCGGCGCGCCTTGATGATGCGGTAGACGCGGCAGGCAACCAAACCTTGCTTGTTGACAATGTAGCCTTTTTTACTGGCCCATTCGCGCCAGATCACTTTGTCCGGGTTGTGCAGGTCGAGCTGGTCGGCCTCGGCTTCTTTCTGTGAAATCGGGAACGCGAGTTGCCAGGGCTGGTCGTTTTTTACCGCTTCCATAAAGTCGTGGGTGATCAACAACGACAAGTTGAACTGGCGCAGCCGCCCCGATTCGCGTTTGGCGCGCACGAAATCCAGCACGTCGGGATGGCCGACGTCGAAGGTGGCCATTTGCGCACCACGCCGGCCACCGGCCGACGACACGGTAAAGCACATCTTGTCGTAGATATCCATGAACGACAGCGGCCCGGAGGTGTGTGCCCCGGCGCCTGCGACAAACGCGCCGCGCGGCCGCAGCGTGGAAAATTCGTAGCCGATGCCGCAACCGGCTTTCAAGGTCAGCCCGGCTTCGTGCACTTTTTGCAGAATGTCATCCATCGAATCGCGCACCGTGCCCGACACCGTGCAATTGATGGTTGAAGTCGCCGGCTTGTATTCCAGAGCACCGGCGTTGCTGGTAATGCGCCCGGCAGGAATCGCGCCGCGCCGCAGCGCCCACAGAAAATTTTCGTACCATTCAGCGCGCTTGGCCGGCGTGGTTTCCACGTCGGCCAAGGCGCGCGCCACACGCTGGTAGGTCTCGTCCATGGTCTGGTCGACGGCACGGCCATCCTTGGTTTTTAAGCGATATTTTTTGTCCCAGATGTCCAGCGAAGCGGACTGATACGGAATCTCGGTGGTGCTGACCGGGCCGGTTTTTAAATGTGCAATTTTCATCGTGTGGCTTCCCCAGTTGTTCATGTTCATATGGTTTGGAGTAACAAATTACATACTCCGCCGACTTCGAAAACGAGCCCGTGCAGCGATGCGTCTATGCGCGCCGTTGAGGGTAAATTTTTTAATTACGTAAATGTAATAGGGCCGGTCTCGTGGTGGGTTGCGGCGAGTGCGCGACCACCGCCGAAATCCCTGGCGAAACTCAGTTTGTTGGATGCTAGTAATTACAGGGATCAACACAACATATTGTGTTGGGGCAGGAGATTATTACTACATATAGTGGCTGTCAACCGATAACTGGACAGGCAAATAAATGCCCATGGCATTCTGTATTCCGCCGTAAAACGTCAAGCGTTTTTAATCCGGCGCTTGAAAAATGCAACGACTCACCAAATATAACCGGACAGAGTCAAACAACGTTCAACCTACAACCCGGAGCCACTATGAACATGATGCGTTATTACCCCTGGAATGTATTTAACCCTTTAAATTACGAAGTCGCACGCGTGCTCGATACGCACCCACGGAAAGTCGTCAAGGATGGCAACGCTGCCGACGGCGACTGGGCTCCGGCGGTGGATATTCGCGAAGAGACCGACCGCTATGTCATCCTGG
The DNA here is from genome assembly GCA_031363085.1 of Gammaproteobacteria bacterium. Lineage (GTDB taxonomy): Bacteria > Pseudomonadota > Gammaproteobacteria > SG8-11 > SG8-11 > UBA6921. Next base: position 41,945 of record JANLTU010000004.1, read on the forward strand.
CCGACGTGCCAGGTATTGATTCAAAAGACATCGAGATTCTCACCGAGCAGGGCGTGCTTAGCATCAAAGGCGGGCGCGCGCTGCTGACGGCGGAGGAACGCAATCTCTATCAGCGTGTCGAACGTTTGCGCGGACCGTTCGTGCGGCGTTTCACCTTGCCCGACGCCGCCGACACGGAGCACATTACCGCGCGCAGTCACAACGGTGTGCTGGAAGTAGTCATTCCTAAAGCGCAAGTGGTCGCACCGCGCAAAATTGTTGTCACAGGGTGAGTAACCCGGGGCGCGCGTTCGGCGCGCCCCGTATTTAACCGAAGGAGCCGCAATGAATTTCAAACAGGTGGTGCGTGTGTTGGGCGTACTGGGTGTTGCTGTGCTATCCAACCCGGTGAACGCGGTCTTGCCGGTAACCGACAGCGACGGACAGCAGCTTCCAAGCTTGGCGCCGATGCTTGAAAAGGTCACGCCTGCGGTCGTCAATATCTCCACGCGCGGCAGTATGCGTGCGCAGGAAAACCCGTTGATGCGCGATCCGTTTTTCCGTTATTTCTTCGATGTGCCCAATCAGCCGCAGCGGCGCGAAACGCAAAGCCTGGGCTCGGGCGTGGTGGTGGACGCACAGCAGGGCTACATCATCACCAACAATCACGTCATCGAACACGCCGAGGAAATTACCGTCACCTTGCGCGACGGCCGCAGCTTGAGCGCCAAGTTAGTGGGCACCGACCCCGACGCCGACATCGCCGTGATCAAAGTGCCGAGCGAAAAATTGCTCGCGCTGCCGCTGGCTGACTCCGAGCAACTGCGCGTCGGTGATTTTGTCGTCGCCATCGGCAATCCGTTTGGTCTGGGACAAACCGTGACCTCGGGCATCGTCAGCGCACTGGGGCGCTCTGGCCTGGGCATTGAAGGCTACGAAGATTTCATTCAAACCGATGCGTCGATCAACCCCGGCAACTCCGGCGGCGCGCTGGTGAACTTGCGCGGCCAGCTCATCGGCATCAACACCGCCATCATCGCGCCGGGCGGCGGCAACGTCGGCATCGGCTTCGCTATTCCGATCAACATGGTGCGCGACATCATGGACCAGTTGGTGAAGCACGGTGAAGTGCGGCGCGGTCGCCTGGGCGTGTTAATTCAAGACATGACGCCTGATCTGGCCAGCGCCTTCGGCATCGACAACAACGCCGGTGCGGTGATCGCACAGGTCGTCGCAGGCTCGACCGCCGACAAGGCCGGCGTCAAAGTCGGCGATGTAGTGCTGGCCGTGAACGGCCGGGAAGTGCGCGGCTCGGGTGATCTGCGCAACCGCATCGGCATGTTGCGCATCGGCGAAAAAGTCACGCTCAAGCTGCTGCGTGACGGCAAGCCAAAAGAAATCATCGCCACCGTCGCCGAAGCCCCGCAAACCAAGCTGGCCGGCAAGCATATTTTTTCCAAGCTGGACGGCGCGTTGCTGGGTAACGTTGACGAATTGCCCGCCAATTCGCGCGCGCATCAGGCCGGTGTGGTGGTGCTGGAGGTGGAGCGTAACAGTGCTGCCGCGCGCGCCGGCCTAAAAAAAGGCGACATCATCTCCAACGCCAACCGCGTGCCGGTGAACGACCTGGAAGATTTAAAACGCGCCGCCAAGCGTTCGGACCAGGGCATTTTGCTGAACTTAGTTCGCGGCGACAATGCGTTGTTTTTGCTGGTGCGCTAAGGCCCGCGTCGTGGCATTAAATATCGGGCGCTTGCTTCATCGGTAGCAGCGGCGCCTCGGCGCGATGCGGTGCGGGTGTGCACCGAACATCGCGGCGGGGCGCCGCTTTGCCTATGGGCAAATAAGGCATTTTCAAAGCGTCTTCAAATATTCCACCAAGGCCAGGCGCTTTTCGTCGGTAATGGGCGTAAAGAAGAATTTTACGACTTCTCCTTTCTCATCCAACTGCACTTGTCCGTTAACATTCTTGGGCATGGGCGTTACCCCAGACGAATATTCGTGGCCTTTGTTGCTATTGCTGGGCAATGCCGTATCGAATACAAACAACTCGGGCTCTCGATATTGGCCGGGGTTTTCGGGTTGCAAAAAACCAACTTTTTTTGGATCAAACTCACGGTTGCCAACCAAAAATTTGTTTGCGCGACAGGCTTTGCCTTGGGCGATTTCCACGTCGCTGCAGCTCGGTAAAAACAATTCATAAAGATTTACGACCGAGCCATTGTGTAAATACGGTGCCGTCGCCCAGATGCCATTTAACGGCCGCCCTTTATAGGCATTCAGATACGCCTTGTTTGAAACCCGTAACTCAACGTGACGCTGCGTTGCCACACGCTCTTGAAACAGGCCCAGCGGGTTGCTTGCAATCGCCGCCACATACAAGCTTATTTTGCGGAGAACCCCCGAGGTCATCACCCCCGTCGTCACGCTCGCAACAATCGGTAACGCGCTCGAAGTCGTTGGGTTGGTTATTTCGCTGGGGCAGGTACCCGAGCTTGTGTTCTTGATCACGCCCACTTCCCCGCAATAGCGCATCGCATTGTTTGCCATTTGCGGGTCGGTGTTGATCCAATCCAGGCTGGAAAACTGGGCAGTGACAATGCGATTTGAATCCTTCCGGTCGATTTCCTGGTGACAGGCTGCGCACTGATATTCTTTGAAAACTTCCTCACCTTGCTGCGCCAGTTTCTGGTCGATTGGCGGCAACACGCCACGGTCCGCCAGATCTTTCCATAACGGCGACCAGAGGCTGGCCAATTGATCTTCCAAACGAACCTGATTGCGAGACGCCGCCGAAGATTCGTAACTGACCTTGCCGGGCTTGACTTCTTTTATATCGAGGGTGGCAAACACCCCCAGCACCTCACCGGTATTGCGCCCAAGCGGCCCAAGCCCAAAGGCTGAGCCATTGTCGCCAACGCCATTCCACTGCACAAAATCATGCTGCGGTGTATCCCATAAAAATGGGTAGCTCACCGGCGCATTGGCAGGGTTCGTACGCGGCTTTTTGACGCCGGCAACATGCATTAATACACGGTTATAAATTCGACCAAAGGCGTCCAGCCGTCCATAACCATAGTGTACGACTTCGTTATTTTTAGACGGGTGGCGTGGCTCGTTCACGCTGACGTATTCGGACAGCATCTGCTGCGCGCTGGTCAAACGTTGCCGGAACGCCTCTAGCCGGGTCTTGTCTGCACCATCTTTTCCCAACACGTTTTTTGCCAAGCGCTCAAATTTGTCGCCGCTCAAACTCGATACCAATGCGCGATTCAAATCGACCAACAGGGTTTCCATGTCCGCCATCGCCGGCCCGCCGTCAATGCGAATCCCCTTACCTTTGTAATTCACCTGCGTGGTATGACAGGCGGCGCAGGTAAAGCCGATATAATCTTCACCGTCGTATGCATTCTTAACCCAGCCAACCGGCAAGCCGTCGGGATTGTCCCAGGTGGATTTCTGAATCAAGTAGCGGTATCTGCGCAGGTTGTCGTTGTCACGAAATGCCTTGCTGCTGTTCGCTTGTTCCAAGTGAAGAAAGATGTCGTAGGGCAGCAAATCGGACCCCTGCGTGGTGTTGTAAAACCAAAGACTCTCCGCAGCGTTCCAATTTTGATTGGGATAAACAATGTCGTCCGCCCTATCGCCAAAATAGTCCGCCGTTGTGTACATCGCGCCGCGATCACGATCCGGAAACGGCCCTTGTGTCACATAGGCGCAGCCACTCAGCATGAAGCCCGTCAGACAGAGGGGCGCCTGCACTGAAAGCACTCGCTTGGTAATTGTCATGTCGAGACCCTCTTAGTTGTGAGCGACAACGAACATGGATATAAAACACTAGTACAGAATTACCAAACCTGCACAATTGCGCCCCCATGAATCGGCTGAATCCTAGCTATTTCCGTATATTAGTAATTTATGATGGACTCAGCAGTGCTGATTAGAAGCCGATAGCGTCACTGCCTTATACTCAGTTTCGCTTTCATCCGGACAACCTCATGTCGAATAATAATTCTCCACCTGTACCCGTCATCGAAGTCAAAAACACCACCTGCTATATGTGCGCTTGCCGCTGCGGCATCCGCGTGACCTTGAACGACGGCAAGGTGCGCTATATCGAAGGCAACCCGGATCACCCGATCAACAAGGGTGTGCTGTGCGCGAAAGGGTCGTCCGGAATCATGAAGCAGTATTCGCCGGCGCGGCTCACCAAGCCCTTGCGCCGCAAAGCCGGCAGCGAGCGCGGTGCCAATGAGTTTGAAGAAATTTCCTGGGACGAAGCCTTCAGCCTGATGGAAGAGCGGCTGAAAAAAATCCGGGCGACTGATCCTAAAAAATTCGCATTGTTCACCGGCCGCGACCAGATGCAGGCGCTCACCGGCTTGTTCGCCAAGCAATTCGGCACGCCGAATTACGCCGCTCATGGGGGCTTTTGTTCGGTGAACATGGCCGCCGGCATGATCTACACCATTGGCGGCTCGTTCTGGGAATTCGGCGGACCGGATCTGGATCGTGCGCGGCTGTTCGTGATGTTCGGCACGGCTGAAGATCATCATTCCAATCCGCTCAAAATCGCGATTTCAAAATTCAAGCGCTCCGGCGGGCGCTTCATTTCGGTGAATCCGATTCGCACCGGCTACTCGGCGATTGCCGATGAATGGGTGCCGATCAAACCGGGCACCGACGGCGCGCTGATCCTCGCGATCATTAACGAGCTGATACAAACCGGTTTGTATGACCGCGATTTTCTGGTGCGCTACAGCAACGCGGCGCAACTGGTGAACGTGGACGAGCAGCACGACGAATTCGGCTTGTTTATCCGCACTTCCGACGTACCGCCGCCGGGCGTGATTCATCCGCAGGACCAATTGTGGTGGGATCGTTTCACCAATAAAGCGGTGGCGACGCACAGCGATGGCGCCGATCCGTATTTGCTTGGCAGCTTCAAGCTTGACGACGGCACTGCGGTGAAGCCCGCGTTCCAGTTATTGACAGATCGCGTGAAGGACTACACCCCGGAGTGGGCCGCCAACATCACCGGCATTCCGGCCGCGACCATTCGCAAGCTTGCGCATGAGATGGGTGTGATCGCGCGCGACGAAACCATCGAGCTGCCGATTGCCTGGACCGATGTGTGGGGCAAGGAGCACGAAGTGGTCACCGGCAAGCCGGTGGCGTTTCATGCGATGCGCGGACTGGCCGCGCACTCGAATGGTTTTCAAACCATCCGCGCGTTGTCGATTTTGATGAGCCTGCTGGGCACCATTGATCGTCCTGGCGGTTTTCGACACAAAGCACCGTTCCCGCGTCCGATTCCGCCGTGTGCGAAAACACCCAACGGCCCGCAAGGCATTCACCCGAACGAACCGCTGGGTGGCATGCCGCTGGGCTGGCCCGCCGATCCGAACGATTTATTCGTCGACGAACAGGGTGAGCCGTTGCGCATCGACAAGGGTTTTTCTTGGGAATATCCGCTGTCGGTGCATGGCTTGATGCACAACGTCATCACCAATGCGTGGCGCGGCGATCCGTACCCGATCGATACGCTGCTGATCTTTATGTCGAACATGGCGTGGAACTCGTCCATGAACACGGTTGAGGTGCGCCAGATGCTCAACGACAAAGACGCGAACGGCGAATATAAAATTCCGTTCCTGATCGTCTGCGACGCGTTCCAGTCCGAAATGGTTTCGTATGCCGATCTGGTGTTGCCCGACACGACCTATCTGGAACGCCATGACGTGATGTCGATGCTCGACCGGCCGATTTCCGAGTTCGACGGACCGGTGGATTCGGTGCGCATTCCAGTCGTGCCGCCGACGGGGCAGTGCAAGCCGTTTCAAGAAGTGCTGATCGAATTGGGCGCGCGCCTGAAATTGCCAGTGTTCATGAACAAGGATGGCTCGCGCAAATACAAGGGCTATCCCGACTTCATCATCAACTACGAAACCGAGCCGGGGTCGGGTATTGGCTTTTTGGCTGGCTGGCGCGGCAAGGGCGGCGAGAAATTCATGACCGGCGAGCCCAACCCGAACCAATGGGAAATGTACGAGAAGAACAACTGCGTGTATCACTACGAGTTGCCCAAGAGTTACCAGTACATGCGCAACTGGAACAAGGGCTATTTGGAGTGGGCGCGCCACCATCGCCTGACGCGTTACGCCGACCCGATCAACATCCATATTTATTCGGAAGTGTTGCAGAAGTTCCGCTTGTCGGCGCAGGGTAAATATCCCGGTAAAAAACCACCCGAACGCTATAAAAAACGCATCGTGGAATTTTTCGATCCACTGCCGTTTTATTACGAGCCGCTCGAAACGCAGTTGTCGGACAAACAGAAATACCCGCTCAACGCGGTGACGCAGCGGCCGATGGCGATGTATCACTCGTGGGATTCGCAGAACGCCTGGCTGCGGCAGATTCATGCGCACAATTATTTATTCGTGAATCCGAAAACCGCGCAGGCGCAAGGCATCGCCGACGACGATTGGTTGTGGGTGGAATCCATGCACGGCAAGGTGCGTTGCATGTGCCGCTATTCGGAAGCGGTCGAGCCCGGCACGGTGTGGACCTGGAACGCCATCGGCAAACAATCCGGCGCATGGAATCTGGAGCCGGGCGCGAATGAAGCGAGCAAGGGATTCCTGTTGAACCACATAATCTCGGAAGAATTGCCCGCCAATGCCAACGGCGAACATTTGTCAAATTCAGACCCCATTACCGGCCAAGCGGCGTGGTACGACGTGCGTGTGCGCATTTACAAAGCGGGGGCGAATGAGGAGAAAGAGACCTTCCCGCAGTTCAATGTGTTGAAGCCAGTGCCGGGTCAGGCACAGCGGCCCAAATGGCTGGAATATTTTGTGGGGAAAAAGAAATGACGCAACTTGCGCTTGTTATCGATCTTAATGTCTGCGTGGGCTGTCACGCGTGTGTGACCAGTTGCAAACAATGGAATACTTCCGGCAACGCCGGACCCATGACCGACGAACGCCCGTACGGCTTGGAACCCACCGGCACGTTTTTTAACCGAGTACAGACCTTTGAAGTCGGCGAATTCCCCAATACCGACACCATTCACTTTCCGAAGAGCTGCCTGCACTGTGAAGACCCACCGTGCGTGCCGGTATGCCCGACCGGTGCCAGTTATAAACGTAAATCTGACGGCATCGTGCTGGTCGATTACGACAAATGCATCGGCTGCAAATATTGCTCGTGGGCTTGCCCCTACGGCGCGCGTGAAATCGATGAACACCAGAAGGTGATGAAGAAATGCACGCTGTGCGTGGATCGCATTTACGACATGCGGCTGCCGGAAAGCGAACGCAAACCCGCCTGCGTGATGGCGTGCCCGACCAGCGCGCGCTTGTTCGGCGATGTGCATGATCCGGAGTCCGAAGTATCGGTTGCGATTCGCGAAAGCGGCGGCTACGCGTTGATGCCCGAATGGGGCACGCATCCGGCCAATCATTATTTGCCGCGGCGCAAAACCAAAATGCACATTCACGAAGACGAGCTGGTGCGCATCGACAACCCGCTTAAAAAAGAACATTTCCCGACCCATGATCCGCGCGAACCGTCGTTGGACGACATTGCGTAGTTACACGTAGGGGCGCGATTTATCGCGCCCGCTAACAGGGTGCAATAAATTGCACCCCTACAAGGAAATCATAAAAATGCATCCCGCTTTCTCGGTAATTTTTCTAACCACGCTGATCGGTGCCGGTCAGGGTTTGTTTCTTGCGCTGTTTCTGGTACAGGTGCTCGGCGTTGCTGACACGTTGGCACCGCAGGACGGCGTCACGTTTTATGCGGCCGGCAGTTTGATTGCACTGGCCTTGCTCGGCGGCGGCTTATTGGCCTCGTTCTTCCACCTCGGCCATCCGGAGCGCGCATGGCGTTCGGCGGCGATGTGGCGCACCTCGTGGTTGTCGCGCGAAGTGATTGTGTTGCCGGCGGTGATGGGCGCGATTTTCGTTTACGGCGTACTGCATTATTTTGGTATCGAAGCCAATATTTTCAGCTTGTCGAATCCCCAGCTCGGTGCGCTTACGTTTTGGGTCGGCGTGGCCGGCGCGCTCCTGTGCGTCGCGTTGTTTGTCTGCACCGGTATGATCTACGCGTGCCTGAAATTTATCGAAGAATGGCACTCACCGCTGACCTTGATCAACTACACCCTGCTGGGTAGCGCATCGGGCTTCGCACTGGCGACGGCATTCAGTGCTTACGTAGCGCCCAGCTTGGTGATTTTTTTTGCGTGGTGTTCGCTGGCGCTCACATTGCTCGCATTGGTGTTTCGCGTCGGCAGTCTGGTGCGTAACAAACGCATCCGCCACATGAGCAATCTGCAAACGGCTATCGGCGTGAAACACAGCAAAATTCAGCAAAAGGCGCAGGGTGCGATGGGCGGCTCGTTTAACACACGCGAATTTTTTCACGGCAAGAGCGCCGCGTTTCTAAAATCGATCAAGTGGATTTTCCTGGTGCTGGTGTTTTTAGTTCCGATGGTGGTGATGTTGATTGCAATCAACATGCATGCCGGCGCGCTCTTCGTGTCGGTGTTCCTGATTCAATACCTTGGCTTGATCGCCGAGCGTTGGTTCTTTTTTGCGCAGGCTAAACATCCACAGAATCTCTACTACCAGACGATTTCGTAAAGTCGCGTCGAGAGGCGCTTCCATAGATAGAATTTTTACCGGCCAAGAAGCATTAGCTTGTCGTGCTATTTCTTGCCCCGTTAGTCTCCTATCGTTATTGAAAATAAAATGCGACGCTGCCGGTTCCCGGTGGCGCCTCGTACAACAACGATAATCCAGGCATGGCAGGGGCAGGTTTCGGGGTGCTTCCACAGGGCAAGGGATTAGTAGTTCGTGCAAGTTGGCGAGCGGCGTTTATGGCGCTGTGCAAATTCGTTCAACGTTGCAAAGGGAGATCACACGTGGATACCACGAATTACAATCGACGAAGTTTTTTACGCAACGCAGGATTGCTTGGTCTTGCAGGCGTCGCCGGCAGTAACACGACATCTGTGCTAGCCGCCGAGCCTGACGGAACCGCTGCCGCCAGTACGGTTACCTTGCCGTTTAATCATGGTGAACGACAACTGGTGCAGTACCCGCAAAAGCGGCCGCTGATTGTACTCACCAGCCGCGCGCTGCAACTGGAAACGCCGTATTCGGTCTTCGACGACGGGCTTAAAGCCACCGGTAACAAGTATCTTATTACGCCCAACGATGCGTTTTACGTGCGCTACCACAACACCCGCATTCCGTTGTCGATTGATCCTGCGCTTTACAAGCTGAGCGTCGCAGGCAATGTTACAACCCCGCTGAGCCTGACCCTGAACGACCTGAAAACCGGATTCACGCCGATGGACGTCGTGGCCGCCAATATGTGTACCGGCAACAGTCGCGGCTTCAATGTTCCGCGCGTGCCCGGTGGACAATGGGCGCACGGAGCGATGGGCAACGCGGTTTGGACCGGTGTGAAATTGAAAGACGTGCTCGCCAAGGCCGGCGTGGGTGCAGGTGCGGTGCAGGTAACTTTTAACGGCATGGATCAACCCGGTGAAGACACTATTCCCGACTTTATAAAATCTCTGAACGTCGATATCGCCACCGGCAACGGCGACATCATTCTGGCCTACGCAATGAACGGTGCGGATTTGCCGATGCTCAACGGGTACCCGGTGCGTTTGATTGTGCCGGGCTACACCGGCACGTATTGGGTCAAGCATCTCACCCGTATCGAGGTGGTCAACACGGTGTTCACCGGATTCTATATGGGCACGGCCTATCGCGAACCAGACAACGACTGCGCGTGCGTTCCCCCGGGTACTGCACCGACGGCTACGCGACCGGTTACGCATCCGCGCATTCGCTCCTTTATCACTAACCTGATCGAAGGTGCGAAGGTTACGGCGAAAGCACCTCAAGTGTTGCGGGGCTTCGCGGTTGATGGTGGTTCAGGCATCAAGAGCATCGAGATCTCGGTCAATGGTGGAGCGTGGATGGGCACGACGCTGGGAACCAATTTGGGCAAATACTCGTTCCGTGGTTTCGAGGCTTCATTTACGCCCAGCGCTGCGGGTCCGTATGCATTGAAGGTTAGGGCCACGGCGAATTCGGGTGAAGTCCAGCCCGACACGCAATTTTGGGCACCGACCGGGTACGGCTACAACCCGATTGAAACCATCAACGTCACCGCGATTTAAGGAGACCTCATGAACGCAAACAGATTTTCAAATGGATTACACCAAAACAATAGGTGGTTACTCGTCACGATGTTATGTGTCGCGGCCGTTGGATGTAACGAGCCCACGAACCAGAACCGCGCGTCGGAACAAGTCAACGACGGCGTTGTTTTGGCCAACAACGATGGCAGCATGCCGGAAATCCAGGGGCTCGTCGCCACGACAGCGGTGCGGATTTCGTTGCCGCCCGATAAGTCGACCTTTCCACCGGGTCCCGATTTGGGCGCCGTTAACAGCACGGAGTGTAATGCGTGTCATACCCCGACCGACATCGCGGCATTCACTGCACCACCGGGGGCACCCTTCAAATTGGTGAACGAGCAATGTCGCGGCTGCCACTCGGCGGACTACACCAGCTCGCAACCGATCATGACGCGTGCAGCGTGGCAGAAAGTGGTGACCAAAATGATCGACAAGTTCGGTGCCACCGATATTAAACCGGCGCATGAGAGACTTATGCTTGACTATATCGTGGCGGTTTACGGTAAGCCGTAAGGCAAGAGCAGGGCGCGCAGGGGCGCGCCCTTTTTAATCCCTTGGATTCACATGTGAAAGGAATTGCGTGCTGGCACGACTAAACGCTGGCTTCAGTTTTCTCGTTTGAGTATCTTGGTGCTATGACGCATACCCTGACCGATCCGTTTGGCCGCCGCATTGAATACGTACGCTTGTCCGTCACCGACAAGTGCGATTTGCGCTGCTTTTACTGCCTGCCGAAAGGCTTTAACGATTTTGAAGAACCGCAGCACTGGCTGAGCTTCGACGAAATCGAGCGCGTGATGCGTGCATTCGGCGCCCTCGGCGTGCAGCGCGTGCGCATCACCGGCGGTGAACCGCTGGTGCGCAAGGACATGCCGCAACTCGCCGCACGTCTGGCACGCCTGCCCGGCATCAACGATCTGTCCTTGAGCACCAACGCTGTGCAATTAGCCAAGCATGCGCATGCCTTGAAAGACGCTGGCGTGGCACGTCTCAACGTCAGTCTTGACAGTTTAAGACCTGAACGCTTTCAAGAAATCACCGGCGGCAAATTGGAAAAAGTGCTGGCCGGTTTGCAGGCCGCCAAAGAAGCCGGTTTTCATCCCGTCAAAATCAACATGGTGGTGATGAAGGGCGTCAATGACGACGAAGTGGAAGACTTGGTCGAGTATTGCATCGCCAACGACTTCACCCTGCGCATGATTGAAACCATGCCGATGGGCGAAACCGGCCGCGATGCGACGCGTCATTACATGGACCTGCAAATTGTCAAGAAACGGCTCGAACAACGTTACGAGCTGATCCCGACCGTCATGAATGGCGGCGGCCCGGCGCGCTACTTCAAGATCGGCGGCAGTAATTTACGCATCGGTTTCATCACACCCATCTCGCAGCATTTTTGCGCCACCTGCAACCGCGTACGTTTGTCGGTCGACGGCACCTTGTACATGTGTCTGGGCCAGGAACATAACTTCGAATTACGCCCGCTGTTACGCGCCGGCATCAGCGACGCGGAATTAAGCGCAGCTATCGTCAAAGCCATCGCGCTAAAACCAGAGCGTCACGAGTTCAGCGACAAGCCAGAAAAAATCCTGCGCTTCATGTCCAAGACCGGCGGCTAGCCAGATCGCGTAGTTTGTCAGACAATCCGCTTTCGGATTAGCCCCATTCACAGGAGACCCCCCCATGCAGCGAATCATTTCAGCTACGGTGTTGACTTTTTTTTGCGCGCTGGCGCAAGCGGCCATCAAGGGCGAAGAAGTGCAGTACAACGTCGGCGAACAGGTGTTCAAGGGCTACATTGCCTACGACGACGCCAAGAAAGACAAACGCCCCGGCGTGCTGGTGGTGCACGAGTGGTGGGGACACAACGAATACGCGCGCAAACGGGCGCGCATGCTGGCCGAGCTGGGTTACACCGCCTTGGCGTTGGACATGTATGGCGACGGCAAGCAAGCCCATCATCCTGACGAAGCCGGTAAGCTCGCCGGTGAAGTGCGGCAGAACATGGACGTTGCCAAAGCACGTTTCGTCGCGGCGGAAGACGCGCTGAAAAAACATCCGAGCGTCGATGCGCAGAAAATCGCCGCCATCGGCTACTGCTTCGGCGGCGCAGTGGCGTTGCATATGGCGCGCGTGGGTGTCGACCTCAAAGGCGTGGCCAGTTTTCACGGCAGCCTGGGCACGGCGACTCCGGCAGTCAAAGGTGCGGTGAAGACAAAAATATTTGTCGCCAACGGTGCCGACGATCCCTTCGTCAAGCCCGAGGAAGTCGCGGCGTTCAAACAAGAAATGGACACGGCGGGCGTGGATTACAAATTCGTCAATTACCCCGGCGCCAAACACAGTTTTACCAACCCCGATGCCGACGAACTGGGGAAGAAATTCAACAAGCCGTTTGCCTATAATGCCGACGCCGACAAACAGTCGTGGAGCGAAATGCAGGCGTTTTTCAAGAAAATATTTTAAGTGTACCCGCGCAGCAGTCTGCGTGCCTCAGCGACTAAGCGGCTGGGCTTGAGGCGGCACGGGCAACGCGGGCAGGCAGCGTGTCTGCCCCTTGTTGAATACGCGTGATGAGTTGGCCCAGATGTAGATTCAGTTGCTGCATTCCGGCTAAATTTTCACTTTTACTTTGGAAGGTCATACTGGTGGCAAGCTCGGTTACGAGCGGGTAGCCCATAGTGCCGCCCATCCCTTTTAGGTCGTGAACAATTTCCCGCACCTTGGCCCAGTTGCTTTGCTCGATGGCCTGGGTGAGCTCGGTGTAATAACCTGGGAGCCTACCTACGAATTTGTTCACCACACGCATAATTCCCGCGTCGCTGTCTTGCACCCGCGAGAATAACGGCAGGCTATGTTCGTCTGTTGTCGTGCTTGCGCGCGCCAGGAATCTATCCAGTACCCGATACAATTGTTCCGGCTCGATGGGCTTGGCCAAAAAATCGGAAAAGCCCGCCGACAGATAGATTTCTTGATCAGTTTTCATGGCGTTCGCGGTGATGGCAACAACCGGCAGCCCACATCCGGAGTGCTGCAAATGTTGCATCGCCGCTACTCCGTCCATCACCGGCATCTGGATATCCATCAACACTAGATCGAAAGACTCGTGTGTGATGCGTTCGATGGCCTGTGCACCATCGCCAGCGGTTACCACAACGATGCCGGTGCGCCGCAAATACATGGCAACCAAAATGCGCAGATCTTCCGAATCTTCAGTAAGCAAAACCTTGCCGCTGAAGCGCTGCACTGGCGGATGAAGTAGCTTGGCAGGTTCGGGAACGCGCGCAGCACGCGCCTGGCCGTGCGCTAAGTCCTCCAGCGCGACCCGCTGGGTGCTGGATAAAGTAAATTTACTGCCGACGCCTTTTTTGCTGGCAACGGTAATTTTTCCGCCCAGCAGACTGGCAAGATGTTGCGACAACGCCAGCCCAAGACCGGTGCCGCCGTACTTGCGGTGGATGTGCGTGTCGGCTTGTTGAAACTCCTGGAATAGCCGATCCATTTCATCATCGCTCAGACCAATGCCGCTGTCGCAGACTTCCAGGCTCAGCACATCATTGAAGCGATCATAGGCCACGTTGACGTGCACATGACCTTGTTCGGTGAATTTGATGGCGTTACCGCACAGATTGACCAGAATTTGTTTCAGCCGCACCGGGTCGGTGTTGATATACGTGGGTACCGGGTATTGATAATTAACAATAAACGCCAATCCCTTGTCGGTTGCTTTCATCTGGGTCAGTGCTGCGACGTCATCAATGAGTTCAAACAGCGAACAGCGCGATTTATCAATTTCAAGTTTTTTGGCTTCGATTTTCGACAAATCAAGCACGTCATTGATGATGCGCAATAGGTGGGTGCCGCTGCGATGAATGGTTTTCAGCGCGTGAATACGCTCCTGCATCGATTGGTCGGACTGCAATGACATGTCGGCGTAGCCGATGATCGCTGTGAGCGGCGTGCGGATTTCATGGCTCATGTTTGCGACGAATGCGCTTTTTGCAATAGTGGCGGCCTCGGCGGATTCCTTGGCGCGACTGAGTTCCTGCTGTGCGAATTGGCGCTCCAGGGTCACGCCGATCCAACTTCCGATCAACTTCAATAAATCATTGTCGCGCTCGCCGAAGGGAAGTGCACGTGGCGTACGGCTGGCAAAATTTACGGTTCCGAATACTTCGCCTCGAATACGAACCTGCATGGCGATGTAAGCTTCTAAATGGGAAAATTCATAACAGCGAGAATGGTTGTACATTGAGTTAGCAACATGGGAAATCGCGGTGGGCTCGTCATTGTTTACCGCGATACTGCAAAAAGAATCTTCCAGTTTCACACAAGTGCCAGGCGTTACACCCAAATCCGCTACGCACTGAACATAGATCAAGGTGTTGCTGTGGGCCACGCTATCGATGCGGCAAACACGACCCATCTCCATACCCAAGAACCGACATCCGTGCCGGAGCATGGCATTAATCTGGTCTTCCAGCGACAAGCCGGGTTTGGAGGTCGTTTCATACAGCGCACGTAAGCGTTCGGACTGCTGCGACAGCGTCGTGTTTAACGTCACTAGTTGCTGGGTACGCTCAGTGACGCGATTTTCTTGCTCCTTGTGGGATGAAGCCAAGCGCATCCGCATGTCGTTTATTGCTTTGGAAACCTGACTTAACTCGTCATCGACGGTATGGATTGATTCTTTTCGCTCCAGCTCCAATGGTTGTGCCATTTCGTTCGCATGCAGCGACTCCGACCAGGCGGAAATGGTTTTTAAATAACGGCCCACCAAAATTTGAAACAGGAAAAGTATAAATAGAGAGACCAGGAAGGTCTTGACGGTTTGAGTGACCAGTATGACCAGCACTTTATCTTGCAGGCGCTGATATACACCTTTGAGATTGGCCACGACCACCAGCTTACCGAGATTTATCTGTTGATCACGGTGGGTATAACCGAGCGGGAATTCACGACGGATGACTTGCTCGACTCTGCGTGCACCTACTTTTCCATAAACCGCATTGTCATCCGCAATCACTTCAAGATATTGCATATCGGGCAGCCGATACATGCCGTCCAACTGAAGCTGAACATCGGTTTTGCTATCGACCCATAAACTGCTCGCCAGACTGTGCCCATAACTGATTTCGATTTGAGCGAGCCGCGCTTCAATATCAGAGACGTCGCGATGGTATTCGAGCGTGAGTTGCAGTGCGGTGGAAAGCAGGGTCACGACCGAACTGAAGGCGAGAATATAAATTGCCAAGCGCCGACCGATACCGCGTTTGGCGAGGTCTTTAATACGGGTCGGAAACGGCGCCATGCAACAATCTCTTACCGAAGTCGGCGTGCTGCGCTACTTGGTTATTTCGTCTGGCATTGATCGGTAGGAATTCCCAGCGGCGTAAATATTCCCAGGCAGGTGCGGGCATAGAATCCTTCCGCCTTCAAATCGTGAAGCGCCGAGGCAAGGGCAGGAACTTTGGCGGCATGCTTTTTGTGTAAATAAATAAACATTTCCAGCTCGGTGAGCGAAGGTTCGACGACGCGAACGTCTTTAATGCCTAGGGTTTTAACCAGCGCCGTGCCCAGCGAGCGCTCGTATAAAGCCACGTCAATGCGATTTTTATCGAGGATGCTGAACAATTGTTCTGGAGTATCCACGACCGTGACCCGGGTGCCGGGCATCAGGCTGCGCTCGTAAATTTTCCAGCCCCGGAGGTAGCCCACCGACAGCGGCTGCAAACTTTCCCAGCTTGCATTATTCAATTGTGCGTGGCGGGTGAACGCGACGAAATGATAATCCAACACTTTTCCCGGGATCGGAATCAGATTGGGATACATTTTCTCCATGCCGCCGATGCGTGCCAGCTCGCCATCTTCGATGCCGTCGTTAGCGTTTTTCAAGCCACGTTCGGCCGACAGCCGCACCAGCTTGAAACTGAGCCCCGCACGCCGGAAGGCTTCGCCGACAATAATGTCAAGAAACCCGTCGCCGGCCTCGGTGGCAAAAGGCGGGGCGCTGGCGGAGTTCAGAACCAAGGATTGCGGTTCGGCGGCAGGTGTTGCGGCGCAACACGCGCTGAGCCACAACATGGTTGCGAATGCGGCGCTTCGGTTAGCGGGTCGGAAGTTGTTAATCGTACGCTTGTGTTGATTCATGTCGTTTTGCTTAACCACTTGGCCCGGCAATGCACTGTTTGAAATCCTGTCCGTTAGGGTTAACGTCCACATCGAGCAGAACTGTAGCGACGAGCCGCGTAACGGTGACTGAGATGGCGGTGGATTTTCCGACGTGTATGACCGCCACGTTCGTCCGTGGCGGTCTTTGCAGAGGCAGAGACAATACAGGCTGAAGAAAAGCGAATCCCGATGTGGGATCAGCCTCAGTGGGGCCAATTCACAACATTATTATCGAGTGGGACTCATAGCCAGATCATATGCCCGGTTTCAAATGCATGGCTGAGCAAATCATGGTGCGGGTACATGCGAATCTGGTAGTGCAGCAAGCCGGAAAGTTCGGGGCGCAAGTCGAGTTTAAACACGGTTTCGCCGTGGTCATTGATATTGGCCGCTTCCATTAAATAACGGTACTGCACCACGAAATCATTGCTGTCTACGGTATGGCCCACCAGACATTCCACGCACACGTCGGTGGCGCTCAAGTTGGACAAGAATACTGCCACGCGTATCGGCAATGCGGCACCGGCGTTGACGCAGTGTTCGGCGGAGTCGACGCGGCGCAACGTGATTTTGGGCCAGGACTCGGCAATTTTTTTCTTCCAACTGGAAAGTTCGCGCGCCGGCGCGCTGGCATCTTGCACCATTTTTTTCTGTTGACGTGCCGCCGGGCCATAAAAATGGGTGACGTAGTCGCGCACCATGCGTTGTGAATTAAACCGCGGGATCAGCGATTTCATCGAGGCTTTCGACATTTTTACCCAAGGTTCGGAATAACCGTAACCATTGCGGACGAAATACAGCGGGATGACTTCGTTTTCGAGAATGTTGACCAAATCTTTGGCTTCTTCCTGATTGCGGAAGGCTTCATCGAATTGTGCGCCATGCGGTGCGATGCCCCAGCCGTTTTCGCCGTTGTAGCCTTCGCCCCACCAACCGTCCAGCACGCTCAGGTTAATCACGCCGTTGATGCCGGCTTTTTGCCCCGAAGTGCCGCTGGCTTCCAGCGGGTAGGTGGGCGTGTTCAGCCACACGTCCACGCCGGTGACCAACAGGCGCGCGAGCGACACGTCGTAGCCTTCCAGCAAAATGACCTTGCCTTCGAACTCCGGGCGACGCGAGTATTCGTGAATTTGTTGGATGAGTTGCTTGCCGGGCTGATCGTTGGGATGTGCCTTGCCGGCAAAAATCAGCAGCACCGGCCGCTTCGGATCGTTGAGCAGTTTTGCCAGACGTACCGGATCGGCGAACAGCAGGCCGGCGCGTTTATAGGTGGCGAAACGGCGTGCAAAACCCAAAATCAGCACGTCGGTTTCATTCGGGGCGAGCTGGCGCACCAGACGTTCGATCTGCGCAGCGCTACAGCCGTTGCGTTTATGTTGAGCTATGGCACGCTCGCGCACGATCCGCAGCAAGCGCGATTTCAACGACTGGCGCAAACTCCAGTAAGCATAATCGGGAATGTCGTCGATGCGTTCCCAGTATGCATCGTTCAGCATTTCGTTGCGCCATTCGCGCCCGAACTGCATGTCGAATAAATTGGACCACGCGCGTGCCAGGAAGGTGGGCACGTGCACGCCGTTAGTAACGTGACGGATCGGGTTTTCTTCCGGTGGCACCTGCGGCCACACATAACCTTCCATTTTTGACGCGACGTCGCCGTGAATTTTGCTGACGCCGTTGTGAAAGCGCGAGCCGCGCAAGGCCAGCGCCGTCATATTGAAACCGTCAGGGTTGGTCGGGCTGTGGCCGATATTCCTGAAGCGATGTGGTTCGAGGCCGAGATTGTGCACGTACTCGCCAAAATAGCTGTTGATCAAGTCGTGGCTAAAAATATCATGTCCTGCGGGCACCGGCGTATGCGTGGTGTAGACGGTGCCGCTGGCCACTTGCTCCAACGCGCTGTCGAAGTCGGCGCCCTTGGCTACCAGCTCGCGGCAGCGTTCCAGAATCATGAACGCGGCATGGCCCTCATTGATGTGCCACACGGTGGGTTTGAAGTTCAACGCGCGCAGTGCACGCACACCGCCGATCCCCAGCACAATTTCCTGCTGGATGCGCATGTGGATATCGCCACCGTACAACTGATAGGTAATGGAACGATCAGACGGGCTGTTCTCGATTAGATCCGAGTCGAGCAAATGGATGGTGATATGTCCAGCCTTGGCACGCCAGACCTTGAGCATGACGCGCCGGCCGGGCAGGTCGACGTGCACGTAGACCGGCTGGCCGTTGCTGTCGAGCGCCGGCTGGATTGGCAGGTCGGAAAAATCAATGCGCGTGTAATGGACGATTTGGTGCCCCGACACGTCGATGGTTTGCGTGAAATAACCCTGCCGGTACAGCAGCCCGACGGCGATGAACGGAATACCCAGATCGCTGGCGGCCTTGCAATGATCACCGGCTAAAATTCCCAGCCCGCCGGAGTAAATCGGCATGCTTTCGTGCAGGCCAAACTCGGCGCAGAAATACGCGACCAAATCCTGTTGTGGATCGAGGTGTTCCGCCAACACCGGTTTGATTTTTTCGCGGTGGTAACTGTTGTAGGCCGACAAGGTGCGGTGGTAGTCCTCCATGTAGGTGCGATCTTCCACGGCCGCGTCGAGGCGTTGTTGCGACAAGCGGCGCAAAAATACTTTGGGGTTGTGTCCGCAACTGCGCCAAAGTGGCGGATCAAGACGAATAAACAGCCGGCGCACATCGCGGTCCCAACTGTAGAGCAGGTCGTTGGCGATCTCGATCAGTCCTTGCAGACGTTCCGGGATGGTGGGGCGAACTTCAAGTTGAAAACGGGTGCCGGTCATAGGTTCTTCTTGTCGTGTGTGAGGGTTGAGGTATTGAGTATCGGCTGGTTAAGTGCATTTTGCAGGTGGGGTGGTATTTATTCCAATCGATATGTGGCTGCCCTGCCTTGCCCTGCTACCGCCTCTCGATAGGCGGGCGTGTCGAAACCGATACTCAACCCATGTGTTTGGGTTTATTAAACAACCACCTATTGGCGAAGTTTTTGTTCTGCCGCCGCAGTCGCTTGCTCCATGGCGGTGTTCAGGGCTTCCATGACTTTGCCCAGAAACCACTGCATATTGCCGAAGCGATAAAGCTCGATATAAAGCTTCAGGTTGTCGTCGGGCAACTCCTGAAAAGCATAGTCGTAGGTGATGCGCGTGGTGAGCTTGCTGGGCTTCAACAGTTGCTCGTAACTTGCGCGCAGCAGTATGTCTTTTTTTTCTGGCTCCTGATCTTGACTTTTTCTTTCGGCCGCGTCCGCCATACGCACCAGTGCTTGAATCGCCAATGCTTGCGTGGCAACGAAAAATTCGGTGTCGGCGGAGGCGTCGTCCAATTGTGAGTACAGGCTTGCGCGTTCCGGGCCGGGCGCTTTGTCGTGCCGCTCTTTTGCGAATTTGCGGATCGCCTCGCTTGCCTGTGGGGCCAATGCAGCCCGCTTGCTCGCCGATAAACGTTTGCCCAGCGGCGACTGCAACAAGCGCTGTAATGTCGCAAAGCGACCTTCGTCGTAGTCTTTGGCTAACAGCGCGCGCACGCGTGCGGTCAGCGCGGCTTCGCTGAAATAGTCGCGCGTGGCGGTATCCAGATGCTCCCAGTGACTTGCCGGCAACACGCGATGTTCGTTCTTGCGTTGCTCCAGCCCGTCACTGATAGTTTGGGGAATTTCGCGGAGCAGTTCGTAAATCGCCAGATCGCGCAACAATGCATTAACGACCACATCGACTTTTGCACCCTCCTCGGCCGCCACGGCGGGTATGGAAAACGGCAGTGCAGCACACAGCACCAGCATCGAAGTAAATTGATGAGCCTTCAAGCGCAAGTCTCCTATGTAAGTTCGGCGGGTCAATATCAGCAGATTCTAACGAACACGACGGCAACGTCACCTGCGCTTTGTCGCGTCGCGAGCATGCGTTAATATAACGCGCTTGCAGGGACACCTCACAACAGGACTCGTAGCTTATGTTTCGAAAACTGATTTGTCTTTTCGTTGTATTGATGGGGTTCAGCGCCACAACTCACGCTTTTGGACTACTTGGAAACGAAGTATCCATCGGGATGGCAACGCCTGCGCCGAACGGGTTGTCCGCTAAATTTTGGATGTCGCGCGAAACTGCGGTTGACTGGTTTTCCGAATGGGATACCACGAACAAGCACTTTCAATTTCATGCGGATTATCTTACGCATGACTTTCAACAGCTTGAAATGGAAGGCGCAACCATGCCGCTATATTTTGGCTTCGGTCTCCGCTTGCGCACCACGGAAAGCTCGGCCACGCAAATTGGTATTCGCATCCCCATTGGCGTGAGCTATCTGTGGAGCACTGCGCCGATTGATTTTTTTGCTGAAGTCGGGCCGCGTGCCAACATTATCCCCCAAACCAACTTTGCGGTGGATCTTATGATCGGCCTACGCTACCGTTTTATCCCCTAAAAGCCTGCTAATGTTATGCACCGTTGAATTGCGGGTTGACCATCGAGCGTGACGCCATGAAGAAGATTACGTTGTTATTGGCGTTACGAGGATCGAACTTGATGCCCATGCGATAAGCGTCTGCCGATTTGGCACTCTGCTCGCCCCGTGCTCCTGCAACGTTGCACCACATCACTCGGCCTTCCACGGCAATTTTCCAGTCTCCGGCACTGAAAACCATATCGACTGGAGTTCCCACTTCCAGCGGCTCGGACAACTTAAGGCCGACTCCCGATACGGACACGTCGCAGACCAACGTGGAGTCATAGCTCTTGTCTTGCGCCTGTAGACAAAACGTCCCGTTCACTTCTTCGAGTTGGATATTTTGACGTATGCTTTCACGCGATTCAGCTAACATGACCGTACTCCTGTAAATTTGCTTAAGTTATGGGAGTCCCCACCGGGTTGTCAGTGAGGGGGTATAGCCGGTGACTGACTTAAAGAATCTACAAAATTGATGCCAACACAGAAGAGCGCTTTAATGCCGCGCTATTCGTTATCTGTCCGACTAAACGCGGCAGGCAACGGCGGCGGCTTGCGATTAAACGTCAAGATTGTGTCGCAAAATACGTCTTTATTGACCAGTTGTTGACACTTACACTTGGGTTGTCGGTCGATCACACTAACGGTTACATAGGATTCCTAGCATGCGTACAACAAGGTCTTGGTTACAACTGGCGCTACTGTTTTGTGTCGCGGCGTACACGAACGCTGGTGCTGATCCGTTGGCCCCTGGAATGGTTATGGTGGCAACCGCGAATCTGCAAGGTACTAGCTTTGAGAAGTCGGTAATTTTAATCACCCAGCACAGCCGACAAGGCACGCTTGGCATCGCTATTAACCGCCCCGCTCATCGCAAGCTTGGCGAATTTTTTCCCGACTTCAGCGCAAAGACTGGCAGCCAGCCGTTGTATTTAGGCGGGCCGGTACACCCGCTCGCGCTGTTGGTGCTGGCGCGCACCAAGGCACGCGATGGCTGGATTCCGGTAACCGCAGACATTTCCTTTACCGGCGGCCCAACGGCGGAACGCTTTCTAAAGCAAGCACAAACCGAACTGCGTGACTCAAAGCATCGGGTATTCGCCGGTTACACCGGCTGGGCGGCGGGTCAACTCAAGCAGGAAATTCAGCGTGGCGACTGGCTGACCGTAATGATCGACCCGGATACCCTCTTCAACAACGAAACTGAACGAACCTGGGAGCACCTGTATCGTCTGCACTCTGGGAAATGGATCTAATCCCAAGGCACCGTCGAGACTTGAAGCCGTGACGGAATCTTGGGCGCATTCAGCCAGCGGATATAACCGCATTGGATGTTTATTCCGTTTCCTCATTTAAACTCTGCGGCCCTGCCAGCCTATACTTTACTTATGTTTTATCAACGCTCCGCGCCTCGGGAGGGAACCACGATGACCCATGCTGCGATGACTTCGCCTTCTTCCAGGCGCCGGGCACACGCGGATCGACGTCAGACCCGCGCCACTTTTTTTGACGTTTTTCGCGCCGACGGGCGACGCAAAACCATGCGCCGCAGCATCAGCACATCGACTGTCGGCCACTATCTGGATCACTACGATGCGCGGCTGGTCATTCCCAGCCTGACCATCCTGGTGTTGTGCATCATCGACGCGCAGCTCACCCTGAACTTGCTCGCACGGGGCGCGACCGAATTGAACTTGATCATGCAACTTGCGCTAGAGAAAGGCGCCATGATTTTCCTGCTCACCAAATATGCGATGACTGCAAGCAGCGTAATGTTCCTGCTTGTCCATCATCAATTCCGAATATTTAACATTGTTCAAGTACGCCACATCATCTCCGCTTACGCGTGGATTTATATCGCGCTGCTTGCCTATGAAATCAGCCTGTGGGCCTACATCGCCTAGTTATTGCGCCGCACTAAACTCGATTATTTAGTCAGTTGGTTTTCTTATCAGCCTCCTACCTCCCCACAGTTGTTCTTCGTGCTAGGATGAAATCGGTGGGTGATCTTGCCCACGGCAAACGTCGCACCCGCGACGCTTCGCAATACACAGTCAGTTCTATCTTGATTAAGAGACCGACCCGGGCGCCTAGTCAACTGTTGCAACATGCTCATCGACGCACGTCGTGTCCCTTTTAACAAAAGTGGAGGACAGTGAAATGAAGCTTGCTTTACAGATCACCGCTCGCGATATGCCCTTAACCGACGCGATTGAAACCGCGCTTCACGCCAAGGCTGAAAAGCTCACGCAATTCTTCGACCGCATTGTCAGTTGCCGCGTGGTAATTCACGCCCCGCATCGCCATCAACACAAAGGCAAGGCTTACCACGTCGACATCGACATTCACGTGCCGGGCGCGGAACTGATCGTAAAACGCGAACCGCACGTGGATTTATACGTCGCGATCCGCGATGCCTTCGACGCGGCGCGGCGGCAATTGCAGAGTTATGCACGCCGCCAGCGCAATGAAGTCAAGACCCACGATATCGATGTGCCGGCCCGTGTCAGCCAACTGTTCGAACACGCGGGCTATGGCTTCATCACCACGCTGGACGGGCGCGAAATTTATTTCCACGAAAACAGCGTCACCCACGGTAACTTCAAGCACCTGCGCGTCGGCGCCCAGGTGCACTACGCGGAGGCGCAAGGAGAGCAAGGCCCGCAAGCAAGTGCATTATCCACGCGGTAGTCAACATGGGGCGCGCGCGCCGCAGCGCACGCCCCACTTCTAGTGTGTAGCCATCCTTGAAAAAATCATTTTTCTGCTTGAGCCAGACTCGAAACAGAGGGCGGTTTCAAGTCCCAAGTGCAAAAAGTGCAGCGTGATGCTGCTTAAAGTTGAAAGCGTCAGGTGTAAACAGCTCGGCAGGACACTTTTATTCCAGCCGCGCTGGTTTTGCGCGGGGTACGGGACCAACGTGCCCACGGAGGAACGGTTGTACGCCCCCTTGATGAGATCGCCCTCCCAGTGTCCCGGGACCAACCATTCTTCGACTTCAGGCGGGCGGTCATGAATGCTGACCCTGTCCGGGATCTTCCCGCGCCGGTCTTCGCCGCGTGCACGCGGACGGCGTTTGGCGTGACCGAAGCGCAGCCCGCCGATGACTGTCGTACGCAGCTCGCCACGCGGCATGGCGTAGATGGCGGTGTAGAGGGTTGCGTGAGAAACCTGCAACGAAGGCGTGTCAGGATGCACGCTGGCCCGTGTGCCAGCAACCTGCTCGGGCGAGTAGCCCGCCTGCAGATAGTGAACAACCTGCCCCCACAATGCGGTTCCCGGCTGCAGGCGCTTCTCAACTCGCGGTTTGACCGTGTAGGCGTGCGCGCGCTGATGCGCCGCTTCGGCGCCGTAGCCGCCCGACACCGCAGGCCGTCCAGAACCACGACACCTGTTCGGTCCAGTCCAACCGTTTCGACGCAGCTCGCGAGAAAGCGTCGCGGGCGAACGATTCAAACCAACCGCAATCGCCGCTGACTTCTCTCCCATCGCAAGCCGCGTTTGAAGCATCGTCCGTTCTTCAATAGTCAAGTGCTTGTAGTTTCTTCCCATGCAACATTTTCTCCCAAAAATGTTGCTCTTGGGTTTTGAGCGCGCCCTTCATTTTACTGCAATGATGGCGTCCACTTTTTCCAGCCTACCTCAAGTCAAGCCACGCCGGATTATCAGGACACGCGCGCTTCCGACCACGCGCGTGCAATGTAGGCTTTGAGGTATTCGGTTTCGGGGATTGCCGGGTGCACCGGGTGGTCCGGGCCGTGGTGGCATTGTTCGAGAATTTGCAGTTCGCGTTCGCAGTGGCGGCCGGCGGTGTGGATCACCTCCATTAATTCGCTGCGCGGCAGGTGGTACGAGCACGAGCATGAAATCAAAATGCCGTTGTCGGCCACCAAATGCAGCGCCAGTTGGTTGAGGTGGTGATAGGCGGCGATGCCCTCTTTCAGGTCTTTTTTGCGCTTGATCAGCGCCGGCGGATCGATGATGACCACGTCGAAGGTTTCGTGCTCGGCGCGCAGGGTTTTTAGCATGTCGAAGGCATCGCCGGCAGCGACGCCGACGCGACGCTCCACGCCATTGAGTTGCGCATTGGTCAGCACCTGATCGAGTGCGGCCTGCGAGCTGTCGACACACACTACTTGTTTGGCGCCGGCCAGCGCGGCTTGCACGCCCCAGGCGCCGACATAGCTGAACACATCCAGCACGCGCTGATCGCGCACGTACGCACGCATGCGCGCGCGGTTGGCGCGCTGGTCGTAAAACCAACCGGTTTTTTGTCCGGCGAATAAGTCAACATCGAACACCGCACCGTGTTCTTTGACCATGACGCGTTCCGGACCGGCACCCTCGACCCAGCGCACGTACTGCTCCAGGCCCTCCATCATGCGGCCGGAGGTTTCGTGGCGCAGCAAGATGGCGCGCGGCTTTACCAAGCTGCGTATCGCTTCGATAATATGGTGCTGTACGCGCTCCATACCAGCGGTGTTGACCTGAATGGCGACGACATCGCCGTAGCGGTCTACGATCAGGCCCGGCAAGCCGTCGCTCTCGGCAAACGCCCAGCGGTAGTAAGGCGAGTCGAACAGTCGGTCACGCAACGCAAGCGCCGTGCGCAAGCGTTGTGTAATGAGTGCTTGGTTCAGTTCGACACCCGGCGTGCGGCTGTACAGGCGTGCGCAGATCAAGGTGTTAGGGTTGACGTAGGCACTGCCCAGTGCCTTGCCTTTGTAGTTTTCAATGATGACTGCCTGACCCGGTTGCAGGTCGGTGAGCGGGGTGCGCTCTACATCCACTTCATTGCTGAACACCCACACATGGCCCTGGCGTAGGCGTCGATCTTCAGCAGCTTTTAAGCGCAATGTGGCGACTTCAGACGGCATGACCTACCTTCCTTTTAGTCCGCTGCTAGGCTAACAAATCTTTCACGGGCGCATAGTCTACTGTGTCCCAGGCCATTAGTATCGTCGTCTTGCCACAGGCCCCAACCGCACGGAGTACAGCGATCATGTCTGCGATTTACAGCAACCAATTAGCCCACGAAACCAGCCCGTATTTACTGCAACACGCCGACAATCCGGTGCACTGGCAGGCGTGGAATGCGGCTGCGCTGGAGCTGGCGCGGCGCGCCAACAAACCGATTTTATTGTCCATCGGTTACTCCGCCTGCCATTGGTGTCATGTGATGGCGCACGAAAGTTTTGAGGATGCGTCCACCGCGCAGTTGATGAACGAGTTGTTCGTCAATATCAAAGTGGACCGCGAAGAACGTCCCGATCTCGACAAGATTTATCAAACCGCCTATCACCTGCTGACCGGTCGTTCTGGTGGCTGGCCTTTGACCATGTTTTTAATGCCGGACGAGCACACGCCGTTTTATGCCGGCACCTATTTCCCAAACACGCCGCGTTACAACATGCCGAGCTTTCAAGACGTGTTGCGCAGCGTGGCCCAGTCGTTTCACGAGCGCCGCGCCGACATTCAACAACAAAACGAAGCGTTGTTGCGCGCGCTGGCCGAAGCTGCGCCGGCGGCGGATACGTCGGTGCAGCTTACGGCAACACCACTTTCGGATGCCTACCAGTTTCTCGCCCGCAGTTACGATGCCGCGCAGGGTGGGTTTGGGCGCGCGCCGAAATTTCCGCATCCCACGCATCTGGAACGTTTACTGCGCCACAGCGCGGCGGTACACAAAGATCGCAGCGCAAGCGCCATGGCACTGCACACCCTGCGTGCGATGGCGCAGGGTGGCATTTTTGACCAGTTGGGCGGAGGCTTTTGCCGTTACTCGGTGGATGCGCACTGGACGATTCCGCATTTTGAAAAAATGCTCTACGACAACGGCCCGTTGTTGTCGTTGTATTGCGACGCTTGGCGTAGCTGCGGCGAGTCGCTGTTTCGCGACGTGGCGCTGGCCACGGCTACCTGGGTGATGCGCGAGATGCAAGCCGCCGATGGCGGCTATTACGCCTCGCTGGACGCCGACAGCGAAGGCGAGGAAGGCAAGTTTTACGTGTGGACACCGCAGAGCGTGCGCGCAGCGCTGGAAGACGAAGCTCAATACCACCTGTTTGCACGCGTTTATGGTTTGGACGGCCCGGCCAATTTCGAACAGCACTGGAATTTACGCGTAAGCAGCGCGCTGGAAAAGGTTGCTGCTGAGTTGCAGCTTGGTCCAAGCCTCGCTGAAGACTCTCTGCACGCAGCGCGCGCCAAATTATTCGCCGCGCGTGAGCGCCGGGTGCGCCCTGGACGCGATGAGAAAATTATCACGTCCTGGAACGGCTTGATGATAAAAGGCATGGCGGCGGCTGGACGCGTATTCGAACGCGCGGATTTAATTCGTTCGGCGGAACAGGCGCTGGATTTCATGCGCCGCACGTTATGGAAAGACGACCGCCTGCTCGCCAGCTACAAAGACGGTCGCGCGCATTTAGGTGCTTATCTCGACGACTATGCGTTCACCATCGATGCAATTTTGGAGCTGCTGCAAGCACGCTGGAACCACACGGAATTTCAGTTTGCGCAGCAACTGGCCGAGGTGATGCTGGCGCAGTTCGAAGACCGCGAGCACGGCGGATTTTTTTTCACCGCACATGATCACGAACGCTTGCTACTACGCCCCAAGCCCGTCCACGACGACGCATTGCCATCTGGCAACGGCATTACCGCGCATGCACTAGTGAGATTGGGGCATCTGCTGGGCGAGCCACGTTACCTGCAGGCGGCGCGGCGCTGTGTACAGGCGGCATGGCATGACATTATGCAAACACCGCACGCGTGCAACGCCTTGCTGCTGGCGCTGGAGGAACTGCTGGCGCCCGGACAAACGGTGATTCTGCGCGGCCCTGCCGCGCAGTTGCCAATGTGGCAGGCGCGTTGCGCGCAGGGTTACGCACCCAAGCGGCTGTGTTTAGCGATCCCAAGTGACAGCGCCCCGCTACCGCAGGCGCTGGCCCGTTATGCGCCGATGCAAAACGCCGTGATCGCCTACGTGTGCAGTGGTACGCAATGTTTGCCGCCGGTGCTTGAGCTGGAAAAACTATCGGGGTTGTTGCACACGCAGACGTCTCAAGTTTAATGCGACGTAATCAGGCGTGTAACACCGCTGTTAGGCAACACAAAACGCGTCGACGCGGGTGCTGCTGCATTAATGTCAAATCCTGAGACGACATTGATATCGGCGACATCCTGATCGCGTACCGTCACGGACAGCATGTCGTTGTGCGCGCTGTAAGCACCACAGGCTTCGCCGCCGTCGCAAATGAACTTGTCGTTATCTAAATCGCTGCCCGCCACCACGTAATAATCACCGGCCGTCACCCCGGTGAAAGAAAATTCATAACCCCGTGCGCCCAGCGTGGCTTGTGTGGCAGCGACCGATTGCTGTGTCTCGGCATCAATCAGCACGACCCATTGTGCACTGGTGAGACTGGCCTGGGGGTTGCTTGTTGTAACCGACATAAACACCGGAATGTTCTCAGTATTGACATTTGAGCTGAGTGTGATCATGGCGCTGTAGCTGCCCACCGGCAAGTTGCGCCGATCCACGCTGACCATGTAACTGCCCAGACCATTGGTATCGACCAGGGCGTGCAAGGTTAACCAGGTGGCGCTGGTCTGCGCGGTTTGCACCTGCAAGGTTCCGCCGCCACCGTTGCTGACCGCCAGCGTTAACCGGGTAAGCTGCGTGTCGAAATTCAAGCCGCTTGGAAATGCGACCAGGCTCGGCGTGCTCGGGACCCGGCCGCTGGCGGCGGTCACCGCCTTGAACGCATCGATCAACCCATAACCGAAATCATTGTCGCGTCCTGGCACGCCAATGTCCTGGGTGAGCGCGCCGCTGGCAAGCAAAGTGTCGAAGGCATCCGGGCTTAATTCCGGATTCACTGCTTTCATCAATGCCACCACGCCTGCCACGTGCGGCGCCGCCATCGAGGTGCCAGTCAGCAAGCGGTAGGTATATTCAACCGTGCCGCTGCTGTCGTTGCCCGCCGTGCTGTAAATGCCGTCGAGCTGGCCGTCATTATTGGCGTCCCACGCGAAGGTGCCGCCGGGCGCGGCCACGTCGATCAGCGGGCCAAAATTGGAATAAGCCGCACGGCCAAATTTACTGTCGACCGCACTCACCGAGATGACGCCTTGGTAAGCAGCCGGATAACTCGGCGCACTACTGTTGTTATTACCGGCCGCCGCAACGATGATGACGCCCGCGCCGCGTGCGCGCGTGAATGCGTCTTGCTCGGATTTCGAATAGCCGCCACCGCCCAGACTTAAGTTGATCACATCGGCGCGTTGCGCCGGTACGCCGCCCGAATCGTTGTCAAGACCCGCCGCATAAAGCACCGCCTGCATGACGTCGTAACTGGTGCCGCCACCTTTGCCCAACACGCGCAGCGGCATGATTTTCGCGCCCCACGCCACGCCAGCCGCGCCCAATGCGTTATTGCTCGCCGCTGCAATGGTGCCGGCCACATGCGTGCCGTGAAAGGAGCTGCGCGTGCCGTACGCTAAGTCGCCGGGATCGTTGGCGTCGCTGTCCATGCCGCCGCCGTCGCGCGCGCTGGTCACATCTTTGATAAAGTCAAAACCGTCGACCAACTGGCCCTGCAAGTCGGGATGCTGCATGAGCACGCCGGTATCGATCACCGCAACAATTACTGCGGGGCGATCCTCTTGCGGATAGCCGGTGCTGACATCCCAAGCCTGCGGCAGATTGATCATTTGATAATGCCATTGGTAACGAAAGCCGCTGTCATCGGGAATGAGTGCTGCCTCGCGCAGATAATTCAGATCGGCGCTGGCGACATCTTCACGACGCCGCAACGCTTTCACGGCCATCAGCGTGTCCAGCTTGGTTTGCAGATTAGAAGATTGAGGGGTGCGCGCGCGTAGCGACGAATTCGATGCCGCCCGCAAACCCAAATGTGTTTCCGCCACTGCATCCAGTGTTAGGCGTTGCAAGCGTTGTGGCGCCGCAGTTGCGCTGCGCAATGCTCTGGCCAGGGTGCGCGGCGCGGCGGTGGGGTCCGGAACATCCTGAAAGCGCGCGACCACTTCACCGGCTACGAAGGCGTCGCTTAAATGTAACGACCCGGGCGCTTCCAGGCTGTTACTGGTTGAGTCAATGGTCAGACGATAGGTGGTCGCGCCGACGTAATCTGCCGGCAGCGGGTCGCAGTGATAAAGCGTGGAACCGCACAGCAACACAGCGACATAAACCGTTTGTTGCAGATGGGCGTCGGTGATGGTGAGGCTTTCCGTGTCGCCGACGCCGAACGCGCCATCGATAATCTCCATGCGCTCGTTCATCAGCACCAGATCCAAATCGTTGCGACGAGCATCGTCGCCCAGCGTGAGGGTAATGGTTTGCCCGGCTTTCAAATCGACGCTGAACACGTCGATGACGTCGCCAACCGCAAACGCGTCGCCATTTGCGCCACGATAGGGCAGATTAAGATAGCCGCCCAGATGGACCGGGTTGTCAAGGTGCTGTGCCTGTGCTGGGGTGTCGTTGGCAACATAAATGGCGGCGGGATCATTCACATCGCTGTCCACGGCACTGTAATTCGAAGTCTGCACACTGCCGCGAATGACGTAGCTTGGTTCTGGTGTCGACGAGGAGTCTGAGCTCGACTTTGAATCATGCTGTGGAAAACATGCCGTGATCAGACCAATGAGCCCAAACAGAACGGCAGACACTAACATCCGGTACAACCCCATCGCGACACCTGCACTGAAATACTCGTGGCGAAAGACAACTGACCTGCCCAGGGTAACGGCGAGTAACAGTGCGAGAATTAAGACGGGTGTGGGATAACCAAATCAGCGGAACGGATATGCGAGCGTGCAGTGGCTATTTTGTGGCGTGGGCAGTGTGCATCCTACGGAATGTTAGGCCCGAGCGTGCAGAGAACGACAATGCGATCGACATAACGATCTGCGATATTCGCGTAGTCCCGCAGCAGCGCTTGCCCACGTTGGCCAAGTTCGTGGCAGTGTTGCGGATCATTCAGCAGCCGTGTCAGGCACTCGCCCAACTGCGTGAGGTCGCGCACTTGCAGCGCGGCGTCGGCATTCAGCAACACACGCGCCTCATCGGCAAAGTTGCGCATGTGTGGGCCGAACAGCGTGGCCTTGCCGGCGCGCGCCGCTTCGAGAATATTGTGGCCACCCACCGGCACCAAGGATCCGCCCATGAATACCAGCGCGGCGCCGTCGATCAATGCTGGCAGCTCGCCCAGGGTGTCGGCGAGATACACCTGGGTCTGCGCGTCGACGGCTTCGCCACGGCTGCGCACCGCGACGTTGAGGTGTAGCGGCGCCCATTGTTCGAGAATAGCTTTCGCGCGTTGTGGATGGCGTGGTGCAATCACCAGTAGATATTCTTTGTGCGCCAGGTCTTGCCATAAACGCGCGAGCTGTAATTCTTCGTCATGGTGGGTGGAGGCGGCCAGTAGATAGGGTCGATCAAACCGAATTGGCGCCATGTCGTGACTTACAGTGCCGGCCGAAAACTTGATGTTGCCGACCACCGTCACGCGCTCGACCGGTGCGCCGAGTTCCACAAATGCGGCGCGATCAGCTTCCGAACGCGCCAGCACCGCACTCACCTGTGCCAGCGTTGCGCCGTAAACACTGCGCATCCAGGCGCCGGCGCGCAGCGTCCGCGCCGACAGGCGGCCGTTGACCAGCACCAGCGGAATGTCAGCGGCATGGCAGCGCCGATACAGGTTGGGCCACAGCTCGGTTTCCATGATCAGCGCGCAACGCGGTTGGGTCGCGCGCACAAAACGCCGGACGGCGCCGGGCCAGTCAAGCGGCAAATAGGCGTGGATAACCTGGGTAGGCAGGCGCGCCGCAGCAATCAGTGCCCCGCTGGGCGTCGCCGTGGTGATGAGCATTGTCGCGTTCGGCTCACGCGCCTGTAACCGTTCGAGCAGCGGCAACGCCGCGACGACCTCGCCCACCGACGCTGCGTGCAACCAGATCGGACGTTGCGTAAAACGCGGATAGGCCCAACCCAGGCGCTGTAAGGCGTAGCGCCAACCGCCGCGCCGCAGCGCCTGACCCACGGTGAACAGGCTCAACGGCACACTCAACGTCCACAGCAGTAGGTTATATTTCAGCAGCGGGAAGCGGTTCATGACTTTTTATTTTTATGCCGCGCGGGGTACAGCGGCGCGACGCCGGGCGGGCGGGTTTTGAAACGGCGATGCAACCACAGGTATTGCTCGGGCGCACGGCGCACTGCGTGTTCGATCACGCTGTTGATGCGAGTGGCGTCGGCGACGTCGTTCTCAGCGGGGAAATTTTCCAGCGCCGGCAGCAAAATTAATCGATACCCGCTGCCATCAGCCAGGCGCTGCGGAAAAAACGGCACCACCGGCGCACCGGACATTTTCGCCAAGCGCGCCGGTGCAGCGAGCGTGGCGCAAGTCACGCCCATGAACGGGGCGAACACGCTGTATTGCGCACCGAAGTCCTGGTCGGGCGCGTACCAAACCGCGTTGCCCTGCTTCAGGCTGCGCAACATGCCGCGTACATCGTGGCGCTCGATGGCACGCTCGTAGTTGCGTTCGCGTGCCTGCTTCATCACCGCCTCGAACAACGGGTTGCGGTGTTTTTTGTACATGACATGAAAACGCTGCTGCAAGGCCAGCAAGCGCCCGCCGATTTCCAGGCAGGTGAAATGCGCGCTCAACAAAATGACACCGCGCTGCTGTTGCAACGCGTGTTGCAGATGTTCGATGCCTTCAATGTGTACCAGCGGCTCGATCTGCGCGCGCCGGCCCCACCAGCTCAGGGCGGTCTCCAGCAAGGAAATGCCGGCGGAACGAAAATTGGCCTTGATCAAGTCGCGTTGCTGCGCCGCACTGCGCTCGGGAAAGCACAGCGCGATGTTGATCCGCGCCACGCGTCGTCGCCACGGCATCAAGCGGTAAATGAGTGCGCCAAGACCTGCGCCCAGCGCCAATTGCGCACGATGCGGCAACAGCACGGCGCCGCGCAGCAGGCTCAAGCCCAGCCAAGTGAACCAGTAACGTGGGGCGAGAAAATTGTGAAATTTGGCAGCGGTGTCGGGTGTCGTCATTAAAGTAGCGTGCACCGTGTGCACGGCGCACGCTACGCCGGCTATTTTTTCAACCAGCCGTTGATCTGCTGTAAATCTTCCGTGGCAAGCGAGCCGGTTGCGCTTTTCAAACGCAGCGTAGCCAAGATGTAGTCATAGCGGGATTGCGCGTAGTCACGTTGGGCGAGGAACAGACCGGTACGGGTATTAAGCACGTCGACGGTGGTACGAGTGCCGACCTCGTAGCCGGCTTCGGTCGCCGCCAGCGCGCTCTTGTTCGAAACCACCGCTTGCTTCAACGCGGCGACGCGGCTGATGTTGGCGGTTACGCTCAAATACGCTTCGCGAGTTTGCAAGGTGGTATTGCGACGTTGCTGTTCGAGAAAAAAATTGGCTTGCTCAACTTGAAGATCCGCCTTGCGTACCGACGACTGAACCGCGCCACCCTGATACAGCAGCCAGTTGAAGCGCAGCGCGACGGACGTGTCGGTGCGTTCCTGACCCTGGGGTGCATCGGAGCTGTCCGATTTGGCATAACTGCCAACCGCATCCAGCGTGGGATAATGAGCGCTTTTTTGTCGGCTGACTTCGGCCTGCGCGCTTTCCGTAGCGAAACGCGCCGCTTGTACCGCCGGATTTTGCTGTAACGCGCTTTGCGCCCACTGCTCGATGTCGGTCGGGCTGGGCGCGACCAGCGGCGCATCGGGGATCAAGCTTGCGAGTTCTTTGTAACTCTGCCCGGTGACTTCGCGCAGCGCTTCCCAGGCGCTGGCCAGACGGTTGTCCGCTGCAATGACTTGTGTGGTCGACAAATCGAAACGCGCCTGCGATTCATGCACGTCGGTGATCGCGATCAAGCCGACATTGAAGCGCTGCCTGGTCTGTTCCAGTTGTTTGCCGATGGCTTCGTGCTCGCCCTTGACGAAGGTTAGGTTGTCTTGTGCGGCCAGCACTCCGAAATAACGCTCGGCCACGCGCACGGTGAGCCCGAGTTCTTCCATCTTGAATTGCGCTTCTGCTTGCTTGACGAGCGCATCGGCTTGATTGCTTTGCGCAAACGCGTCGGCATGATACAGCGGCTGCGTGAGCGTGAGGTTATAGCCTGTGGAGGCGTAACTTTCATTGCCGCTGGCAGTCGCGGTGGTAACGTCAGATTTTGAACGGGCGTAATTTGCGCCTACTCCTACACTGGGTAAAAAGCGTGCTTGCGCTTGCGACTTGCTTTCCAGAACCTGTTGCATTTGCGCGCGTGCGCCGCGAATTTGCGGGTCGTTTTGCGCGGCTTGTTTGTAAATGTCGAGCAAGTCCTCGGCGCGTGCCGAAAGTGCCAACGAATAAAGTGCACCAAACACTAAGACGGATGAGGCAAGTAAGGTAATACGCGGATTCATGATGTCCCTCAGTAAGTCGGCATGCGTGGGTCAATCTCCCTGGCCCACGCGTTAATCCCACCCTGTAGATTGACGATGTTGCGAAAGCCGGCTTGATCCAAAAACGCGCCGACACGTTGACTACGTACTCCGTGATGACAGATCAACACGTGTTCTTGCTGCGGATCGAGTTCATTCATCGCCCGCATAATCTGGCTCATTGGAATCAGCTTGGAATTTTCCAGGTGGCAAATCTGGTACTCCCAGGGTTCGCGCACATCCAGCAGAATGGGCGCGGGTTGTGACTTTTCCAGATACGATTTGAGCTCGCTTACGCTAATGTGTCGCATGGTGACGCTCCCCACGAACAGGCGTGGCTAAAATGTGAAACGTTGCGGTTGCGGCGCGTTGACCAGCGCCGTGACATCCGTTTCAAAAAGAGCTTCCTGGGTCCATTCGTGCTCACCCAGGCGGGTGATCAATATGCACTCCATCACTGGTGTGTCGCCGACGATGGCGAACAAACGCCCGCCGATTTTGAGGCGACTTTTGTAATTGTCGGGGATCAACGGCAAAGAGCCGCCGATCACAATCGCGTCGTAGGGCGCGTCGCTCTGCCAGTCGCGGCTGCCGTCGCCGACTTCCAAGGTGACATCGCGCCCGCCGTGGCGATTTAAATTCTGCTGCGCCTGCCGCGCCAGCTCGGGATGAATCTCCACTGTGGTCACACGGCGACCAAGCTTGGCTAGCATCGCGGCGGTGTAGCCGCTGCCGCTGCCGATTTCCAGCACATTATCGGTGCCGCGCAAGGCCAGCGCCTGCAACATGCGACCTTCCATGATCGGCGTCCACATCGATTGACTGTGGCCCAGTGGAATCATCATGTCGACAAACGCGAGGTTGCGATAATTCAACGGCACAAAATCTTCGCGTGGCGTCGCGGCGATGACGTCCAACACTTTTTGATCCAGCACTTCTGCCGGACGGATTTGTTGTTCGATCATGTTGTGACGTGCGTGTTCGAAATTCATAAATTCACCGGCAGCGTAGTATTGCGACGAGGCAACAGGGTAAGCACTTTGCGTGTGGCTGGCAAGGGCCGATCTCGTGTGTTCTTGTGTGACGGGCGCAGTGTGATATCCACATCATGCCGCTCTATGCCGGTTCTGCGATGCTTGCCTGCGCAGAAGAATTTCACAGCAGTAATCATCGACCGTTGACTGATGTCGGCATGTCCAGGTCATGACAATGTTAGCCGAGCTGACAACCTTGGCTTCGGGAACTGCCGAGCACCATACAAAGTTCTACGTCAACCACGCCTAGCTTTCTTGCCAAAGTGTTTCTGCGCGCCGCCT
>JANLTU010000011.1:0-21094 GCA_031363085.1 Gammaproteobacteria bacterium
GGCGCCGAGTTTATCTAACGCGGCTTCAGTGAATTCCAGATCCA
Source organism: Gammaproteobacteria bacterium (assembly GCA_031363085.1). GTDB lineage: Bacteria > Pseudomonadota > Gammaproteobacteria > SG8-11 > SG8-11 > UBA6921. The sequence goes on from JANLTU010000011.1 coordinate 45, forward strand.
TCTGCCGTTCGCGCAGGCGTGCACGCAGGTATTGGGTCTGGATGCCGGTGATGGAGCGAATTTGTTCGCGGCCGAGCGGGTGGAACACCACCAGCTCATCGACGCGGTTGATAAACTCGGGGCGAAAATGCTGGCTGACGATACCGAGCACTACCCGCTTCATTTCATTGTAGTTGTCCTCTGCCGCCATTTCCTGAATCGCTTGCGAGCCGAGGTTCGAGGTCATGACAATTACCGTATTGCGGAAGTCCACAGTGCGTCCGTGGCCGTCGGTGAGGCGGCCGTCGTCGAGCACTTGTAGCAGCACGTTGAATACGTCGGGGTGCGCCTTCTCGACTTCATCGAGCAGGATCACGGAATACGGTTTGCGCCGCACCGCTTCGGTGAGGTGGCCGCCTTCTTCGTAGCCGACGTAGCCGGGCGGTGCGCCGATCAGGCGTGCGACCGAGTGCTTTTCCATGAACTCGCTCATGTCGATGCGCACCATCGCTTCGTCGGTGTCGAACAGGAACGACGCGAGCGCTTTGGTGAGTTCGGTTTTGCCCACGCCGGTGGGGCCTAAAAACAGAAACGAACCGTTGGGGCGATTCGGATCGGACAGTCCCGCACGCGAACGGCGAATCGCGTCCGACACCGCGCGCACCGCTTCGTCCTGCCCGACCACGCGCTTGCTCAATTCGTCTTCCATGCGCAGCAGTTTGTCGCGTTCGCCTTCGAGCATTTTGTTAACCGGGATGCCGGTCCATTTGGAAACCACTTCGGCGATTTCTTCTTCGGTGACGCGATTGCGCAGTAATTTTTTCTCTTGTTTTTCACTTTCGCCCGCCAACTTTAATTGTTTTTCCAACTCCGGGATGCTCCCGTATTGCAGCTCCGACATACGCGCGAGGTCGTTGGCGCGGCGCGCCGTGTCCAGGTCTTGACGAGCTCGATCCAGTGCTTCTTTGATGTGCTGTGCGCCTTGCAGTGAGGCTTTCTCGGCTTTCCAGATCTCATCGAAATCGGCGAACTGGTGTTCCAGTTTGGTGACCTCGGTTTCCAGATTGTCGAGGCGCTTGCGCGAGGCTTCGTCGGATTCTTTCTTCAAGGCCATGCGCTCGATCTTGAGCTGAATCAAACGGCGTTCGAGCTTGTCCATTTCCTCCGGCTTGGAATCGATTTCCATGCGGATGCGGCTGGCGGCTTCGTCGATTAAATCGATGGCTTTGTCGGGCAGATTGCGGTCGGTGATGTAGCGGTGCGACAACATCGCCGCCGCGACAATCGCCGGGTCGGTAATGTCAACACCGTGGTGAACTTCGTATTTTTCTTTCAAGCCGCGCAGAATGGCAATGGTGTCTTCGACGCTTGGCTCGCCTACCAGAACTTTTTGAAAGCGCCGTTCCAGCGCGGCGTCTTTCTCGATGTATTGGCGGAATTCATCCAATGTGGTGGCACCCACGCAGTGCAACTCGCCGCGCGCCAGGGCGGGTTTCAACATATTCCCGGCGTCCATCGAGCCTTCGGCCTTGCCGGCGCCGACCACGGTGTGCAATTCATCGATGAACAAAATAATCTGCCCTTCCTGCTTGGACAAATCTTTAAGCACCGCCTTCAAGCGTTCTTCGAATTCACCGCGAAATTTCGCGCCCGCAATCAGCGCACCCATGTCGAGCGACAGCAGACGTTTGCCCTTGAGACTCTCCGGCACTTCGCCGTTGATAATGCGCTGCGCCAGACCTTCAACAATGGCGGTCTTGCCCACACCGGGTTCGCCGATCAGCACCGGATTGTTTTTGGTGCGGCGCTGTAACACCTGAATGGTGCGGCGAATCTCGTCGTCGCGGCCGATGACTGGATCGAGCTTGCCCTGCTCGGCGCGCTCAGTCAGATCAATAGTGTATTTTTTCAAGGCTTGGCGCTGGTCTTCGGCGTTGGCGTCTTGCACCTGCTGCCCGCCGCGCACGTCGTTGATGACGCGTTCGAGCGTGGTTTTGCTGGCACCGGCCTTGCGCAACACATCCCCGAGCGTGCCACGATCTTCCACCGCTGCGAGCAAGAACAACTCGCTGGAAATAAACTGATCTTTGCGCTGTTGCGCCAGTTTGTCGGTGACATTGAGCAGGCGACTCAGGTCATTGGAGACGTGCACATCGCCGGCCGCACCCTCAACTTTGGGCAGGCGGTCGAGCGCCTTGCCCAGCTCGGAACTCAACGCGCTCACGTTCACCCCCGCCTGCGCCAGCATCGGGCGCACCGTGCCACCGTCCTGGTTGAGCAAGGCGGTCAACAGGTGCAGCGGCTCGATAAATTGATGATCGCGCCCGACCGCCAGACTCTGTGCATCGGCCAGTGCCGCTTGAAATTTATTGGTAAGTTTATCCATGCGCATGGTGAGTTCCTCTGCGTGCTTGTCATTAAATCTAGCTTAATGATGGGGTCGCGTTACCGCGCTTCAAGAGTATTCGTTATGATACGCGCTCAAATCATCCGATGGACTGCATGGAGAACTCACGGAATGCGCTTACTACTAGCAGAAGACGACCGGTTGTTGGGCGACGGCATTTGCGTCACGTTGAACGAAGCAGGCTACGCCACCGACTGGGTGACCGACGGCCAAGCCGCCGAAGCGGCACTACAAACTGAAACCTATGCGCTGCTGATTTTGGATCTCGGCCTGCCGAAGCTGTCGGGCATTGACGTCCTCAAAGGCGTGCGTCAGCGCGGCCAGGACATCCCCGTGTTGATCCTCACCGCGCGCGACACGGTCACGGATCGCGTGCAAGGTTTGGACGGCGGCGCCGATGACTATCTGGTCAAACCGTTCGACATGGACGAGCTCAACGCGCGCTTGCGGGCGCTGTTGCGGCGCAGCGGCGGGCGCTCCAATCCGGTGATTGAGCATGGCAATATCATCATGGACCCGGCCGCACACGTGGTCACGCAGGCGGGGTGTGTTGTTGACATTTCGCCGCGCGAATTCGCAGTGCTGCGCATGTTGCTGGAAAATCGCAGCAAGGTGATGTCGCGCGCGCGCCTCGAAGAAGGTTTGTATTCCTGGGGTGACGAAGTTGAAAGCAATGCGGTCGAGGTTTACGTGCATCACCTGCGACGTAAACTCGGGGCGCCTTTGATCCGCACCATCCGTGGTGTGGGCTACACCATCGATAAATTGTAATGCCTAGCAGCCTGTCGGACTTAGGATGGCGGGGCTGCAAAAGCGGGAGGAGCGGTCCATAACAACGCAAATTTTCGTTAAATTTAGAGCGACTATTCGTCTCAAATTTGCGCTGTTCTGTTCTCACTCTCCACTGTTTCGCTCCACACCACCTAAGTCCGACAGGCTGCTAGTTGTCGTATCCATGAGGTGACCATTGAACCCATCCATCCGCCGACGTTTGTTGGTGGCATTGCTTTCCGCTACGTTCGGCGCGTGGACGGTAACCGCAGTTTCCAGTTATCTCGACATCCGTTATCAGATCGACCAGTTGTTCGACGCGCAACTGGCGCAGTCGGCACGCGTGCTGCTGGCGTTGAACAGCGTGAACCTCGAACAGAAACCCGCGACCAACGGCAAACCGGAAAAAAGTCTTGACCTGCCCGGAAGTGGTGAGCGCCTGTTCGGCCATCCGGATGAAAACAAGGTTGCGTTCCAGGTGTGGATTCAGCCCGACAAACTTGCGCTGCGCTCGCCCAACGCGCCGGACTTTCCGCTTTCTGACCGCGAATACGGCTTCAAGGACAAAGACGTGTTCGGCCATCGCTGGCGGGTGTTTTCGCTGCCGGATGATCGCAGTTCGATGGTGGTGCAGGTCGGTGAGCGTAATGATTTACGCCGTACGTTGACACATAACATCGCACTGCGCACGTTACTGCCGATCATCGTTGCGTTGCCGTTGCTCGCCGCCGTCATCTGGTTTGGCGTCGGACGCGCGATGGCGCCGCTGGTCAAACTGGCCAAACAAGTCGAGAACCGCGCCCCTTCACATCTGCAACCGGTAGAGTCGTACGGCGTTCCGGCGGAAGCCAAACCGTTGGTCAATTCATTGAATCGTTTGTTCCAACGGCTGGAACGCGCCTTTGACAGTGAGCGCCGCTTCACCGCCGACGCCGCACATGAGTTGCGCACACCGCTGGCTGGCCTCAAGGCCCAAGCGCAAGTGGCGCTGCGTTCGAGTAGCGAATTGAACCGGCAAAAAGCACTGCGCATGCTGGAGCAGGGTGTTGATCGCGCCACCCATCTGGTACAACAGTTGTTAACGCTCGCGCGTCTGGACCCCGATCATGAGCTGACCGAAACGCACAGTATTGATCTGGCCACCATGGCACAGCACGCGCAACGCGACCTGGAATTAGCCGCGCGGGAAAAAAATATCGAGCTCACCGTCGGCGCAACGTTTCCTTATTCAGTCCAAGGTCATGCCGATGCGCTGGCAATTCTATTGCGCAATCTGGTCGACAACGCAGTGCGTTACACGCCCGAGGGTGGAAAAGTCGAGATCAGCATGGTGCGCGAGCCGACCTGTGTGCTATTGCGCATCGCCGACAGTGGGCCGGGTGTTCCGGCCGAGGAACGCGACAAGGTCTTTAAACGATTTTATCGTGCCCTGGGTACCGAAGCCCCGGGCAGCGGACTGGGTCTTTCCATTGTGCAGCGCATTGCTGAATTACATCGCGCAACGCTTGTTTTAGGTGTTTCGGTGTACAACGGTTTGCAGGTCGACGTGTCATTTCCAACACAGCCCAGCAGCGGCATTTAAGAACACCTTAATTAAGTGCGTGTTACTGTGCGCCCGTGCTGATTGACGTCGTGCCCCCTCCCCTCCCCCCAAGCACGCGCACGGCGAACGATTCGTAGTTCGCGTGAACAGGCCACGGCGTTAGTCAGCGCATTTCCGACCCTTGTTCCAGTTAACACTGGAACCCCCTTAAGCCCCACCCCCCGGTGGGGCTTTTTTTTGGTTTATGCCTATCGGTATCGTGCGGGTCACCCATGCTTACAATTCATTGGCCTCGCCCCACAATTTTTTGTGCAATAGCCGACTGATACTTTGTAAACACTCGCGATGTTCAACCTGCGCACACGACAGCGGCGGAAATACCCGCAAGTGTGCCCGGCTACGCAACAACACCGCCAACAGCGTGTGGCCCACGCCGCGTACACCGTCGATATGCAGCGGATGAATCAGGCAATGGGATTTGTGCGCAAGCTTGACAACCCCGCCCTTGAGCACGGCCGGAGTATCGTCCGCGTGAATTCCGCCGTGCGGAAACACCACTACCACTTCGCCATTTTGCAAAGCACGCAGCGCGGCGCGCAGCGCGCGCTCCGGACGTTGCCCACGATCCACCGGAATGCAGCCCATGGCCCGAAACAACCAGTGCAGGCCGAAGCGCTGATACTCCTCGCGTGCAATTAAAAAACGCACCGGGCGTACACTTGCCGCCACCACCAATAATGGGTCAAGACCGGATACGTGATTGGCCACAACAATCGCACCGCCGCGTTCGGGAAGATTCAACAAAGCGCTATTCGAACGATGGTAGCGTCGGCAAAAAATTCGTGTTAATCCGTCGAGCACGTTGAGCCAAGCCGACCCCCACTCTGCCCGGTGAACTATCAAGCATTGGCGCCATAGCCAGGCCAGCAAAAGCACACCGCCTGCCAGCATCGCAACCACACTAAATGTCACTATCGTCATGAATCCGTCAAATCCTGCCCTGCGTAAGCCTAAGTTAATAATCTGGTAAGGGAGCAGTAATGTCCGCCTGCTTTAATGTGTCACAAGAGCGCTTCGTAGTAAGGCAGTTCGCTCCTCACTTATCAGGAGGTTTCTACCATGAAGATGATCGCAACCAAAATTTCGACTGCAAACAAACCATCATTTATTGAACGCGCCGTGCGTATTATTGCGGGCGCCGCCTTGATCGGCTCAGTGTTTGTCGTTGGTGAACATCCGCTGGGTTGGTTGGCCCTGCTCCCCTTGCTGGGCATTTATCCTTTATATAGCGGATTGACCGGCGCGGCTTCGCTGCACAGCGTACTTGCTGACCAGCTCGCCGCATATCGACTCGCGTACTTTACAGCCAGCGCTGCACTCATCGGCTCGGTGTTTGTTATCAGCGCTGCGCCTTTGGGTGACTTCGCCGCACTGCCTTTGATCGGCGCTTATGTCGCGCTGTGCGCACTGCTTGGGCGTTCGCCGCTGGCTGCCATGGTCGACGCAAACATGGCGATTCCATATATCGTACCGCCGACCACAGAAGCTATTACCGAACCAGAAACAACGCAAACCGCCATTCAGCGAGCAGCATAAATTAATTGTCAACATTGGCGCATTAAGTTGGAAATGAAATGCGGGGCTCATGCCCCGCATTTTTTTGTGCGAAATATGCGCAAAAATCACGCTAATTCTTAATTAATCACCATCAGACCCTTTTACCAACAGCACCGATGCGGTAATTGTCTTGCTTAATACCTTTATTGTTTGTGCCGGTAAGTTTGCGTTAATAAATCCGTAAGCGCAGTGTAATCTGCGTTTGTTTTAATGCGCTTCGAGAGCAAAACACATCACGCTCTTTAACAGCTCAACGGAGGCACTCATGAACACGTTTGTTAACCAGAGTAGCGGTACTAACACCTTGACGTTTGCCGAACGCGCCCTGCGCGTGGCGGTGGGTTGCGCATTCATCGGCTCGATCTTCACCACTACGGCAGTATTCGACTGGCAAGTTGTGCTGCCACTGATCGGAAGTTATGCGGTGGTGTCCGGAATGACCGGCACGGGTATTTTACGTAGTTTTCTTGGTGATCGGTCAGCACTGTACCGTGGCACGCAGCTCGTATTGAGTATCGGCTTGATCGGCACCGTGTTTATTGACAATACCGCACCCCTCGGCCTCATTGCGCTCTTGCCGATCATCGCGATCTACACCGCCTTGGCGGCGCTGCTGGGACAATCGCCGGTGAGCGTCGTGATACAAGCGGCAAAGGTTATCCCCCACATCGTTACATCTGGCGCAATACTGGAGACTCTGGAAACTACCGGCCGCGACACAGCGCGCAACGCTGAAACCTTGAGTCACGTTGCGTAATCTTCTATTCGTCTATTTTCCGGCAACGACACGCGCGTTACGATAGCAGGCGCAAGGGCTTTACCTTGCACCTGCTTTCTTTCGTTAGAGGGACACCGCATGCGCTTGCTGTTGGTCGAAGACGACAAATTACTTGGCAAAGGAATTCATACCGGTCTGCGCCAAGCGGGATATGCGGTGGACTGGGTAATGGACGGCGACGCCGCCGATGCCGCCATCGCACAGGAACCCTATGATTTAATGATTCTCGATTTGGGCCTACCGCGCCGCTCCGGTCTGGACGTGCTGGACAAAGTTCGCAGCGGCGGAAAAGACCTTCCGGTGCTGATCTTGACCGCCCGCGATTCCGTCAGCGACAAAATCATCGGGCTGGATGGCGGCGCGGATGATTACATGATCAAGCCGTTCGATCTGGATGAACTGGGCGCACGCATTCGTGCGCTGCTGCGCCGCCAGGGCGGACGCCGCTCGCCACTCCTTACCCACGGCGATATCGAGCTTGATCCCGCTGGACATTGCGTGACCAAGGCCGGCCACGTCGTCGATGTGCCGCCGCGTGAATTCGCCATCTTGCACACCCTGCTCGACAACGCCGGCCGAGTGATGTCGCGCAGTCGTCTCGAAGAAAGCCTGTATTCGTGGAAAGACGAAATCGACAGCAACGCGGTCGAAGTCCATATCCATCATCTGCGCAAAAAACTTGGTACCGACCTGATTCGCACCATCCGCGGCGTCGGCTACATCGTGGATAAACAGCAATGAATCCGTCCATCCGCCAACGTCTGTTATGGACTCTGCTGTCCGCCACGTTGGCCGTATGGGCCGGTACCGCAATAAAAAATTACTACGACAATCGCCACGAAATCGCCGAGCTATTCGATGCACAACTGGCGCAGTCGGCACGCGCACTACTGGCGTTGAGCGCGCACGAAATGTACGAGCAACTGGCTTATATCGCACAAAACCAGCGCCAAAGTCGTAACATCCCGGAACACGTCACGCCGCAGGTGCATAAATATGAACAGCACTTGGCATTTCAGATCTGGTCCGGTGACGGCCAATTGATGGCGCGCTCCGACAGCGCGCCGACCGATCCACTGACCGGAGCACCGGATGTGTTCAGCGATCACGTGATCAACGGCCACCGCTGGCGTGTATACGCGCTGGTCGACACCGAAAAAAACCTGCAAGTGCAGGTCGGCGAACACTACGATCAGCGCGAACAATTAAGCGACGACGTGGCACTTCGTTTGCTGGCGGCGGTGGTGTTGTCGCTGCCAGTGCTGGCACTGATGATCTGGTTCGGCGTCAGTTATGCGATCCGCCCGCTCAATCGTGTGACGCGCGCTGTCGCGGCGCGCAAGCTCGACAATTTGGAAGCCATCGACAACCGTCGCGTGCCCAAGGAAACCCGACCACTGGTGGACGCACTGAACGACTTGTTTGCGCGCTTGCAAACGGCACTCGACGACATTCTGCATTTCACCGCCGATGCCGCGCATGAACTGCGCACCCCGCTGGCGGCGTTGAAAACCCATGCACAAGTGGCGTTGCGCGCCGACGACGAAGCCACACGCAGCGATGCATTACGCGAATTGATTTACGGTGTGGACCGCGCCACCTCACTGGTGGAGCAGTTATTGACATTAGCGCGGCTCGACCCGGAAGCCACCCACCTCAGCAATGAAACCGCCATCCTGCAAGATATTGCCCAAGGCGTACTGTCGGAGTTAGCCACCGACGCGGTTAAAAAAGAAATCGACATCAGCCTGGACGCGCATTGTCGCGGCATCGTCACCGGCAAACAGGTCATGCTGACGATCCTGGTACGCAATCTGGTGGAAAATGCGATCCGCTACACCCCCAGAAATGGACAGGTTGAGGTCAGCGTGTTCGAAGATCAGCAGGATATTGTGCTGCGCGTGTCCGACAGCGGCGCGGGCATTCCAGTAGACGAGCGCGAAAAAATCTTTAAACGCTTTTATCGCGTGCTTGGCAGCAACGCGCCGGGCAGCGGCCTGGGCTTGTCCATCGTGCAACGCATTACAGAAATTCACCGCGCCCGCATCGTATTGGGCGAATCGAAATACGGTGGCTTGCAGTTCGACGTGCATTTGCATGCGGCGGCCGGCATGGTGCAGGATTTTACCGAAGCGGAACAGGCGTTCGCACGACAAGGCTAAGTGCTGAATTCAAGCGTGCGCTTCGCGCACACCTACATTTAACATTGTCACTTCTTCTTCCCCTTCCCTTTTTTTCCGCCTTCGATTTCAGCGCCAGCTTTGGCGAGGATGTCGACAATGCTTTTGTAATCTTTGCTTTGCGCGTTCTTCGCTGCGGAAATGCCATTGCTGGTTTTCGCATTCACATCAGCGCCGCTGGCAATCAACGCCCGCACTACTTCCTCTTTTCCGGAAAACGCGCCATTAATTAAAGCTGTGGCGCCTTGCTTGTCCTTGGCGTTCACATCGGCACCGGCGGCCAGCAACATCTTCACTATGTTCTCGTTCCCGAAATAACTCGCGCCCATCAATGCGGTGCGTCCCTGCGCGTTGGCGGTGTTGATATCCGCGCCTTCAGCAATGAATTTTTGTACCTCCTCGATACGTCCTTCCCACGCGGCGCGCAGCAAATCTTCGTTTTTCCCCACCGCCATGGCAACATTGGTAAACGACACCAATATAACGAACAGCACGCATTCAACACATCGAAGCATAATTGATTAACCTGACCTGATCTTTAGTCGAAACCCGTCACTTCGTACTCAACTGCTGCGCCGCCTCGCGCGACCACTGCACCGCCTCAAGATAACTCTCACGCAGTTGCGCCGGCGCGACGCCCGTTACAGCGATTTGATCCCAGTCGGCTTGCTCATACGCAATCACTGCGGCGAGCACCTTGCCGATGATACCGCCGCGTTCGAGCAAGGCTTGATTCAACTCGTCAGCCAGTGACAATTGCGGAATCAATTCGGTAAACGGCTTGTCAATCAAGGCATCCAGCGTCGAAAATAAACCGACGGTAAAATATGCATCGAGATTCGATGCACCGAGCTGTTTAGCCAGTAGTTGACAATATTTCGCCCGTTGTAACGAGATCACGAACAGCTCACGCGGCTTGTTGTCGATGCTGGTGAGCACGATTAATGTGGCCCAGTCTTTTATCTTCTTGATGCCCAACAACACCAGGGCATGACGCAGTGACTCAACTTTTTGTCGCATTCCATACTGCGCGGAATTGATTACGCGCAGTAATTTGTAACTCAAGCTCACGTCACTGCTGATGGTCCGTTCCAGCGTGTTCATTTGAATATCCGGATCATTAAGCTCGGCCAGCAGTTTGAGTAGTTGTAACCGATTCGCGGGCAGGGTTGCGCCGGTCACGATTTGCGGACGACATAGAAAATAGCCTTGGAAATATTGAAATCCCAGGCGTTTGCACTGATCAAACATCTCCTGTGTTTCGATTTTCTCCGCCAGTAATTTCAGTTTGTAGGGTAGCAATTGCGCCACCTGTTTGCGCAGATCGCCCAGCTTCGCATCCAGCACATCGAGCTTTACGATGCTCGCCAATTTCAGTAACGGCTTGGTTTTTTCGCTGTAAACATAGTCGTCCAGCGCAATGACATAGCCGGCGCGCGACAAGCGTTGCAGCGCGGCGATCATTTTCTCGTCGACTTCGACATGTTCGAGCACTTCGAGCACGACTTTTTCCTGCGCAAATGGAATCGGGTAATCACCGAGCAAAAATGCACCCGGCATGTTGATGTAGGCCAGTTTGTCGCCGACCAGATTACTGATACCGATTTCCATGAATGCATTGACGATCACCTGCGACGTCGCCTGGTCGTGATCCACAACATTGGCCTGCTGCGCGTTGTTACGCCGAAATAACAGCTCATACGCCACCACGTCCATATTGCGGTCGAAGATCGGTTGTCGTGCGACCAGAGTTTCTGAAGTAGCGGATGTCGTCAATTTGTTGACCGGCGGTGCATTCATACAACTCGCAACAGCAATGAATGGAGATGCACTGTTTATCGTCCAAGACGAGCAGTGCTTAAATTTCGTCACGCCATGAACCAGTTCGCAAAATCGCGGCTGAATGCGACCACCAACACAGGTGATCTGCCGTCACTATCACGGCACTTATCTTAAAAAGTTGGGAATATTGCGATCAACAGAAGATTTTGACGTTGGGATTCAGGAGGCACGTATGAGCAATAACAAAGTCGTTGCATTCGCCGCAAAGGCATCTGAATTTGCGCAAGCCACCAGCTTGAGCAAACAACTTAAAGTCACGACCGCCGAACATTTGCAGAAATTATTTCAGCAGATGTTCGATCACCTCGACGATTTTCTATTTGACCGTGCCGATAAGGGCATGTCGGGCGACGACCAGAATATTTACTTCGAGGCCATGCGTCATCTGCGCCTGAAGAAGAAGGCGATGCAGGATGTTTTTCTCGCCAAGTTCGCCACCGGCTTCAACGAAGCCATCAAAGGTGCGGAAAAATCCCCAACTTTAAACGCGTTCACCAAAGACGCACTGGATAATTTGCTGCTGGTCAACGATGACGAACTGGAAGAATCGTTGGCGGTCTCCAACATGGTTGCCAAAGCACGCAGTCTGCACAAAGAACAACTGTTCGCACTCGAACAGCGTTGCAAAGCAATTTTCAACGACACCCGCGACATCACCGCCGACAATCTTCCGATTGGGCCAGGCGTTATCTGTAACGCATTTAAAGGCGCGGTGAAAATTCTTGATGTTGAAGTCAAGATCAAACTGATCGCATACAAGCTGCTGGATCGCTATCTGGTGCAAGAGTTGAGCACCTGTTACTACACGCTCAACAAGCTACTGGCCGATGCCGGTGTGTTGCCGACCATACGCTTGCACATTCCGCATGCGCCCGCCGGTGACACACGTGCGCGGCACGCAGGGCCCGCTGCGCCGAGCCACGCGCCCATGTCAACGTCTTATGCGCCGGCAGGAACTTCGTCTCAACCCGGCCCCATACAGACCGAAGTGTTCGATACGCTGCAACACCTGCTAATGGCCCAGCGCAACCTGCCCGGCCACGCACCCGGCAGCGGATTCGACGCACGCGCAGTAAACCACGACGGTACGGCGCAAAACGCCGGGGCCTACGACACTCCCAAAGTGCTGGTCGCGTTGTCGGCACTGCAAAACGAATCCTCGACTGACCTGAGAGAATTGAAAAGCAAGGACGAGATTGCCAGCTATCTGAAAAACACCATCGTCTCGCACTTGTCGGCGAATAATCCGCAAGCCGCCAAAAATATCAACCAAATCGATGCCGACACCATCGACATCGTGACCCTATTATTCGATTTCATTCTGGACGACAAGTCGCTGCCGGACGCGTTTAAAGCACTGATCGCGCGGTTGCAAATTCCGGTGCTAAAAATCGCTATTGTCGACAAAACATTTTTTTCGAAAAAGAACCACCCGGTGCGCCGCTTGTTGAATGAGCTGGCGCGCGCCGGTATCGGCTGGAATGAAGCGCGTGACGGCTACCAAGATCCGTTGTATCTGAAAGTTGCGTCGGTCGTGCACACGATCCTCGCCGAGTTCAGCAACGATGCCAGCCTGATTCTCGATTTACTGAGCGATTTCAACGCGTTTATCGAGGCGGAAAAAAGTCAACGTCGCGTCGCCGAACAACGGCTGGCCGCCGCCAAGGAAACCGTCGCGCATGAAATTGAAAAGCGCATTGCGGAACCCGAACTGCCGTATTCGATCCGCAGCTTCATGACCACCGCATGGAAAGACGTGCTGACGCTCATCCACACCCGCGACGGCAACGAGGGCATGGCATGGAAAGCCGCGCTGCAACTTGCCGATGATTTAGTCTGGAGCGTGCAGCCAAAGCTACTGGGCAAGCAAAAAACGCGCTTGATTCAAGTCATTCCTAAAATCTTGAATGGACTACAAGACGGCTTGATGCTGATCTCCTATCCGCGTTTGGACCGAGAGCGTTTGATGCTTGAACTTGAACGCCTGCATTTGGCCAGTTTGAAGGGCGACCAGGGCCGCAGCGCGGCAACCACAGACAAATCCGACAGCAATACGATGCCACCGGAACAAGCAAAAAATTCCATCGACCAGTTGATCGATGACCTAAGTACTGTACCTACGCTGATGGAAGACATCGTGCTGCAGGACAGATCTTCAATGCACGTCATCGAAGAGGCGCCTGGTTTTGATGAATACACCGATTTCGTAACCGAATTGAAAGTCGGTGTCTGGGTCGAATTCCTTCAAGACAACCTGAAAACCGTGCGCGGCAAACTCGCCTGGAAGAGTGAAGTGCTGGGCGAATACACTTTCGTGGACCGCATGTATAAGGTCGTGGCGGACAAGTCGACACAGGAGCTGGCAGCAGATTTTCGCAATATGCGCGCCTCCGTCGTCGAAGAAGTGCCCCTGCTTGACCGCGCGCTGGATGCGGTAATTAAAGGTTTGAAACGCTATTCCGGTGGCAGCGCCGCCAAAGACGATGCGCTGGAAATCACCGAGCTGCATACCTTATAACGTTTAAACGAATACGGGCGGAAGATCGCAGACAGTGCGGGCGTAAAACAATGCTCCAGTCTCCCTACCACGCAGGCTTTGTGTCGGGGAGGGAATTGTTTTAAGGCTACTTTAGAGTCAGGTGCGGTATTCGGCATTGATACGCACGTAGTCGTAGGAGAAATCGCAGGTCCACACGCGTGCGGTGTGGTGGCCACGCGCGAGATTCACGCGGATGGTGATTTCTTCTTGCTGCATGACGCGCTGACCGTGCGCTTCCTGATAATCCGGCGCGCGTCCGCCATTGCGAACGATGCAGACGTCGTCGAGGAAAATCGTCAAGACGTTTAAGTCAAGCTCAGCCACTCCGGCGCGGCCTACTGCGGCCAGAATACGCCCCCAATTGGGATCGCTGGCGAAGAACGCGGTTTTAACCAACGGCGAGTGGGCGACAGTGTAGGCAACTTGCCGCCCCTCGGTCACGCTGCTTGCTTGGTTAATTTCCACGGTAATGAACTTGGTGGCACCCTCACCGTCGCGCACCACGGCTTGCGCGAGTTGCTCGCAGACTTCGCGCACAGCGGTGCACAGTTCGCGGTAAATTGGGCTCATGCCAGTCAGCGGCGCATGCTGCACCCGGCCAGTAGCAACCAACATACAAGCGTCGTTGGTTGAAGTGTCGCCGTCCACCGTGATGCTGTTGAATGACGTTGCCACCGCGTCAGCTAAACACTGCTGCAACAAGGCTTGCGACACCCCCGCATCGGTTGCGACGAAGGCCAGCATGGTGGCCATGTCGGGCCGGATCATGCCGGAACCTTTGGCAATGCCAGTCACTGTGAGGGTCACCCCGTCGACGCTAAATTGTCGCGATGCGCCCTTGGGCACGATATCGGTGGTCATGATCGCGTGGGCCGCATCTTCCCAGCCGCGCTCGGTGAGATTCGAGCGCGCGTCGGGCAAGCCCTGCATGATCTTGCCAACCGGCAGCGGCTCGCCGATCACACCGGTGGAAAACGGCAACACTGCGCTGGGCGCGCAATCGACCAGTTGACCCAGCGCTGCGCAACAGGCGCGTGCATCGGCTAGGCCGGCCTCACCGGTGCCGGCGTTGGCGTTACCGGTATTGACAATAAACCAGCGCGGTGCGCACTGGGCGAGATGTTGCTTGGCCAGCACTACCGGCGCGGCGCAAAACGCGTTGCGGGTAAATACAGCGACGCCGGTAGAACCCGCCGCCAGCTCCATCAAGGCCAGATCACGCCGCCCCGGCTTTTTGATACCGGTGCAGGCGACACCCCAGCGCACCCCTGCAACCGGAAGCAAAGCAGGCAGTTCTTTGAGTCCAACCGGCATAGCTGCAGCGACCTGTTAGTGTTCCAGACGTCCGTGGCACTGTTTGTATTTCTTGCCAGAACCGCACGGGCAGGGCTCGTTGCGGCCAACCTTGCGGCCACCACGCACAAACGGTTCCGCTGCCGGTGCCGCCTCGCCTGCCTCTGCAGGCTCGCTCGGCATTTCATCGGCAGCCAACGCTGGGGCTTGCGCGTGTTGAAACTGCATCGGTGCCTGTTGTCGACGTTGTTCTTCGACTTTTTCGACATCAGCTTCGGCGCGGATTTGCACCTTGGAAATATAGCCGATGACTTCGGTCTTAATGCGCTCCAGCATTTCGGAAAACAACTCGAAAGCTTCACGCTTGTATTCCTGCTTGGGATTTTTTTGCGCATAGCCGCGCAAGTGAATGCCCTGCCGCAAGTAATCCATCGCCGCCAGATGATCCTTCCAGTGGCTGTCAAGCACCTGCATCATGATGGCTTTTTCGAAGTGTCGCATGACCGGCGCACCGGTCAGCGCTTCTTTTTCAGTATAGGATTTTTCCAGCGTTTCCAGAATGCGCTTGCGCAGAGGTTCCTCATGCAAGGCATTATCCGCTTCGAGCCACTGCTTGATCGGCAAACGTTGCCCGAACTCGCGCTCCAATGCGTCTTCCAGACCCACCACATCCCACTGTTCTTCCAAACTTTGCGGCGGCACGTGAGTACGGAACACGCTGTCGACTGCATCGACGCGCATTATGTTGATAGTGCCCGACAAATCTTCGGTAGCCATCAATTCATTGCGCCGCTCGTAAATCACTTTGCGCTGGTCGTTGGCCACGTCGTCGTATTCGAGCAACTGTTTACGCATGTCGAAATTGCGCCCTTCGACTTTGCGCTGCGCGTTTTCAATCGCCTTGGTCACCCACGGATGCTCGATGGCTTCGCCTTCTTCCATACCAAGTTTTTTCATCATCGAAGACACACGCTCAGACGCGAAAATGCGCATGAGGTTGTCTTGCAGCGACAGATAAAAACGGCTCGACCCCGGATCGCCCTGCCGCCCGGAGCGGCCGCGTAACTGGTTGTCGACACGCCGCGACTCGTGCCGCTCGGTACCGATCACGTGCAAGCCGCCGCTGCTCACCACCGCGTTATTGCGTAGCTTCCATTCCTCACGCAATGCGGCGATGTGTTCTTCGCTGGGGCTGTCAAGCTTAGCGATTTCCGCATTGAAATTGCCACCCAACACAATGTCGGTGCCGCGACCGGCCATGTTGGTGGCGATAGTGACCGCACCGGGACGACCGGCCTGGGCAACGATCTCCGCTTCACGCGCATGCTGTTTGGCGTTCAACACTTCATGCTTGATGCCGTCGTTGTTCAACAAACCGGACAACAATTCGGAATTCTCGATGGACGTGGTGCCCACCAGCACCGGCTGGCCGCGCGTCTGACACTCCTTGATGTCGGCGACGATGGCTTGGTATTTTTCGCCGGACGTCAGGTACACCAAATCACTGTGGTCTTTGCGCTGCACCGGCTTGTTCGTGGGAATCACCACCACTTCAAGGCCGTAAATCTGCTGAAATTCGAACGCTTCGGTGTCGGCGGTGCCGGTCATGCCGGAAAGCTTCGTGTACAAACGAAAATAATTCTGGAAGGTGATCGACGCCAGCGTTTGATTCTCGGCCTGAATCGGCACGCCTTCTTTGGCTTCGACCGCTTGATGCAAGCCATCAGACCAGCGTCGTCCCGGCATGGTGCGGCCGGTGAATTCGTCGACGATAATGATCTGGCCATCCTTCACGATGTATTCGACGTTGCGCTGAAATAGCGCGTGCGCGCGCAGGCCGGCATACAGATAATGCACCAGGCGGATGTTGTGCGCCTCGTACAGCGAATCGCCTTCTTGCAACATGCCAGCTTGCAACAAGAGTTCTTCGGCGTGTTGATGGCCGTCTTCGCTGAGCAACACTTGGCGGGTTTTTTCGTCGACGTAATAATCGCCGGGACCCTTCTCTTCGGTTTGGCGTGTCAGCTTGGGCACCAACAGATTAATGCCTTTGTAAAGCTCGGAGCTTTCTTCAGCCGGGCCAGAAATAATCAACGGCGTACGCGCTTCGTCGATCAAAATCGAGTCGACTTCATCGACGATGGCGTAGTGCAGTTTGCGCTGTGCCTTGTCGGCGATGCCGAAGGCCATGTTGTCGCGCAGGTAGTCAAAGCCAAATTCGTTGTTGGTACCGTAGATGACGTCGGCGGCATAAGCGGCAATTTTTTGCGTTTGATCGAGCCCTGGCACCACCACGCCCACGCTCATGCCCAGAAAGTTATACAGCTTGCCCATCCATTCGGCATCGCGGCGCGCGAGGTAGTCGTTCACCGTCACTACGTGCACGCCTTCGCCGCTGAGCGCGTTGAGATATACCGGCAAAGTTGCGACCAAAGTTTTGCCTTCGCCGGTGGCCATTTCGGAAATCTTGCCGCTGTGCAACACCATGCCGCCGATGAGCTGCGTGTCGAAGTGCCGCATGTTGAGCACACGCTTGCCGGCTTCGCGCACCGTGGCGAAGGCTTCCGGCAACAGGCTATCGACGCCGGCACCGCCTTTCAGGCGCTGGCGGAATTCTTCGGTTTTGGCGCGTAACTGGTCATCGGACAAGGCTGCGAATTTCGCTTCGAGCGCATTGATCTGTGCGACATCGCGGTACATTTGTTTCAGCAAGCGGTCATTGCGACTGCCGAAAATTTTGCTCAGTAGATTACCGACCATCGGAAAGAAACCTGGTGAGGAAAACGAAGGCGGGATTATAAGGTAAGGGTCGGGAATTAGTAAGCGTTACAACAGCGCCGCCGCACGCGTAACGCGGCGGCGGTCAGGAAGCGGCTAACAGACGTAATTGTTACAATTAGGAACCGAAAATTTCTGCGGGTTTCGCGTCGACGTATTCGCGCGGATTAACAATCGTGCCGTTGTGCACCACCTCAAAGTGTAAATGCGGGCCGGTCGAATGTCCGGTCGATCCCATCAGTGAAATTTCCTGGCCTTTTTTTACCGTGTCGCCCACCGACACCAAAATTTCTTTGCAATGGCCATAACGCGTGGAGTAACCATTACCGTGATCGACCTCGACGAGATTTCCGTATCCGCCGCGCTCGCCGGCGAAGGTCACAATCCCTGACGCCACGACTTTGATTGAGCTGCCGTCTTTACCTGCGAAATCAATTCCTCCATGATGCCCCATACCACCTTTGAAGGGATCGGTGCGGTTGCCGAAGTAAGACGAAATCCAACCGCTTTCGACCGGCCGGCCGGCGGGAAAAACTTCCGCCTGTAAATTGCGATTCATCAGCAAGGCTTCCAATACGCTGAGTTGTTGGCCGCGATTTTCCAATTGCCTGGAGAGTGTTTCCAGCGCGGACACGAAATCCGAAACCGGCAAGGGTGCGAGTTTGTCGTTGGACTCGGGACCACCCACGCCGGGGCGTCGCTTGAAATTGAACTCACCTTTATCCAGGTCGGCCATCTTGGTCAACCGGTCGCCCAGTGCGTCCAACCGAATGGCTTGGGCTTGCATCTGCCCCAAGCGCAACGTTAATGCATTCATGTTGTCACGCGCGTTACGTACCGAGTCATCGACCTTGGCGCGCTGAACTTGTATCTCAGAGTACAGGTTCTCATACAAGGCGCCGGGCGCCAGCGTGCCATGCCTGGCGCCAACAACGTAACCCAACGCCAAAAACGCCAGCGGCGCGATCAATACCAACAACGCCGACAAAAGCCAAACAACACCACGCGTCAGGGTGATATGACCGAAGCCGCTCTTGGTATTTCTAACCAAAATAATATTCATAGCCGTAGTCGCCCTGTGCGTCGTGTATGCTAACCAAAGATATTTGTCTGGCTGGTGAACAACGGGAAGCGGCTTGTGAAATATAGGAGCGCCGACTTAACCCCCTAGCCTTTCCCTTGCTTCGTGTATCGTCAGAGGCCCGCAAAAGCATGAGTCGCACGCCCACACCTCGCCAAATCTTAAACCTAAAGTGTGATGTAATTCGCAATATTGTGTCAGCTACGCAGCGATTGCAAGTGCTCACCGAAACATTGCGCGTATCGCTTCCAGACGAAGAACGCCCTCACCTGCGTGCGGTCACGGTGACTGATCAGGGCGGCACAATATGGGTGGATTCACCAGCGTGGGCGACACGTTTTCGTTACGGCGTACCGGTGTTTTTAAATCTGTTACGCAAACTGCCGGGCACTGAAAAAATCACTGTGCTGCACGTTAAAACACTGCCACGGGAAGTGCTGGAAGTGCCGGAATCGTTACCGCTGCGGCGCCTGTCATCCGAGGCCGAACAGACAATTTCCACCTGTGCTGCACACATCGAAGACCCCATGCTGCGCGCCGCATTGCAACGTTTGGCAGCTAACACCGAGCACGCGCAAAAAACACTACCGAAATAACACCGAAATCAACTCGCGAGCGCGGGTTGATTAAATGTCACTGGCGCTGCCGAATCATTGGCAAACACCACCAATTCCCACGCCGTTTCATCGGCCAGCAGCGCGCGTAACAAGCTGTTGTTCAACGCATGGCCGGATTTATAACCACTGAATGCACCAATCAGATTACGCCCCAGCAAATACAAATCGCCGATGGCATCCAGCACCTTGTGCTTGACGAACTCATCTTCATAACGCAGACCGTCTTCGTTCAGCACGCGGTAGTCGTCGAGCACAATCGCGTTGTCGAGCGAGCCGCCTAACGCCAAGTTGCGGCCGCGAAGTTGTTCGATTTCACGCATAAAACCGAAGGTGCGCGCACGGCTGACTTCTTTCACAAACGAGGCGGTGGAAAAATCGATGGTGGTATCTTGCGGACCGCCGTTAAACACCGGATGCGCGAAGTCAATTTTGAACGACACCTTGAAACCGTCAAACGGATCGAAGCGTGCCCATTTTTCGCCTTCCCGCACTTCGACGCTGCGCTTGACGCGAATATATCGCTTGGGCGCGTTTTGCTCGACGATGCCAGCGGACTGAATCAGAAATACGAACGGACCCGCACTGCCGTCCATGATCGGCACTTCCGCCGCGCTGAGGTCGATGTAAGCATTGTCAATACCCAACCCCGCCAGGGCCGACAGCACATGCTCCACCGTGGAAATACGCGCGTCGCCTTTAACCAACGTGGTCGAGAGCTGTGTGTCGCCGACATTTTCCGGCCGCGCAGTAATTTCCACCGGCGGATCAAGATCGATACGCCGAAAAATAATGCCCGAATCCGCCGCCGCAGGCCGCAGTGTCAGGTACACCTTATTACCTGTGTGCAAGCCCACGCCGGTTGCGCGGATAACGTTTTTTAGAGTGCGCTGCTTAACCATGTCGCCGCGATCAGCCGATCCGATGCCGTGAGTGAGTATTCGCCCTCATCTTGAGGGCTTGAAATAGTATCACAGGAGACGAGCCCACAACATGCGCCCAAATCCTCAGTAACTTAACGCACGCTCGTTTCGAGATAAGCGGCATTCTTTTCCATGCCGGGATTTTACTTTCCGGTACTGGCTACGGCTTGCGCGACATTACTGCAACTCCCACTCTCTGCTTTGGCTAAAACCGAAGATTCACAGTCCGCAGACCAGCTTAGCATCTCTCAACACCCGCTCACGCCATTCACCCGCTGCGCGTAGAAATGGATCAACACTTATCCTGTGGCCATCATGTTTTGATTTATCCTTTTCTGAGCCTCTTGAATTTAATTCGTGTCTGACCCTAACTTCTGCGTAGGGACTGCATCGATGGAATCGCGCAGATCGAGATGCCTATGGTTGTCTCCCGCCGGCACAGCGAATACTTACACGCGCCCCTCTGCGACGACGCCTACATCGCTAATACAAATACACCGCGCCGGCCCCGCTGGCGGAATTATCCCCCTGACCCGGTACGGTGTTGTTTATGCCGGTCGCGGTACTATCTTCGGCATATGCGCCAACGGCGAGGGTGTTACCGTTGCCGGAGAGGGCAACCGACGTGCCGAAGTAATCTGTTATTTCGGGATTGCTGGCCTTGACATAGGCTTGCTGTGTCCAGGCAACACCGGATCGAGTATA